>NZ_JAMQOP010000001.1:1584993-1901992 GCF_031624495.1 Halogeometricum sp. S1BR25-6 | reverse complement strand
CGAGGGGACCGTGTCCGAGTGTGCGACGGGTTTGAACCGTCGCACGGTCGCGGTGTGTCGTTCGCATTCTTCCGAAGTGGGCTCGAACACTTAAGGGCGTCGTCTCGCGTTCGTCGTGAGAGTGCGAAGCACTCCCCCGAGATGGAGACGAGGCGGTTCGGGCGTACTCGGAAGGTGGCGCTCCGGACCTCGGTGGCCCGGGGCGCCCCGCGTATTTCTACGAATGGCCGGGTTCTACTTAACCCCGTTGATTCGGTACGATTTCAAAAAAATGGTGTGATATTGGTGGTATTGTGTAACGAAGGCGCGCGATAGCTCGGCTCGAACGACATCCGAACAGATTATATACCGGTACGGATGCCAACGTACGCGGGCGAGCGCGGAATACAAAATACGGCGTGGGCCACGGCGGGTGAGTATCCCGTATAACAACGGGTCGCTTTATAAGCTAGGGGAGAGACGTTTCCAGCGAACAATGAGTGCGCCGGCAGACTCCATCGAGATTCAGAACGTAGTCGCATCGACCGGAATCGGACAGGAACTCGACCTCGAAGCACTCGCGGACGACCTCCCGGGTGCCGACTTCAACCCCGACAACTTCCCCGGTCTGGTCTACCGGACGCAGGACCCGAAGGCGGCGGCCCTCATCTTTCGGTCCGGAAAGATCGTCTGCACGGGCGCGAAGAGCATCGACGACGTCCACGAGGCTCTCGGTATCATCTTCGACAAACTCCGCGGTCTGAGCATCCCCGTCGACGAGGACCCGGAGATAACCGTCCAGAACATCGTCTCCAGCGCGGACCTCGGACACAACCTGAACCTGAACGCCCTCGCCATCGGCCTCGGCCTCGAGGACGTCGAGTACGAACCGGAACAGTTCCCCGGCCTCGTCTACCGGATGGACGAACCGGAGGTCGTCATCCTCCTGTTCGGTTCGGGCAAGATAGTCATTACAGGTGGGAAGCAAACCGACGACGCCGAGACGGCCGTCGTCGAGATAGTCAAACGGATCGACAACCTCGGGTTGCTCGACTAACCGTCCGATTCCAGGGCACCGAGCAGTCCAAAAGGTGATAGCACCGGCCGAGCAAGTAGTCGCACATGAGCGCACGGGATGAGATAGCGTTTCTCGTCGGGTCTGAGAGTCGAGTTGAAATTTTGCGCGCCCTACGGAGACAGCCGTATCGCCCGAGCGAGTTGGCAACCGAATGTTCGTGCGCGCGCGAGACGGCGCAACGGACGGTGAGCGCGTTCGTCGACCGAGGGTGGGCCGACAAGGAGACCGATGACGGGCGCTACGCGTTGACGGCAGCGGGGGATATGGTCGCGAACGGGTACGAGGAGTTCGAGGCGACCGTCGCCGTCGCCGACCGCTTCTCGATGCTGCTCGCCAACGTGGGGAGCGTCGTCGCCGACCTCGATCCAGTCGTCCTCCGCCGGCTCCACGGAACCGCGGCCACGTCGGACAACCCGCACGCGCCCATCAACCGCTTTCTGACCGTCGCCGGGAGCGACTACGTCGACGAGTTCCGCGGCATCACCCCCATCGTCAGCCGCATCTTCAACGAGGCGGCCGAGCGAATCATCGGACCCGAGTCGAACGTCCAACTCGTCATCGACGAACGCGTCTTCGAGACCTCCGCGTCCGAGTACCCCGACGACCTCGCCCGCGCCTACGAACTCGATCAGTTCCAACTGTTCGTCTCGCCGAAGCGATTGGAGTTCGGACTCATGTTGGTGGACGACCACGCGTATCTCGCCGCGTACGACGAGCACGGGAATCTCATCGCCAGCGTCGACGGCACCGACGAGGAGTTCCTCGACTGGGCGGAGCGAACGTACGCCCGCTATCGGACGGACTCGTACACCCCCTCGGTGGGCGACGAGGCGAACGGCGAGGCGTCGGAGAATCCCTTCGGGCCGAACGAACCGTGAGCCGGTCGGTCACGCGTGACTGTTCCAATCACTTCTGAACGTGGGAAGATATAAGTTCCCGCTCGTAAACTATCCAACGCGGTCGCGTCGATGTCGACCCGCCCTTCGGACCCCGCTGCGCTTCGGCCCGACACCGCCCGGCGACCAGTGAGCGCGTTCGACTGCGCACTCGTGCCTCGTGCCCTTCGGACGGCTCACGACTCGACGTTTTCGGTCAGTACGTCTCTGACGACCTGCGGGTCTTCGAGCAACTGGTGTTTCGTGTAGCTCCCTTCGGCGCTCCCACCGCTGTGTTTCGACTGCTCGATGATGTCGAGGAACGCGTGTTCTTTCAGGAGGTCGCGGACCCGTCTGAGTGACAGGCTATCGGAGCCCTGACCCGTGCAGATGTTTTCGTACACCTCGTAGACTCGACTGGTTCTGAAGCCGTCCTTGCGGTCGTTCGAGAGCGACAGCATCGCAAGCGCTTGGAGGACGTACCGGGAGTGCGGCGTCGACCCGCGGATGAGTTCCCGGAAGCGGTCGGTCTCCGCCCGTTCGCGCGCCTGCGTGACGAACTCCTCGCGGACCGTCGGAGCGGCCGTCGATTGCGCTATCTCGCCGGCGTACCGGAGGATGTCGATTGCTTTCCGCGCGTCGCCGTGTTCGCGGGCGGCGAGCGCCGCGGCCCGCGGAATCGTTGAGGCGTCCAACACGCCGTCGCGGAAGGCGTCGCTGCGGGCGTCCATGATGTCGCGGAGTTGGTTCGCGTCGTACGGCGGAAAGACGAACTCGCGTTCGCAGAGGCTCGATTTGACCCGTTCGTCCATCCGGTCTTTGTACTGTATCTTGTTGCTGATCCCGATGACGCCCAGTTTGCACTGGTCTATCTTCCCGGCCTCGCCCGCGCGCGAGAGTTGCATCAGGATGTCGTCGTCGCTCAGTTTGTCTATCTCGTCGAGGATGATGAGGACGACGTCGTACTGCGCGTCGAGGATGCGCCAGAGGCGCTTGTAGTACGTCGACGTGCTGAGACCCTTGTCGGGGACCTTGATTCCGGTTACCTCCGAGCGGTTGACGCTGTCGGCGATAGTCTGGACCGCCTGGGTCTCGGTCGTGTCCTGCGCGCAGTCCACGTAGGCGAAGGTCGCTTTCACGGCTTCCTCACTCGCGGTTTCGACGAGACGCTGTGAGACGTACTTCGCACAGAGCGACTTGCCGGTCCCCGTCTTCCCGTAGATGAGGACGTTGCTCGGACTCTGCCCGAAGATGGCGGGGTTGACCGCCGTCGCGAGGTTGGATATCTCGTCGTCGCGGCCGACGATGCGTCCCTCGCCCGGCAGGTGGTTTATCTCGAGGAGTTCCTTGTTGGCGAAGATGGGGTCCTCCCGGGTGAAGAGGTCGTCGCTGGCGTTCGGCATACTACAGGACACCACGTTTCCGGTGAAATGGCTTGTCATCTGACGGTGCGACACACACACCACGTTTCCGGTGAACGGCCTCACACCCGGGGGTAGGTCCAGTCGAAACGGAGGAACTGGTTCACCGGAAACACGGTGTGTCCGAAGCGATTCCCCGCGTATCGCGGGGGCGGCAGTCGGACCTCAGTGTTGGAAGACTGGAATCTGTGTAAGACCGAAAACCTCGAAAATGACCGAGCGGTACCGCTACGACGGATAGAAGAACGGACCGGCGACAGGTGGCAAGAGTCTCCCGGCCACCGGTCAGGTCCGTCGTCCCGTCCGACAGTCGCGCGTACGAGCGCCGACATTCTCCGACGTGGCCGCGGAGAACCCGAAGCCGGATTCTCGGCCATCGAACCGTGGAGCGACCCACGTTTCGCTTGCGGTCAGTTCGAGTAACGAACTATTATCTGCTCACAAGTGTATCAATGGACTTTTACACTGAACAACTATTTAATAGTTGTTATACTAGCTGTTCAGTAACGCTCGCTCCCGTCTCCTTTCGGTAGGGAAGACGTTCCGAGTCGGCGGCGAGGGGACGACGCGAGACGGCGAAAACGCGCTTTAAACGAGAGAAGGAGGAGAGAGTCGTCCCCGTTTGATTCGTCCGTTCACCGGAAACCCGGTGTGACCGCCACTCACACGAATTCCCCGAACACCGTCGTTTCGAGGGACTTTGACCGCTTGGATGGCTGTATTCACCGGAAACGGGGTGTGGGATTCGAGCGCTCGGAGTAATCCGTCGCTGCACGTGGACCGACGTCGGGCGGACGTGACCCCGTCGGGGCGATTCACCGGAAACCCGGTGTGTCCGCGTCTCACCGAACTCACCGTCCGTTCCCGCCGTCTCACCGGAAACACGGTGTGTTTCGCCGTCCAACGCCGGCCTGTTGCATCTGCCACCCGCCACTTCTCGTCCGCCGCTTACCGCCTGACTCCTCTCGCCCGTCGCTCATCACCTCTCGCTCGCCACCTGCCGTCCACCGGCCGTCACTCACCGTCCGCTGCCAGACGTCCCGTGATTTCCGCCGGAGACATCCCTCCCCCGTTTCACCGGAAACATGGTGTCCGCCCGCACGCCCGGTGTCCGGTCGCTGTAACGCTGGCTCTCCGTGAGTCTGGACGTCGTCGCTCCTCCTCGATACGACCGCCACCCCGAATCCTCTCGAATCGACCCGTTCACCGGAAACCCGGTGTGCCTCTCCGAGGCCGTCGCGAACGCCGAGTCGGTCCCGAGAGGAGTCGGTTCCGGGCGGCGTCCGTCCGTCAGTTCGATAAGGGGTCCCCCCCTACGGTCGGTGATGACGCCCTCGGTGCTTCGCCGAACGGGGCGCGGCGCTCGGCGGGTCGGAACCCGACTCGCCGCGCCGCTTCGCCGAATCGTGCACGCGGTTCGACCGCCCGATGACGCTTCCGACGACGACTGGCGACTCGACGACCTTCGACAGACCGAGACGCGGTGGCGACGGGGCGACGAGACGGTTCGCTGTTTCCGCTTCGACGACGGCTACGTCTCGACCGTCGAGTACGGGTCGCGCGAGGTAACCTGGCAGTTGACGCCCGGACAGGTCCCCCTCGCCAGCGCACTGGCGATGACGGCGCTGTATCTCCAGCACGGGACGACCCCGCAGTCGGACCCGGACGGCCGCCCGTTCGTCGCCGTCGGCGAGTCGGGACCGCGGCAGGTGTTCGAGGAGATAGCCGACGAACCCGTCGACTACGTCTACCTCGACGCCGTCCGGACGCTCGAAGAGTTCCCCGCGTTCGTCGACGTCGGGGAGGACCTCCAGCGTGCGTACGACCAGATGTCGCCGACGCGGTTCAACACGCTCGGCTGACGCCGACCGACCGAGACCGAGCCCTCGGCGTTCCGAACTCGATTCTCGCCACCTCGACTCGCTCTCCGCCGCGCCGAGCTCACGCTCCCCCGACCGCGGATTTCTCCGCAGCGCAAGCCGTTTCCCCGCCGCGTCCCTGACCTGAGACGATGACCGAGGACGACGCCGGCGATGCCGGCGACACCGGTGACGCCGACGCTAACGCCGACACCGATGTCCGCGCTCAGGACGACTCCGCGGCCCGCGCCGACGCCGACGACGCCGACGCTCCTTCGACGCTCTCGGAGATGCGGTCGCAGGACGGCGCCGCCGACGGGTCCGACGAATCCGGCGAATCCGGCGAATCCGGCGAATCCGACAAGGCCGGCGAAACGGACGGGGACCCCGATGAACTCGACGACGGAACCGGGGGAACCGACGAGGTGGATGACGCTCCCACCGAGGCCGTCGAGAGGGCGGATGACGCGACGCCCGCGACGCCGGCCGAACTCGTCGACGTCTCCGTCGACGGGTTTTACGACGCTCTGGAGGCCGAAGGTCGCCCCGTCGTGACCGCCCAGCAGGCGAGTCGACGGCTCGGACTCACCCAGGCGGAGGCGTCGGAGGCCCTCGACCAGTTGGCCCGCGAAGGAGCGGTCCAGCGGATGAACGTCGAGGCGGACCCGGTGGTCTACTACCCGACCGAGTGGGGGAAACTGGCCGAACGCGAGCGCGTCATCCTGTTCCCGGAGCGCCGCGAGATAATCGTCGACCGACCGACGCAGTACACCCGCGCGCGACTCGCGCAGTTCGCCCACCTCGTCGACTCCACGGGCGACCGGAACACGGGCACCCGCGGCTATCTCTACAAGATACGGCAGGAAGACGTCTGGCAGGCGCCCTTCGAGTCGCTGGACGACCTGCTGCGGATGATGCGCTCCGTGCTCCCCCGCCGGTCCCCGCACTTGGAGACGTGGGTCGAGAACCAGTGGAAGCGCGCGAACCAGTTCCGCCTGTACACCCACGAGGACGACTACGTGGTGCTCGAAGCGGCCTCCGAGAGCCTGATGGGTAACGTGGGTCGGCAGAAACTCGACGAGGAGCACCTCGTCGCGCCCATCTCCGACACCGAGAGCTGGGTTCGCGAAGGGAAGGAGTCGCACATCAAGCGCATCCTCTACGAGGCGGGCTACCCGGTGAAGGACGACCGAGACTTAGAAACGGGGGCGCCTCTCGACGTGGACCTCCGCGTCGAACTCCGCGACTACCAGCAGGACTGGGTCGACCGCTTCACGACGCAGAAGGCGGGCGTCCTCGTCGGCCCGCCCGGCGCAGGCAAGACCGTGACGGGCATCGGCGTCCTCGCGGCCGTCGGCGGCGAGACGCTCATCTTGGTCCCCTCGCGCGAACTCGCCGCGCAGTGGCGCTCGGAACTGCTCAGACACACCTCCTTGGAGGAAGACCAGATCGGCGAGTACCACGGCGGGGAAAAGCAGGTCCGACCGGTCACCATCGCCACCTACCAGACGGCCGGGATGGACCGGCACCGCTCGCTGTTCGACGACCGCGAGTGGGGCCTCATCGTCTACGACGAGGTGCACCACGTCCCCTCGCGCATCTACCGCCGGAGCGCCGACCTGCAAGCCAAGCACCGACTCGGCCTCTCCGCGACGCCGATTCGGGAAGACGACAAGGAGAAGGAGATTTTCACGCTCATCGGCCCGCCCATCGGCACCGACTGGTCGAAACTGTTCGAGGCGGGCTACGTCCAGGAACCCGAGGTCGAGATACGGTACGTCCCGTGGGCCGACGACACGACGCGCAACGAGTGGTCGAGCGCCGACGGCCGCGACAAACACCGACTCGCCGCCGAGAACTCGCAGAAGATAGCCGAGACGCGCCGTCTGCTCCGACAGCACCCCGAGGCGAAGGCCCTCGTCTTCGTCGACTACTTGGACCAAGGAGAGGCCATCGCCGAAGCGTTGGACGTCCCGTTCGTCAACGGCGAGATGCGCCACCACCACCGCGAGCGCCTGTTCCGACAGTTCCGCGAGGGGAAACTCCGAACGCTCGTCATCTCCCGCGTCGGCGACGAGGGTATCGACCTGCCGAACGCCGAACTGGCCGTCGTCGCCTCCGGTCTCGGCGGGTCGCGCCGGCAGGGGGCCCAGCGCGCGGGACGGACGATGCGACCCGCGGGCAACGCCCTCGTCTACGTGCTCGCCACCCGCGGGACGAGCGAGGAGGACTTCGCGCAGCGACAGATGCGGCACCTCGCGGAGAAGGGCATCCGCGTGACGGAGAGCGACCTCACCGACTGATCGGCCGATAAACCGGTTTGGCCGATGACCCCGGTGCCGACCGAACGGATGCCGTTAAGTTCCGACCGCCCGTCGTCGGGTGCAGACGGACGCGTCGTCGCCGCGCCCCGCCGAACGGCGACGCGTTCCACACCGATGACCTCCGCACCCGCATCTGAACCCGCCGAACTCGACGAGGACCGACTCGACGCCTGCGAGGTTCTCCTCGACCGGTACCGCGCCGCCCTCCGCGTCCGCGCCGACGACCCACCGGCCGCCGACGCCCGCGAGTCGTGGCGGGCGTTCGTCGACGAGCACCACGGCCCGGTGTTCGACCGACTGGCGGACGACTCCGACTCGCGGTCCGCGAACGGACCTCCGGAACTTGCGGACGACCCCGACGGCGTCGCCCGCGAGGTGTTCGTCCGGACGCTCTCGTTCGACTTCCTGCTCTCGACGCTCTCGGCCGCCGCCGAACGCGAGTTCTCGGTCGATGTGGCTCCCGCCCGTTCGTCCGCCTCCGCCTCCGACCCCGACGACGACGGCGGTCGTTCCGATTCCACCCCTGACCTCCTCGCCGCGTTCGACGCCGTCCACGACACGGTTCGCTCCGACCTCTCGGCCGCGGCGCGGACCGAGGCGGACGAAACCGCGGACGCGTTCGTCCGCGAGTCGGACCCGGCGGCCGTCGCCGAACTCCACCGCCGGACGCTCCCGCGTACCGTCCGACGCGCCTTCGGCCGGTACGACACGCCCGCCGGTCTGGCTGAACTGGCGGTCGAGAGCGTCCGCACCGACGAAACCGATGCGTTCCGAGACGCCCTCGTCCTCGACCCGGGGTGCGGCGCGGGCGCGTTCCTCGCCGCCGCGGCGCGCGTGAAACTCGACTCCGCAGACGTCGACGCCGATGTCGACGCGAACCCCTCCGCCCTCGCCGCGCGCGTCGCCGATTCGGTCCGCGGGTTCGACGTGAACCCCGTCGCCGTCCGCGCCTCCCGTCTCGCACTCGTCCTCGCGTGCCGTCCCCTCCTCCGGCGCGACGGCGTCGAATCGTTCGCGCCGCGGGTCGCCCTCGCGGACGCGGTGGAGACGACGGCCGCCGACGCTCCCCTGAACGGCGCGCGCGCGGACGTCCTCCTCGGCAACCCGCCGTGGTTGACGTGGGACTCGCTGACGCCGCGGGTGAAAGACCGCTGGCGCGAGGGACCGATGGCCGACCCCGACCTTGACCTGTTCCCGCACCGCGGGCGGGAGGCCCGCCTCGGGCACGCGAACGACGACCTCTCCGTCCCGTACGTCTGGACCTGCGTCCACCGCCTCCTCCGCGACGGCGGCCGCGCGGCGTTCGTCCTCAAGCGCGACCTGATGACGGGACCGGCGGGCGAACTCCTGCGCCGACGCCGCGTCGGCGACCGCTCGCTGTCGATGCGCCGCGTCCACGACTTCGGGTCGCTGTCGCCGTTCGGTCGCGAGGTCGACGCCGGAACCGCGCTGTACCGTCTGAACGTGGGCAACTCCGAGAGCGCCGGGGCACCTGCTGACTCCGCGGTCGAGAACGCCGACGCCAACGTCGAGATTCCGGCGACGGGGTGGTCGAGGCGCGACGGAACCACGCCCGCGTTCGGGTCGCTGTCGGACCTCCGCCGGACGCTCGCCGCCGAGGAGACGGCGTTCGTCGCCGCCGACCCGACGACGGAGGCGTCGCCGTGGATTCGCGCGGACGCCGAACGGGAGGCGCTCGGCGCCTCCGAGTACCGCATCCGCCACGGCGTGAAGGACGACGCGAAGGCGGTGTACGCGCTGGACCGCGAGACCATCGAGGCGAACGACATCGAACCCGACCACGTCTACCCCTATCTCAAATCCAAGCACGTCGTGAAGTACGGCCTGTTCGGTCACGACAGACTCCTCGTCCCCCAGCGATTCGCCGGCGAGGACAACGAGGCGACCCTCCGCCGGGAGACGCCGAACACGTACGCCTACCTCGACGCGAACCGCGAGCGACTGGAGTCCCGCGGGTCCTCGTGGTTCGACGACGGGCCGTTCTATTCGCTGTTCGGCCTCGGACCGTACACGTGGGCCGACTACAAGGTCGTCTGGTGTCGCCTCGGGTACAAACCCCACTTCGCGGTCGTCTCGACCGTCGAGGACCCCCTCCTCGGCGAGAAACCGGTCGTCCCCGGCGACCACTGCATGTTCGTCGGCACCGACGACGAACGCGAGGCGCACTACCTCTGCGCCCTCCTGAACTCCGCGCCGTACCAGCGCTGCCTGCGCGATATCTCCTCGGGGGGGAAGTCGAGTCTCTCGAAGTCGACCGTCTCCCGACTAGCGATGCCCGAGTGGGAGGCCTCGGAGCGACAGGTCGCCCTCGCGGAGGCGTCGCTGGACGCTCACGGAGTCGTCCCTAACCACGTCGACTGCTCGAAGCGGGCGTACAACGCCAAGACCGTCCCGGAACTCGACGCCGCGCAGGCGCACGTCGACCGCCTCGCCGAGCGGTTTCTGGCCGCCCGCGACGACCAATGAGTAATTCTTAAGTCCGGCGACGGCGCTACCAGTAGATGGACCGCCCTTAGCTCAGACTGGTAGAGCAGCCGACTGTAGATCGGCTTGCCCCCCGTTCAAATCGGGGAGGGCGGACTCGTTCTGTCGCCGCCACTACGCGCGAGCGAACGCAGTGAGCGAGTGAGTTCAAATCACCGTGGCTTCTCCATCCTCGTTACGAACCTCCGCTCGCCCTGTCTCCGGCGGCGGGAGAACGGTTCTCCTGTCGTCGCGGTGCGCGCGAGGCGAATTCGGTAAAAAAACGGGTGGTGAGCCGAACTACGCCGGATCCAGCAGTCCCGCGACCGCACACAAGAGATTTCCGAGGAGGTTCCCCTCGCCCGCGACGGCGACGATGTCTATCTCGATGGTCGACGTCTCGACCTGCAGGCCGAGCAGGTCCAGGAATATCTCGCCGACGTCGAGGTTGAGTACCGGGCACTCGCCCGACCCGTCCGGGCTGAGAACGCTGAGTACGTCGCTCAGCGTGCCGAGTACGGTCTGGAACGTCTGGCTTATCGTCTGCGTCGGATTCTGCGTGAGCTCCCCTTTGAGTCGTCCGCTGGCGACCAGTTCGTCGTTCTCGTTGACCTCGAGGTCGGTGAGAATCAGCTGGCCGTCGAACGTCGCGTCCTCGCCGACGGTGAACGCGTTGTCGACGACGTCCGTTTGTTCGACGAGTGAGCCGCTCTTCTCCACGTCGAACGTCAGTTTCTGGAAACCGCCGCCCTGACTTTTCTGCGCCGCCGCCGACCCGCTCGCCGCGGCGCCGCCCCCGCCGATGACGCCGGCCGCCGCGAGCAGTTTGAGTACGCTTCGTCTGTCTGTCTCTCTGATATCATCTACCATGGTGTGACCCGTATCGTGAGACAAAAGACATCCAGAAAGGGCTGGTGGCCAAACGTACAAATATCTATACTACAATCGGAAGAAATTCACTGAATGTGCCTTTTACGCCCCTGCAGAAATGAATATTAAAGTTCAAGTGGAGCGTGTATGTCATAATATCTAACGGCCGACCGTCGGCATCGTCGTTTGTCCACGATCGAACGTTCGTCCGCGTCGAACGAACCGGTTCCGGCCACCTCTCGTACCGAGCGTCGGCTCTATACCACGATATATTAAACATATTTCAATTTAAGGTCTTCCGGTCACAAGTCGTAAGTATGAGCGTCGAAACCGCCGCGCCGACCCGTGTCGTCGTCAAAAAGACCATGAACGACCACCACACGATGACCGTCGAAGTCGAGCGGTCGAACGAAACACGTCACCTCGTCGACTACGCGGACGCCGACCTCCGCGACACGTTGGCGGCGCTGCCGTCAGGGACGACCGTCCCGGTATCGCTCTCGCGCGCCGGCGCCCGGTCGAACGTCTGGCGGGTCGAGTCGCTGCACCACGAAGCGCCCGCCGGCGGTTCGAACCCGGTCGCCCCCACGTCGGACTGACGGCGCCGAGCGTTCGCCGTCCGGCGAAATCCGCCCGAACGACGCTCTCCAGCATTCGGCAGACTCTCTCCTTTCGGCGCGGCCGTCGCTAGAGACTCACTAGCGTTCGTCTGTCTCCCTGCCGTCGTGCGGAAGCGACAGCACCGTCGCCTCGCCGGTCACCGCGGCCGCCCCGTCGACGCGCGCCGTCGTCTCCACGCGGAGTCTGTCGCCGTCCAGTTCCGCGACCACCTCGGCCGTCGCCCGCACCTCCTCGTCCGGCCGAACCGGTCGCTCGAACGAGAGGTCCTGCGACCGATAGACGATGTCGCCGGGCAGTCTCGCAACCGCCGCGCTGAGGACGGACGCAGCTATCATCCCGTGGGCTACCCGGCCGCCAAACAGCGTCTCTGCGGCGTACGCCTCGTCGAGGTGGATGGGGTTCTCGTCGCCCGAGAGGGCGGCGAACTCGTCGATAGTCGACTCGGTGACGCGGAGCGACGCCTCGGCAGCGTCGCCGACGGTTGCGACCGGCATACCGGGGCGTCGGCCGCCGTCGACTTCGCTGCTCGGGTGCGCTCGCCCCGCCCTCGGACGACTCCTCTCCCCGTTCGGGGTTCGGTCACCACTCCTCGCGCGGCGGCGGGTCCGTCACGACTTCTCCGCAGTCGGGACATCGGAGGCCGCCCCCGCCGTCGTCCGCACGTCGCTCGCCGACGCGCCAATCCAGCGTCTCGAACGTCGCCTCGCCGGCGAGGACGACGAACACTTCCTCCTGACCGGGGTGCGCGTGGAGGCCGGCGAGTCGGTCGCCGGGTGCCACTCGATAGCGGTTGAGCGCCACGTCGGTCGTCCCGAGCGGATCCGACAGGCTCCGTCGTTCGGCGCTCGTCTCGTAGGCGGACGGTTCCACCGTGTCGAACGCGACTCGCTCCATACGGTTCGTTCGTAAGCGGAGAGCAAAGGCGTCTCGCCGCGACCGAGTGTCCGAGAATCCTCGCCACCGTCCACTCTCTCGAACCGGCGGAATTTAGCGCCTCGCGGTCGACCACCCCCACGTGACAGATTTCATCTACGAGAGTGAACTGCAGGTCCGTTTCCGCGACCTCGACCCGCTCGGCCACGTGAACAACGCCGTCTACGCCAGTTACTGCGAGCAGGCCCGAATCGAGTTCTTCCGGGAGGCGTTCGACATGGAGGAGGTGAACACGGTGCTCGCGAACATCGAGATAGACTACCGCCGGCCCATCGAGGGCCTCGGCGAACTGACCGTCGCCCTCGACGTGACCGATATCGGCAACTCCTCGTTCGAGATGTCCTACGAACTCCGGTTCGAGGAGGAGGTGGTCGCCACCGCCTCCACCGTGCTGGTCGTTCTCGACCCCGAGACGTCGGAGCCGACTCGGGTGCCCGACGAGTGGCGCGAGGCCGTCGCGGACTTACGGGAGTGAGTCGGGCGGACGAGGCGAAATCCGGGGACTGCGCCGGACCGACCCCCGAGAACGCCGCCGAAACGGCGGACTTTTCACCGCCACGGATAATCTTGGAGTATGCCTGAGAACATACTGGGGTCCGAACGGAGTCGTAGCGACTCCGCCGGCCGCTCCTCGCTCGCGACCCGGGCGGGCGAGCGCGTCCTCCGCATCGGGGCCGACCGACCGATTCGCATCAGCGCCGGGCACCGACTCATGCACCACGACGGGAAGTGTAGCCGTCCGCACGGCCACAACTACGAGATAGCCGTCGAGGTGACCGGCGAACTCACCGAGGAGGGGTGGGTCGTCGACAAGGGTACGGTGACGGACGTAATAGACGAGTGGGACCACCGCTTCCTCGTGGAGTCCGGCGACCCTCTCGTCGAGGCGTTCGAGGCCAGCGGCGACGGCGACTCGCTGGTCGTCCTCGACGCGCCGCCGACGGCCGAGGTGATGGCCGTCCTCCTCGAAGAGGAACTCCTGGCTCGCCTCCCGGACACCGTCTCCGACGTGGCCGTCGAGGTGGCCGAGACGGGCGAACTCTGTGCGAGCCACCGATAATGCCCGTCTCCTCCGAGGTAGAGAGACCGAAGAGCGCCCCGGACGGTCCCGCCCTTCCGGTGAACGAACTGTTCGCCTCCCTGCAGGGGGAGGGAAAACTCGCGGGCGTGCCGAGCACGTTCGTCCGCACCAGCGGCTGTAACCTCCGGTGTTGGTTCTGCGACTCCTATCACACTTCCTGGGAACCGACGCACGCGTGGATGGGCGTCGACGAACTCGTCGCCGACGTCCGGGCCCGCGACCCCGACCACGTCGTCCTCACCGGCGGCGAACCGCTGATTCACGACGAGAGCGCGACGCTGCTCCGCGAACTCGCCGACGACCACCACGTCACCGTCGAGACGAACGGCACCGTCGTCCCCGACGCGCCGATGGACCTCGCCTCGATAAGCCCCAAACTCTCAACGTCGACGCCGACGCCCGCCAACGCGCCCGAGGGCGTCGACGTGGGCGAGTGGGAGGCGCGTCACGAGGAGCGCCGCATCGACCTCGACCCGCTCTCGACGCTGGTCGAGCGACACGACTTCCAGTTGAAGTTCGTCGTCACCGGTCCCGAGGACCTGCCCGAAATCGAGGGGCTGCTCGACGACCTGCGCGGCGTCGCCGACGCCGACATTCTCGATACCGACGTGCTCCTCATGCCCGAGGGGCAGACCCGCGAGGAACTGGCGACGACGCGGACCGTCGTCGCGGACCTCGCCCTCGAACGCGGCTACCGCTACACGCCGCGTCTCCACGTCGACCTGTGGAACGACGCGCCCGAGACCTGATTCCGATTCCGAGAACCCGACTCCGACACACTACGACGATGACTGATACGACCCATACCACCGATACCGCCGACGAAAACCGACCGGCCGCCGTCGTCCTCCTCTCCGGCGGCATGGACAGCGCGACGACCACCTACGAGGCCGCATCGAGAGGCTACGACCTCCACTGCCTGCACACCTCCTACGGGCAAGAGACCGAGTCCAAGGAGTACGACTGCGCGAAGCGACTCGCCGACGACCTGGGCGCCGCGGACTTCCTGCACGTCGAGACGGACCACCTCTCAGACATCGGCGCGTCGAGCCTCACCGACGACGACATGGCCGTCGAGGACGCCGACCCGGACAGCGAGGAGATACCGACCTCCTACGTCCCGTTCCGCAACGCGAACCTCCTCTCGATGGCCGTCTCCTACGCCGAGGCGAACGGTTGCTCGGCCGTCTTCGTCGGCGCGCACTCGGAGGATTACGCGGGATACCCCGACTGCCGACCCGAGTTCTTCGAGGCGTTCGAGGCGATGGTCGACGTCGGGACGAAACCCGAGACGGAGATAGCGATAGAAGTGCCGTTCGTCACCGACTCGAAGACGGACATCGCCCGTCGCGGCCGCGAACTCGGCGTCCCGTTCGAGCACACGTGGTCGTGCTACCGCGACGAGGAACCGGCCTGCGGCACCTGCGACTCCTGCGCCTACCGACTGCAGGCGTTCCGGAACGTCGGCGCGCGCGACCCCATCGAGTACGCCGAGCGACCGGAGCACGCGGAGTAAGAACCGGCGACCGCCTCACGCCCCGTCGTCGAGGTGCGCCACGTCGCCGGACCACTCGACCCGCCACTCGTCTCCGTTTCTGTTTCCGTTCTCGCCCCCTTCTCCTCCCCCGTCGCGGACGAGTTCCGTCAGGCCGCACAGCGGCGCGTCCACCGCCTCGGCCGACCCGACGAGGCCGTGCGCGACGCCGCCGACGGTGGCGCCGTGACCGACGAACAGCACCCGCCGCGCCGACGTGCTGTCGACGATTCGTCGCGCCGTCTCGCCGATTCGTCGCTCCGCGTCGGCGGCGTCCTCGGGGAACGTGGGTTCGAGGAGCGGTCGGTGCTCAACGTCGGTCCGGGGGAACCGCTCGACTCGCTCCTCGCGGCCGAGTACCTCCGGGTGCGCGTCGAACCACGCCGGGTTGAGGTGCTCGCCGAGACCGGGTTCGACGCGGACCGGAAGGTCGAGGGCGTCCGCGACTGGCGAGGCGGTCTGGATCGCGCGGAGGAACGGCGAGGCGTATATCTCCTCGACGCCCGTCTCCCGGAGTCGCTCGGCGGCGCGGTCCGCCTGTCTGCGCCCGCGGTCGGTCAGCCCCGGGTCGTGAATGCGCTCGGCCGTCTCCCGCCAGTTCTCCTCGACGCTGTCCCGCCGCTCTCCGTGTCTGAGGACCAATACGGCGTCGGTCATTGCCTTCGGAACTCGCCCGGCGACTCGAATGAGGCTTGCGGCGGTCCTGCGGTGGTTGGCGCTCGCGGGGCGTTCCTCGCCGGGCGTCCGCGGGTCCCCCGGCCGCCGGGGGACGCTCCTTGCCCTCGCGTTCCGAACCGACGCGCATGAGCGACGGCCGAGACGAGAGTAAGCGCGAGACGGCGCGTCGTCGCGGCGGACGTCGCCGAACTGCACCGTCGCTTCCGGGAGGCGCCCGACGGCGCGCACGACCTGTTCGAGGTCGAGTTCACGGACGGCGAGGATGCGGCGGGCGGCCACGGCGACGACCCGCGAACGGTCGTCTCGTGGGCGAACCCGAAGGCGCTGATGCGGGTTCGCGAGCGGTAATGCGAGTCGGACGCCGCTTTCGGCTCTCCGCTCGCACCAGATTTATCATCTGGTGGTATTACTAGGTAGTCGATGCCGACACAGCTCCAACACGCGCGGGACGGCGAGACGACGGCGGCGATGCGGCGCGTCGCGGACCGAGAGAACGTCGACCCGGCGTTCGTCCGCGAGGAAGTCGCCGCGGGTCACGCGGTGATTCCGACGAACCGCGAACACGAGTCGCTCGACCCGATGATAATCGGCGAGGCGTTCGCGACGAAGGTGAACGCCAACATCGGCAACAGCGAGGAGACGAGTTCCCGCGAGGAGGAACTGCGGAAACTCCACACGGCGATTCACCACGGCGCCGACACGGTGATGGACCTCTCGACGGGGTCGAATCTGGACGAGGTCCGCGAGGCGAACGTCCGATACTCGCCGGTCCCCGTCGGCACGGTGCCGATATACGAAGCGGTCAGGCGGGCCGAATCCGTCGGAGACATCACCTTCGAACTGCTCTTCGACGTCGTCGAGAAGCAGGCCGAACAGGGCGTCGACTACATGACCATCCACGCGGGCGTGCTGATGGAGCACCTCCCGCTGACGGACGGCCGCAAGACGGGCATCGTCTCGCGCGGCGGGTCCATTCTCGCGAAGTGGATGGAGGAGACGGCGACGCAGAACCCCCTCTACACCCATTTCGAGGAACTGTGCGAGGTGTTCGCCGAGCACGACGTGACGTTCAGCCTCGGCGACGGCCTCCGCCCGGGGTGTCTCGCGGACGCGGGCGACGACGCGCAGTACGCCGAGTTGGAGACGCTCGGCGAACTCGTCGCCGTCGCCCGGGAGCACGGCGCGCAGGCGATGGTCGAGGGACCGGGGCACGTTCCGCTCGACATGGTCGCCGAACAGGTCGAACGCGAACGCGAGGTGTGTGACGGGGCGCCGTTCTACCTTCTCGGTCCCCTCGTCACGGACGTCGCGCCGGGGTACGACCACATCACCAGCGCCATCGGCGCGACGGAGGCGGCGCGCGCGGGCGCGGCGATGCTCTGTTACGTGACGCCGAAAGAACACCTCGGCCTCCCGGACGCCGAGGACGTGCGCGACGGCCTCGCCGCCTACCGCATCGCGGCGCACGCGGGCGACGTGGCCGCGGGCCTGCCAGGCGCGCGCGACTGGGACGACGCGCTCTCGGAGGCGCGCTACGCGTTCGACTGGCGCCGGCAGTTCGACCTCTCCGTGGACCCCGAACGCGCCCGCGAGTTCCACGACCAGACGCTCCCGGGGGACAACTACAAGGAGGCTCGCTTCTGCTCGATGTGCGGCGCGGAGTTCTGTTCGATGCGCATCGACCAGGACGCCAGAGAGGACGGCGAGATGGCCCGCATCGCCGACGAGACGGACCTCGACGCCTCCGAGGCGGCGGAGGTCAACCGACCGCCCGTCGGGACGCACGACACCTCCCGAGTGCCGGAACTCCCCGCGTTCCTCCGGGAAGTTCACGAGGACGGTCGACCGGGCGCCGCCGACGACTGAGCGCCGACGCGCCGCATCGCCCCCGTCGTTCCATCCGGCGTCGCGTCGAATCCGCCGCTCGTATCGGTCTTTCGAGACGCGCTTCCGAGTTCGAGTATTGATACCGGCCCCGGAGGAGGCGGGAGTGGATTCTTCTCCCACGTAGTCTGTTCCGACCGACGAGATGAGTTCGCCGACGAACTGGAATATCCAATTTGATACTGGGGTCGAAACGCTGATAACGCATCGAATCAGCTACGCTGATATGACGCTTTGCGAGGATATCTCCGTGCTCTACGTCGACGACGAGGCGGAGTTATCCTCGATGGTCGCCGTCTACCTCGAACGCGAAGTCGAGGACGTCGAACTCTCCGTCGAGACGCTGACGGACCCGTACGATGCTCTCGACCGCCTCGCGGACGCCGAAACGGGACCCGACTGCGTCGTCAGCGACTACGAGATGCCGGGCATGAACGGCCTCGAATTTCTCCGCGCCCTCCGCTGCGCCCGGCCGAACCTCCCGTTCATCCTCTACACCGGTAGAGGGTCCGAAGACGTCGTTCGCGACGCGTTCCGGGTCGGAGCGACCGACTACGTGCAGAAGTCGCTCGGGACGGACCAGTACGCCGTGCTGGCGAAACGGGTCGCGAACGCCGTCTCGCGCAACCGCGCCGAGGAGACGACCGAACGCTACGACAGCGCGTTCGAGGCCTTGGAGACGGCCGTCTACGTTCTCGACCGGTCGGGTCGGTTCGTCTCCGTCGACGACGTGTTCGTCGACCTCTTCGGGTACGACCGCGACGCCGTCGTCGGAAGCCACGTCTCGACGGTGTTGGTGGACGACGAGTGCCGTATCCGCGAGAAACTCGACCGCCTGTTCGACGAGGGCGGGTCGGCGACGACCCGCTTCGAGACGGAGGTGTACGCCGCAGACGGCGAGCGCATCCGCTGTGTCGCTACCGCCTCTCCCGACGTGTTCGACGGCAGCGTCCACCGCGCGGTGGGCACGCTCCGCGACGTGACCGAACAGCGCCGCCGTCGAGAGGCCGAGACGGCCAGAGAACAGTTGAAAGACTCCGTGCTCGACACCTCGACGACGCTGATGAGCGCCGAAGTGGACGAAATCGGGACGAAGATACGTTGGACGCTCCAGAGTCTCGGCGAGTTCGCCGGCGTCGACGGCGCCGCCGTCTACTCGTACGACGTCGACGCCGACGCGTTGCGGAAGACCCACGAGTGGACGGCCGACGGCGCGTCGCTACCCCCCGTCGCAGTGACGGCCGACGACTGCGAGTGGCTACTCGACCGCCTGCGTCGCTTCGAGAACGTCCGCGTACCCGACGTGGACGCCGCGGACTCCTCCCGCGTCGACTCGCTGTCGCTCCCGGAGGAGACGAGCCTCCTCGCGCTTCCGATGGTGTCGAACTGGTCGCTCGCGGGGGCGTTGGTGCTCGTCTCCGCGGAGGCCGAGCGGTGGCCGGACAGGGAAGTCTCGCTGTTCGGCACCGCGGCGGACATGCTGTCGTACACGCTCGAACGCAAGCGGCGCGAGCGCCAACTCCGCCAGCAGAACGAGCGACTGGAAGAGTTCGCCAGCGTCGTGAGCCACGACCTCAGAAACCCCCTGAACGTCGTCGAGGGGTTCGTCGACCTCGCCCGCGAGACCGGCGACGTCTCCCACCTCGACCGCGCGGCCGACGGTCTCGAACGGATGAACGCCCTCGTCAGCGACGTGCTCGAACTCGCCCGGCAGGGTCGGACCGTCGGCGAGACGTCCACCGTTGACGTCGCCGGCGTCGTCGAACGCGCCTGGGCCGCCGTCGACACGGGCGAGGCGACGCTCGAACTCGTCGGGGACCTCGGCACCGTCTCCGCCGACCCGGGACGACTCACGCAGGTCGTCGAGAACCTCGTTCGGAACGCCGTAGAGCACGGTTCGTCGGAACGCGGGACGGAATGCAGCGACGCGCTCACCGTCTCGGTCGGTCCCCTGCCCGACCGCGGCGGCTTCTACGTCGAGGACGACGGCGCCGGCGTCTCGCCCGCGGACCGCGCGAGCGTCTTCGAGCAGGGCCACACCACGACCGAGGGCGGGTCGGGGTTCGGTCTCTCGATCGTCGAGGGCATCGTGGAAGCCCACGGCTGGACTGTCGCCGTCACCGACGGGACGGCGGGCGGCGCCCGCTTCGAAATCGCCACTGCGCCGCACCCGCAGGCGTTCGGCCCGACCCGCGCGGACTGACGGACCCGCCGGTCACTCGTCTCGCCGACCGCGCGTTCGGATTCCCGACTCCAGTAGCTCCTTCGTCTTCCGGTGGCGGTACCGGAACATCGGTTCGAAGCCGACGACGGCCGCCGGCGATGCCGCCCGGCCGACGGGACCGCCCGGCAGTTCGTACTCCAGTCGGTCCTCGACCAGCGTCTCGTCGCCGTCGGCGTAGAACTGGTGGGTGTGGACCCACTTTCGGAACGGGCCGCCGATCATCTCGTCGCGGAACATCGCCGCGCCGTCCTCGTACTCGCGTTCGACGATGTGGGAGGTCCACCGCTGGGCCGGACCGAGACCGAGCGGTCGCATCGACATCCGGACCTTCGACCCGGTCAGCAGTTCCTCGGGGTCGGATTCGCCGTCGGGGCCGCGGACGGCGACGACGTCGAGGTTCATCCACTCGGGCGTCAGCGCCTCCAGTCCCGATATCTTCGAGTGAAACGACCAGACTTCCGAGAGCGGCGCGGCGACCCGCGTCCGACGCGTGTACGTGGCCATGTAGGGACTAGGGAGCGTCCGAAAGAAAAGCCCGCGGGCGTGAGAGGGAGGCCGGGGACGAGGCGAGTGCGGTTCCCCGCCTCAGAGCGTAAAGCGGGTGACGGTCGTGCCCGCGACGGTCAGGTCGGCGTCCGTCGCGCCGGCGACGGTCACTTGGTTCTCACCGTGTTCGATGTCGACGGCCACCTCGAAGGAACCGTCCTCGGGTTCGACCATCGCCGTCTCGCTCGGCGTCTTGACCGCGACGACGGCGGCGTCCGTCTTCCCGGTGATGACGAGGTTGTCGCCCATGAAGCGCGTGCTCACCTGCAGTTTCGGCCCCTCGGGTCGGTCGGCGTCGAGGTAACGCTCGCGGACGAACGCGGGCATCTCGATGGGTTCGCCGACGTCGATGCTGTGCGCGAGGCGCACGAACTGCGCCATCGACCACGCCAACGGCGTCGCCGCGCCCGTCCCTTCGCCGAACTCCCAGTTGTACGCGGTGCTGTGCCCGCGGTCCCACACCTGCTCGGATATCATCCGCCCGGAGTTGGCGAAACTGGCCATCGTCCGGAGCATGTTCGCCGGGTCGAGCGCCTCCTCTTCGGTGTCGTTCAGCAGTTCGAACTCGCCGCGTTCGCCGGTGAAGATGGGCCAGAGGCGTCCTTTCCCCTTCGACTCGATGGACCAGGGTGCACCCTCCTCGTCGCGTTCGCGTTCGCCGTAGCCGTCGCCGTTGTAGCGGTAGAACGCCGGGCCGTACGGCGTGTCGACGCGGATGGTGTTGTCCATCTCGGCGACGGTGTTCTGGATGATGTCGTCGTCGGCGGGCTTGATTCCCAGCCTGACGAGTTCGAGGAAGCCGCCGTCGATTATCTCGCGTTCGTCGAGCGTCGGACCGCTGTTCGCGAGGGTCCGAAGGTGACCGGCGTCCGGGTCGCCGTCGCGGGTGACGCGGACGTAGTACGGGGTGTGCTCGTGGCGGTCGGTGCCCGTCTTCGTCGCCGTCCACGACTCGACGCTCTCGGTCCAGTCGTCGGCGAGGGCCAACCAGATGAGCGCGTCGGCGTCGTACCCCTCGTCGATGGCGAGGGCGGCGGCCGAGGCGAGGCCGGCGATTTCGGCGGCGATGGACGAGGGCGAGTAGCCCGCCTCCTCCTCCCAGCGCTCCTGCGCCGTCGGCGGCCCGTTTCGCGCCACGTAGTCGGCCGAGCGCTTGACGTTCACGTAGTCGTAGCTCACGTCGTCGAACTCGACGCCGCGTTCGGACAGCATGTACGCCATGACGGCCGGGAACGAGATGTTGTCCATCTGCTCGCCGCCCCAGCGCGTCCGGCCGTTGAGGTAGGTGTTCTGCGGGATGAAGCCGCGTTCGTCCTGCTGGTACTCGTAGATGTACTGCAGGGCGTGAATGCCCGTCTCCACGTCGCCGATGGCGTCGAAGACGGTGAACACCTGGTACAGGTCGCGCGACCAGACGAAGTTGTAGCCGTACCCCTTCTGCTCCTCGGAGGTGACCGCCTCGCCCCACGGCACCGACGGCGACGCGATGCCCGCGCCGAGGAACGTCTTGTCCTCGACGGCGCGCAGCGCCATCAGGCAGGCGCGGTACTGGTTCGCCAGCGTCTCGTCGTCGGCGACGGCCGCCGGCAGTTCCTTGTCCGCAAGGAACGCCTGCCAGGAGTCGACGTACTTCGAGCGGGCCGACTCGTAGCCGCGCGTGAGGGCGCCGGCGGCCTCGCCGAGGGCCGCCGCGGTGTCGGCGTTCTCGGCGAATCCGAGCGCGAGCGTCTCGTGCACGCGCGTCCCGGTTCCGATGCGCCCCACGAGCACGACGTTCTCGTTGTCGACACGCTCTTGCGCGTTCGGCAGTTCACCGTTCGAGAACAGTCGCGCGAGGTGTTCGGTGCCGGCGACGCCCACCGTCGCCCAGTCGAACCGCCCGGCGGCGGTCATGGCGACGGCGACGCTGTACTCGTCGCCGTTCTCGTCGATGAGGAGCGGTCGGACGTCGCCCTCCTGGTCGTACGCGCCGGCGTCGCGGGCGACAAGGTGGTAGCTCCCCATCTGCCCGAGGCGGAGGCCGCGGTCCTTCCCGCCGGTGTTCACGAGCGCCGTGTCGGCCACCGCGTACAGTTCGTACTCGTTGTCGTCTTCGGCCTCGAAGGAGGCGTCGACGAGGAGCGCGTCGTGTTCGGGGTCGACGGCGTACTCGACGGTCAGTTTCCACTGGTGGCCGCGGCCGTCGCCGGACTCGGTGATGACGTGTCTGAACACGAGGGCGTCGTCCTCGGCCATCTCCGTCCGGCGCTCGATGGTGTCGGTAGCGTCGTCCCGCCGCGTCTCGTTGTGCGTCCGCGCGGTGTACGACGACTCGGGGTCGGCGTCCACGACCAGCATGTCGAGCGTCCGCAGGTTCATCAGGTCGACGCGCGGGAACCGCACTTCGGTGAGCGACCCCTCGGTGAGCGTGAACCAGATCCGTGAAGGGTCCTCTTCGGTGTGGTCGGCGACGGTGCCGACGCCGTACTTCTCGCCGGTGGTCCACCGGGGACGGCTCTCGGGTCCGGAGGGCGCCGGCTTCGGCGCCGGGAGCGCGTCGTACTCCGACAGCAGGCCGGTGGTGTGCAGGCGCACCGCGTGCGACCACCCGAGCGGCGCGGCGCTGTCGGGCGTGCCGTCGTCGAACACCTGTTCGGTCAGATAGCCGCCGCCCGTCGTGAACGGCCCGTCCGGGCGGAGCAGGGCGTACAGGTCCGTCGCCTCCTCGAGGAAGGCGTCGGCCTCCTCGCCGCGGCCGTACTCGTCGAGGAGGACGGCGAACGTCGCGGCGGCGTTGGCGCCCCACGCCGTCGACAGCGACCACAGTTTCGGTTCGTCCTGTTCTGCGGTCCGCCACCAGTCGTCCTCGAAGCGGATGAGGCCGGCCACGTCGCCGACGTCGCGGTAGAGTCCCGTGAGCGTCGTCTCTAGGTGGGATTCGAGCCTGTCGAGGGTGTCCTCCGAGAGACCTTCCAGTCCGTCGTACGCCGCGAACGCGTCGACGAGCGACAGCGTCGCGGAGTCCAGCCGCGAGTCGAGTTGCTCGCCCTGCAGTCGCGTGCCGTACACCTCGCGCTCGTCGTCCCAGAGGGCGTCGAGCCCCTCGAAGACGGCCGTCGCCTGCTCGGCCGCGTGGTCGGCGAGCGTCGAGTCGACGGGCGCCTCGGAGACGGCGACGTACGCTTGCAGGAACGTCGCGGCGGTGTGCGTGAAGCGACCAACCATGTTCTCCCAGGCGTTCTGACACGTCTCCGGGAGGCCGTCGTCTTCGAGACTGTCGTCCAGCGACTCGACGCCCAGTTCGATGGCGTCGCGGACCCGCCCGACGAGTTCCGCGTCCAGTTCGTCCCGGCGGCCTTCTAGAAGCGTCGAGAGGAAGGTGACGACGCTGGCCGTCTGGTCGGCCTGGTACTCGGGCTTGTCGGAGCCCTCGACGCGAGCGTTCGCCCACCCCGGCGCCAGCGACCCGTCGACGGCCCACGCGCGGTGGGGCCAGGAGCCGTCGTCCAACTGCGTCTCGCAGAAGAACTCCGCGTTCGTCTTCAGTCGGTCGGTGAGTTCGAGCGAGAGGCGGTCGTCGGCGCCGAGGAGGTACCGCGACACCTCGGCCTCGTCGCGGAACCACGTGTAGCCGTAGCCGCCCGAGTGCGTGTAGAAGGGGTCGAACTCCGGCCCGGCGATGTGCGCGCCCGTGGGCGCGGTCAGGAGCGACAGCGCCCGCAGGTCGGAGCGGACGAGGTTCTGTCGGGGAACGTGGTCCGGGACGTACACCTCCGCGCGTTCGCGCGCCGCGGCCCGCAGGTCGTCGGCCGAGGCGTGCGCCAGCGCGCAGTGGTTCAGGTCGGCGAGCGCCTCCTCGCGGCTGAGCGAGCGGTGGTCGGACAGTTGGGTGACCAGCGTCGTCCGGACCGCGCGACCCTCGGGTTCGAGGGGCGCGGAGACGACGATGTCGCCGCTCAGGTGGGTGTCCTCGTACCGCTCCAACACGGCCTCGCGGGGGAACTCGAAGGTGTCCTCGGAGAGTATCTCGTCGAACCGTTCGGGTATCTGTCCGCGGACGTCGTCGAGGCCGGTCGAGGCCGTCACGTAGTCGTGTTCGTCGCGGTGGAACACTTCGACGGCCTGCGTTCCGTCCGGGCCGCCTTCCTCGTGGATGAGGCGGCCGACGCGCGTCTCGCGTCCCTCGGGCGCCATCGTCAGGAACGCCGTCAGGTGCGCGCCGGTCGGAATCGCTCCGCGGAGTTCGACGTGCGTGACGTGCGCGCGACCGAGCGTGAGGTCGTACTGGTGGACGGTGTACTCGCCGGCGTCGTACTCCGTCTCGACGAGGCTCGTCTCACGGTAGTAGTGCTGCCGAACCGTATCGAGGCTGTCGAACCACCGTATCTCGCCGTTCGCCTCGATGGCGAACCGCGACCGGTCGATGCCGTACAGTCCCGAGAGCGCAGAGGAGTAGTCGCGAAGTTCGCCGTCGGTTCCGACGTGCACCAATCGGTCGCCGTGACCGGAGAACGCTCCATCGGCAGTCGGACGCTCCTCCGGAAAACGCCCGCCGTGGTCGCGCTTGTATTCATTCAGCGCGGTCCGTAGTCTCATATACGCAGGAGGTGTGCGCCCGGAGCATAAGTATTGGCCGTTTTTGTTCACATTCGAGTACACTTACGTCAACGTGATGACTAGATGAACGGTCGTCGGTTCGGGAATTGTTGACAAAGAATGAAACACGTCACGCCGGCCGAAGGATGGGCAAAGGCAAAGTCCCGACGGGTATTTGCTCCCTTCATGCACCATCCCGGCCCGCCCCGGTTCATGGCCGTCGGTGAGACTGTACAGCTCGCACCCAGAGACCCCGACCCCGACGCGACCTACCGCTGGCACCTGAAGAGTGCGCCCGTCGGGAGTCAACTCGAACTCGCTGACGACGAGGACGTGGTCTCCTTTTCGCCCGACACCTCGGGGACGTACGTGCTCGAACTCGACGCGCCCGACGGGACGCACACGCTCACCGTCCGCGTCTTCTCCGGCGAACTCGCCCCCGTCGGCGCCGGCGGCGGCGCCAGCGGGATGAGCGGAATGAGCGGGATGAGCGGGTCGGCGCGCCCGGTCGGTGAGAGCGGCGGCGTCTCCGGGTCCGGGTCGGGCGCGGGGTCCGGCGGCGGAAAGGACGGCGGCCGACCGCGCGTCCAACTGCAGGGCAGCGTCGAGGACGACGCGTTCGTCGTCCGCGCGGACCCGCACCCCCACCCCGACAGCGACACCGACCGGGACGACATCGTCGTCGAGTTCCTCGTTGACGACCGCGACGGCGTCTCCTCGTCGGCCGTCTCGATAGACGGCTGGGAGCTCAGAATCCCCCTCTCGGCCGTCGGGAACCGCGTTCGTATCCACGGCGTCGCGCTCGCGGACGCTTACAGCGTGCCCGACACCGTGGAGTTCTCGCGCGAGCAGATGACCGACGGGGGTGAGGGCGACGAGGATTTTCGAGCCCCGTCGGAGTCCGGGTCCCAGCCCCGCTCCGACGGCGGTGAGGACACCGAAGAGTCCGGAACTTCGTCGGAACTGCGTTCCGACGGCGGTGAGCGAGTCGGAGAGTCGCGAGCCTCGTCGAAGCTCCGCTTCGACGGCGGCGAGGCGGAGGCGGTGACGACGCGCGGCGCGACCGGCGTCGTCGACCGCCCGAACGACCCGCCGGAGTGGTCGAAGGACGTGACGCTGTACGAGATTTACGTCCGCGGGTTCACCGACGACGACGAACACGACTCGGTGTTCGAGGCGTTCGAGGAGCGACTCGACTACCTGGAGGACCTCGGCGTCGACTGCCTGTGGCTCACGCCCGTCCTGCAGAACGACCACGCGCCGCACGGCTACAACATCGTGGACTTCTACGACATCGCCGAGGACCTCGGGACGCGCGAGGACTACGAGGCGTTCGTCGACGCCGCCCACGACCACGGGATGAAGGTACTGTTCGACCTCGTGTTGAACCACTCCGCGCGGGACCACCCGTTCTTCGAGGACGCCTACAAGAATCCCGACTCGGAGTACTACGACTGGTACGAGTGGCAGGACAGCGGCGAACCGGGCACCTACTTCGACTGGGAGTACATCGCCAACTTCGACTACACGAACCTCGAAGTCCGCCGCTACCTCCTCGACGCCGTCGACATCTGGGCGGAAATCGCCGACGGCTTCCGCTGCGACATGGCGTGGGCCGTCCCGAACACGTTCTGGCAGGAACTGCACGACCGGGTGAAGGAGAAGGATCCCGAGTTCCTCCTCTTGGACGAGACCATCCCGTACATCGCGGACTTCCACAACGGGATGTTCGACATGCACTTCGACACGACGCTGTACTTCACGATGCGGCAGGTGGGCGACGGCAACATGCCCGCCGAGGCCATCCTCGACGCCGTCGACCAACGCGCCGAGGTGGGTTTCCCGCCGCACGCGTCGTTCATGCTGTACATCGAGAATCACGACGAGACGCGCTACATCGTCGAGTGCGGCGACGACGCCGCGATGGCCGCCGCGGGCGCCCTGTTCACGCTTCCGGGCGTTCCGATGCTGTACGGCGGACAGGAAATCGGCCAGCGCGGCCGCCGGGACGCCCTCGCGTGGGACCACGCCCGTGAGGAGATTCGAGACCACTACAAGCGCCTCATCGAGGTCCGAAACGAGACGCCCGCGCTCGGGTACGAGGGCGTCTATCGGCGCGTCGACTACGAGTCCGACACCGACCGCGCCGTCGCGTTCCTCCGCGAATTCGACGGCGACGCCTACGTCTGTATCCTCAACTTCGGGGACGACACCGCGACGGTGACGCTGGACGAGTACGAGGTGGACTCGACGGACCTCGTCACCGGCGAGGACACCGCCGCCGCCGAGGGTCTGGAAGTCGACCACGTCGCCATCCTCCCGGTGAACTGAGGGCATGACGACCGACGCGGGCGTCCGACTGCTCGACGGACCGACCGACGAACTCCTCGCGTGGCACCGCGGGACGGCCGCCGCCCACGACGACCCCTTCGAGGCGGCCAAGCGACTCACGGACCGACTCGGCGCACACGTCGTCGACGCCGATAGGGCCGAAGAAACGCGCACCGAAATCGGGTTCTGGACGCCCGAACTCCTCGAAGCCGGAGTTCCGCCGGAGAACGTGTTCCTCGAGGTGCTCACGCCCGGTTCCGAAATCGACCCCGGCGAGACGGACGTCCGCGAGGTCCGGTTCCGCCGCGACCGCGTCCCCCTCCGCCGAGAGGGTGAGTACCACTGGGGCGTCGTCGCAGGCATGCGCGCCGGGACGCGGGAGCGACTCGGGTCGCTGTACCGTCTCGTCTACCGCGACGAGGACGGGGACGGCCACGGTGACGACGGGGACGAGTGGCGTACCGCCGCCGACCCCTTCGCGTACTCCGTCCCGTTCGGCGCGTTCGCGCCGGCCGAGTTGTACGACGTGGGGCGACTGGACGAGACGCGCGCCGACCGCGAGTACTTCCGGTCGCTCGGAACCGACGAAGAGCGCGTCTCGACGACCGACCACGACGGCCTCCCGCGCATCGACCCCGCGACGAGCGTGTTGGAGATTCACCCCGGAACCGCGACCGAATCCGGGTCGCTCGCCGGCCTCGCGGGCGTCTACGAGGAAATCGGCGAGAAACTGCGTGACGGCGACGACCTCGCCTCCTGGGAGCGCGCCTTCGCCGGTTACGACGGGATTCAACTGATGCCGGTCGAACCGCTCACCGAGAACCCCGAGACGCACGAGTTCTGGTCGGTCGAAGCGGAGAGCGACGACGAACTCGTCGCCGCCGTCGGCCGCCCGGACGCGCTCAACTGGGGGTACGACATCGTCGTCAGTGCGTTCTCCGCGCCGAACCCCGCGATTCTCGAATCGGGCCGGCCCGACGAACTCGTTGACTTCATCGCCGCCTGCCACGCCCTACCGCGGCCGATTCGCGTCGTCTTCGACGTGGCCCTCGGCCACGCCGACGACCGCGGCGCGGAACTGCTGAACGACCGCTACGTCCTCGGACCGGGGATGTACGGCAAGCACCTCGACTACACCGAACCGACCGTTCGCGCCCTCATCTTGGAGATGCAGCGCCGAAAGATGAACTTCGGTGCCGACGGTATCCGCGTCGACGGCGCGCAGGACTTCACCTCCCACGACCCCGAAACGGGCGAGATGTACCACGACGACGCCTTCCTCGCGGAGATGGACGCCGTGACGCAGGAGGTGGCGGACACCGAGTACCGCCCGTGGATGATATTCGAGGACGGCCGTCCGTGGCCGCGCGAGGACTGGGAACTCGCCTCCTCCTACCGGGCGCTCATCGAGCAGCACCCCCACTCGTTCCAGTGGTCGCCGGTCACGTTCGCGCACAACACGCCTGCGTTGCTCACCTTCTGGGCGACGAAGTGGTGGCGCGTCCGCGAAGTCGCGGAGTTCGGCGGCCACTGGCTGACGGGCGTCGCCAACCACGACACTGTGCGGAGGGGAACCCAGATAGACCCGACGGTGGCGTTCAACCAGTCGCCGGTGAACCCCTATCTCGGCGAGGACTATCCCGAAACGCTGGACGCCGCCTACGACAACCCCGCGGCGGCGATGCTGTTTCACTGCTTCCTGCCGGGCGTGCCGATGGACTTCGTCAACGCCAACATGCGCGCGCCGTGGGGGTTCGTCCGCGACACCGACCCCGAGTGGAACGTGAAGGTGGTCGCCGAGGAGGCGAACTTCCTCTACTGGCAACTACGGGAGGAGGAGTTCGAGAGTCCGACGCACTTCCGGCGCGTGAAGGACCTCGGGTTCGACTCCCTCGACTCGCTGCACTCGTTCATGGACGCCCTCGCCGGCGCCGTGGAGGCGACGGAGTACGACCTCGACGCGATGGCCGCGATGCTGTCGGCGCTGGAGCATCCCCTCGGCGGGCGCGGAGACGGGGACGAAGACCTCTCTCCGACCGACCTCGACGCCTACGCGGACGCGTGGATGCGCGACGTGTACGAGTTCGCCAACCTCTCTCACTGGCGCGACGAGCAGAGCGAGGAGCGCACGGCGAACCGCTTCGCAGTCCGGGAGTTCCGACACGACAGAGCGTGGCTTCGGGACGATTTGAGAGACGAGGACTACTTCACCTACCGCCACCCGACGGAGGGGACGGTGCTCTACTATGGGTTCCGAACCGCGCCGGACCGAGCGGAGCAACTCCTGTTCGCGGCCAACATGGAGGGCGTGCCCGTCGACGTCTCGCCGGACGCCCTCGCGGCGGACGCCGCGGAGGACGCGAACGCGCCCGAAATTCCCACGGAGGGCTGGGACCCCGCGCTGACCGCGCCGGACGTCGACGACGCCGGCGAGGTCACCCTCGCGAACGCCGACGCAATCGTCTGGCGGCGGGAGCCGTAGCACCGGAGCGACCGTCGCCGAGAAGCCGCTTTTCGACGTTCACGGACGACACGCACGGCCGAGACGTTCGAGACGTTCTCGGTTACGCGTTCATCTCGGTGAACGGATTCGCCGACGCAGCACGGACGCGACCCGCAAACCCTGAATACCCGCAGTTCAAACGGGGAGTCAGTGACAGAGACGTACGTCTGCCCGCACTGCGGCACGACCCAGGAGCGCTCGTATCGGGTCAGGCTCATCATCGTGACGTGTCCGGAGTGCGGCGAGAACGGCCGGCACGTCCACGCGTCGTACGTGGACCTGCTGGACGAGGTTCCGGAGGAGGACAAACCCGACGAGTGGTCGCGGATGCCGCTGGACGAGCGACTGTTGGACGCGGCGAAGCGCGGTATCGTCGAACTCCGATCCTCCTGAGTCTCTTCCTCGACGCGATGCCTCTCAACGGACCGACGTTCGGCCTGCCAGACCCCGTCACCGTCGGCGTCCGAGCGACGCTCCTGTTGGCCATCGCGGGGGCGACGGCGTGGGTTACCGGGATTCCGGCGCTGTTTCCGAGCCTCGGCCCCTCCGCGTTCGTCCTCGCCGTCCGAGACCAGGGTCCGACCCCCCGGACGGTTCTCGGCGGCCACGCCGTCGGTGTCGTCTGCGGCCTCCTCGCCTACACCGCCGCCGCGGCGGTGTTCTCGGTGCCGTCGACGCCGTTGGATTTCCACCCGCCGTGGCTGGTCGTCAGCGGCGTCGTCGCCGTCGGCCTCACGAGTACCGGGATGCTCGCCGTCGACGCCGTCCATCCCCCGGCGTGCGCGACGACGCTCATCGTCGCCCTCGGTCTCATGTCGACGCTGTCGGAGGCGGCGCTCGTCCTCCCGGCGGTGGCGTCGTTGCTCGTCGTCGACCGGTTCACGTCCCGGATTCACCTTCCCTTCTGACGGCTCACGCCTCCCGCCCGCTCAGCGCCGCCAGCAGGTGCACCGCCTCGGCCTTCGACAGCGGGTCGTTCGCGTTGCCGCACTGCGGCGACTGCACGCAGGCCGGACAGCCGTCCTCGCAGTCGCAGTCGCGGACCAACTCGTGCGTTCTTCGAAGGAGGGTCTCCACCTCCCCGTAGCCGCTCTCCGTCAGGCCGACGCCGCCGGGGTGGCCGTCGTAGACGAATATCGTCGAGCGGTCGGTGTGGGGATGGTGCGGCGTCGACAGGCCGCCGATATCCCCGCGGTCACAGAGAAAAGAGAGTGGGAACAGCGATATCATGCCGTGCTCGGCGGCGTGGATGCCGCCGCCGAAGCCGTACTCTCCGCCCGAGAGGTCGTACTGCCCGGCGCCGTCCTCGCGCGTCTGCTCGCCGATGGCGCGCATCTCGCGTTCGACGTCCTCGGGGACGGTGTAGTAGAGCGCCTTCGTGCGAAGCGTCGTCTCCGGGAGGTCGAGCGTCTCGCGGCCGATGGCTTCGCCCCGTTTCGGGTCGCGGCGCTCGAACCCCGTAATCCGTTTCCGCATCGTCACCTCGGCGAAGCGCACCTCGGTGTCCGGGCGGGCGTCGAGCGGTTTCGCCTTCAGGTCCGCCTCGACGGTTATCTCCTTGTCGTGCAGGACGCGCGTGTAGTAGTCCGCCCACGTCGGTTGCAGCGTCGCCACGTCGCGGCCCAAATCGAGGTCCGTCACCTCGTAGGTCTGCCCCTGGTGGTGGTAGATGGCGCCCGGATGGGCGTCCCGGAGGGCGTCCCCGAACGACAACGACGCGACGACGTCGTTCGAGCGTCCGTCGAGGAGGTCCACCTCGCGGCTCTCGATGGTCCGCAGGCTCATCTCGTGTTGGGGGCTGCCGCCCCCCGAGTGGGTCCAGCGGGCGCCCTCCGCGGTGTCGCGGCGTTCCAGCGACCCCTCGGTCTCTAGCGCCGACACCACGTCGGGCGTCGTCGGGCCGAAGTGCCGGTCGTCGTCGGGTTTCAGCCAGTTCTCGGCGGCGGCGCTGGCGACGTGTGCGGGGAGCAACTCCTCGTTCTCGGGGTTGCAGACGGCCCGCTCCGGCTCCCCGTCCCAAAATTCGTCGGGGTGGCGCAGGAGGTACTGGTCGAGTTGGTCCTCGCCGCCGACCAGCACCACGAGTGCGTCGTCGTCGCCGCGCCCCGCCCGCCCGGCCTGCTGGAACGCCGACATCCGCGTGCCGGGGTAGCCGTCGATGAGGACGGCGTCGAGGCCGCCCACGTCGACGCCGAGTTCGAGCGCGTTCGTCGACCAGACGCCCGTCACGCTCCCGTCGTGCAGGCCGGCCTCTATCTCCCGCCGTCGCTCGTGTTTCAACGCGCCCTGGTACGCCGCGACGCCCGCGGCCGCCTCGCTCTCGCCGCGTTCGCGGAGTTCGCTCGCGCTCTCGGAGGCGTAGCGCTCCGCGGCCTGTCTCGCTCTGGTGAACGCGAGCGTCTGGTGGCCCCTCGACAGGAGGTCCACGAACAGGCGCTGCGTCTCGACGTGGCTGGAACGCCGCCGGCCGCTCCCACCGCGGTCGCCCTCGTACTCCGGCGGGTTCCAGAGCACCCAGTGCGTCGCGCCGGTTCCGCTCGTGTCCTCGTCGACGAGACGGAAGGTGTCCTCCCCTCTCCCGGTGATTCGCGCGGCGTGTTCCACCGGGTTGCCGATGGTCGCCGAACAGCAGACGTACTGCGGGTCGCTGCCGAACCGCTCGCAGACGCGGTTGAGACGGCGCAGCGTCAGGGCGACGTGGCTGCCGAACACGCCGCGGTAGCCGTGCACCTCGTCTATCACGACCGTCTCCAGCGAGGAGAAGAACCACTCCCACAGACGGTGGGCGTGCGGCAGGAGGGCGTAGTGGAGCATATCGGGGTTCGACAGGAGGACGGTCGGCCCCCGGTCCCGCACGTCCCGCTTTTCGGTCTTCGAGAGGCGCCCGGTGTACTGCTTGACGGAGACGCGACTGCCGAAGCCGAGGCCGTGCGCGAGGTCCGACAGCGTCTCGTCCTGGTCGGCGACGAGGGCGTTCTGCGGACCGAGATACAGCGTCCGCCCCCCGTGGTCCATCGCTCGCTCGAACGCCGGCACCGTGTACGCGAGGCTCTTTCCGCTGGCCGTTTGCGTGGCCAACACGACGCTATCGCCGTCGCGCACGGCCTCGATGGCCTCGACCTGATGCCGATAGAGGCGGTCGATGCCGCGGTCCGCGAGCGCCGATTCGAGGCGGGGTTCCAGCGTCGTCTCCGCGAACTCGGGGTCGTGCGCCGGGACGCGCCGGTGGTCGCGTATCTGCCCGTCGTAGTACGGCCGGTCCCGAAGCCACGCGACGAGTTCGTTCACGCCGCCCCTCGGGACGCGACCGACCTGACGGTTTCGGGCCGGGGGGACGGCGCCCCCGTTTCGCCTCGGCCGCGCCCGACCCCGGCACCGTTTTGCGCCCGCGACCCCGATATCCGACCATGTCCGAGTACGAGTCGGTCCTCGTGTACGACGGCGAGTGTCCGTACTGCTCCGTCGCGGCGCGCGCCCTCCGGGAACTGGATGACGTGGGCGCCATCTCGTGGTACGACGACGCCGCGCAGGCGTTCCTCGAACGGCAGTTCGGCGAGGCACCGTTCGCCATGGTTCTCGTCGACCGGCGGGAGGGACGCGTCTACGCCGGGCGGTCCGCGGCCGAAGAACTCGCGGAGCGCGCGGGGACGCCGGGACTCGTGAGTTCGCTCGTCCGCGACAACTACGACCGTATCGCGAGGGTCGTCGGCGCGGCCAGCGGACGCGGCCGCGACCCGGACGACTACCACGAGGCGTACGACCTGACCGACGACGCGGCCGCCCGCTTCGATGCCCTCGTCGACTCCGCCGCGGAACGACCCGCGGCGCTGTGAGCGTGGTCTCGCTGCTCGACCCCAACGCAATAGCGGCGGGGACGGACTCGCTCGGCGTCGGCGCGGGCGACGCGCCGCCCGGGACGTACGCGCTGCTCTTCGAGCTCTCCGAGACGAGCGAGATAGCCGTCGGTGCGCTCGGCGCGGCGACGTTCCCGGCGGGCGCGTACGCCTACCTCGGAAGCGCGTTCGGGTCGAACGGGCTCGGCCGGGTCGCCAGACACCGCCGAGTCGCCGCCGGCGAACACGGCGTCCGCCACTGGCACGTCGACTATCTCGGCGGCCACCCGAACACCTCGCTCCGCGCCGTCGTCGCCGCACCCCACGCCGACGTCGAGTGCGACGCCGCGGCCGCGCTGAACGCCGGAGACTCGCCGCTCGCGGGGTTCGGGGCGTCGGACTGCGACTGCGAGGCGCACCTCGCGCGTCGAACCGAGTACGAGAAACTTCGCTCGGCGGTCCTGAGATACTTCGAAGGGAAATGACTGGGAGAGACTCCCAGTCGACGCGTCGGTCCGGGCAAGGCCGACGCGACGTAGCTGCCGGTTGTCAGAGGCACCCCGGCGAGATTACGTAGTGTTCTCACCGACTTATATTCATTCGTCGGGTATCTCGTCACGCACCGGTATCAGTATAAATAATTTACTTCTCTTTATATACTTCCATTCCGACTCACGGCGCCTCGGACTTCGTGGGGGAAGCCGGTTTCCGGGGACCGGTCGGCGCTCCGATACGTGTTCCGCTTCCGGTCCGCGCTCGCCCGAACGCACATCATTTTGGGGTCGACCGTCTACTGTGGGTTAACGCTCTATGTTCCCACCGCTACCGTATCTCGAGTGGATATCCGGTCGGCCGGAGGAGGCGACGTACGACCTCGGGTCGAGCGACCTGCGAACGTCGGCGCACCAGTCCGGGGTGATTCCCGACAGTCTGGCCGACCTCCCCGACCCCGACGAGGAGGTGACGCTCCGCTCGCAACTCGCCGACGAGTACGACGTCGCCGAGGAAAACGTGCTCGTTACCGCCGGCGCGACCCACGCGAACCTCGTCGCCGAGTCGGCCGCCCTCTCGGTCGCCGAGAGTGACGGCGACGGGGGCGGCAAGGAGGGAACGCCGCCGCAGGTGCTCGTCGAGAAACCGGGCTATCAACCGCTCGTCTCCACGCCCGCCGCCCTCGGGGCGCGCGTCGACCGCTTCATCCGACCGGAGGAGGGTGACGAACTCTCCGCGGACCGAATCGCGGCCGCGGTGCGGAGCAGTTTCGCCCTCGCGGTCACCTCGAACCGCCACAACCCGACGGGTCGGCTGACGTCCCGCGAACGGCTCTCGAAGGCGGCCGACGCCGCCCGCGAGGCCGGCGGGTTCCTCCTCGTCGACGAGGTGTACGGCCCGTTCGTCACCGAGAACCCGACCGACCGCGCCTTCGGCGGCGTCACCGCCGCCGGCCTCGACGGCGCCGTCGTCACCGGGTCGCTGACGAAGTTCTACGGCCTCGGCGGCCTCCGAATCGGCTGGCTCATCGGCTCCGAAGAGCTGCTCGACGCCGCCCGCGACGCGGCGTTTCACCTCCCCACCGTCGCCGAACCGAGTCGCGCGTTGGCCCGCCGCGCCCTCCACAACCGCGAGGAACTGTCGGCGACGGCCCGCGAGCACCTCCGCGCGAACCACGAACTCCTCGCGGAATTCGCGGCCACCCACGAGAAACTCTCCGGGGAGGTGTACGACGGCAGTACCTACGCGTTCCTCGCCCACGAGGACGCCGACGGCGACGAGGTGGCGGAGGCGGCGTGGGACGAGGGAATCCTCGTCGTCCCCGGCCGGTTCTTCGACGACGCCGACGGCTTTCGCATCGCCCTCGGACGCGAACCCGACCACGTCGAGGCGGCGCTGAACGCCCTCTCGGACGTGCTGGCGTCGCTGTCGGCGGACGCCTGACGTTCTCTCCGCTGTTGGTCCGTGCGCCCGCGGTTCGCCGTCCGCTCAGTCGAGCGCTTCGGCCAGCATCTCCACCGGGTGCGGCGGTTCGTCCCCTCCGTCGCGTTCGCCGAGTTGCGACCGGCAGGACGCGCCGGGGGCGACGACCACCTCTCCCTCGGAGTCGTCCACCTGGTCGTAGAGGATGCGTCCCATGGCCTTCGACAGCGAGTAGTGCTCGCGTTCGTAGCCGAACGACCCGGCCATCCCGCAACACGTCGAGTCGAGGGGGTCCACCTCGTAGCCCGCGCGGCGCAGAACACCGACGGCGTGGTGGTCCTTCTTCGTCGACTTCTGGTGGCAGTGGCCGTGGTACGTCAGCGACCGCGGCGGGGCGTCCGCCTCCAGACCCGCGTTCTCCAGGAGGCGGAAGGCGTCGAAGTACTCCATCACGCCGTAGGTGTTCGCCGCGACGGCCTCGACGTTCTCGCCGGAGAGCAGGTCGAGGTAGTCGTGCTGGAACATCACGGCGTCGGACGGTTCGACGACGACGACGCTCCAGTCCTCGCGGACGTGCGGCGCGAGGGCCTCGACGTTCTGCGCCGCGCAGTCGCGCGCGCGTTCGACGAACCCCTTCGAGTGCGGCGGCCGGCCGGACCCGGTGACGCCGTCCGGAATCCGGATGTGGACGCCAGCGGCTTCGAGGGCGCGGACGGCCGCCTTGCCGGCGTCCGGGTGGTTGTAGTTCGTGTACGTGTCGGGGAACAGGAGCACCTTCGAGGCGGCCTGCCCCTCCGACACTCGGGCACCACCACGGGAGCGAAACCAGTCGACGAACGACTCGCGGTGGAACTCGGGGAGGTCGCGTTCGCTGGCGATGCCCACCGTCTTCTCCATCACGAAGCGGGCGCCGGGCACCTTCGAGGCGAGGTTCGAGAGGGGAGCGAGGGCGCTGCCGACGGCCGACAGCGTCCCGATGTTCGCGAACATCTTGTCGCGGAGGCTGGACCCGTTGCGCCGGTGGTACTCGTGGGTCAGTTCCGCCTTCATCTTCGCCATGTCGACGCCGCTGGGGCAGTCCTTGATGCAGCCCTTACAGCCGACGCAGACGTCGAGCACCTCCTCGACGAACTCGTCGGTGAACTGCTCTTCGTCCGAGAGGTCCCCGCTCATCGCCTGTCGGAGCATGTTCGCCCGCCCGCGGGTGGACTGTATCTCCTCCTCGGTGGCGCGGTAGGTGGGACACATCACCCCGCCCGTCGTCTCCTGCGGGCCGCGACACCCCGCACAGCCGTGACAGAGTTCGGCCATCCCCTCGAAGCCGTTCTCGTTGGGCCACTCCATCGCGGGGTCGAATTCGGCCTCGAACTCGTAGTCGGGGTCGAACCGGAGGTGTTCGGTCATGTCGTGGGCGCTCCTCCCGGCCGTCCCCTCGGGTCGCTCCTCGTCCTCTTGGTAGCCGCAGACGTTGCCCGGATTCAGGAGCCAGCCGGGGTCGAACGCGGTCTTCAGATTTCGAAAGGTGCGCCAGAGGTCGTCGCCGTACAGTTTTCGGTTCCACTGCGTCCGGGCGCGGCCGTCGCCGTGTTCGCCCGACACCGACCCGCCGTACTTCATGACGAGGTCCGTCGCCTCGTCGGCGATGGCCTCGAACGTCTCGACGCCCTCGACGGTCTTCGTGCTCACCAGCGGCCGGATGTGGAGGACGCCCGGTCCGGCGTGGGCGTAGTAGGAGGCGAACGTGTCGTGTTTCTCCAGAATCTCTTGGAACTCCGCGACGTACGCCGGGAGGTTCTCCGCGGGGATGGCGGTGTCCTCGATGTAGGCGATGTGCTTCTCGTCCGTGGTCCGCGAGAGGAGGATGGGGAGGCCGGACTTGCGCATCTTCCAGAACTTCGCGCGCGTCTCGGCGTCGTGCGCCTCCATCGCCGCGACGGCGGTGTGCGCCTTCGCCGTCGTCTCCGCCGCGCCCGCCGATGGCTCGGCCTCGCTCACCCCGCCGGGCACCCGGTCGGCGACGAGGTCCGCCACCTGCTGGCGGCCGTGCTCGTCGTCCTCGGCGTAGAACTCCACGAGGAGGACCGAGTCGGTCCCCTCGGGCAGCATCCCGACCACCTCCTCGAACTCGGGCGTCTCGCCGGCGAGTCCGAGGAGCACGTCGTCCATCACCTCGACGGCCGCCGGACCGTGTTCGAGGATGGGGGCGACGTCCTCCATCGCGTCGACCACGTCGTCGTACGTCAGCAGCGCCACGGCGGCGGTGTTCGGAACGGATTCGAGCGAGACGGTCGCCTCCGTGACGACGCCGAGCGTCCCTTCCGACCCGGCGAGGAGTCTGGCGAGGTTCACCGTCCCCGGTTCGCTTTCGGGGTCGACGCCGGAGTCGTCCGGGAGGCGGCGCTCCCCGCGCATCTCGTCGACCAGCATGTCGAGGTTGTACCCCGAGACGTTCCGCTTCAGGTCCGGATAGCGCTCCGAAATCTCGTCGGCCTCCTCGTCCAACACCCGCGCAACCTCGGCGTAGATGCGCTCCTCCGTCGACCCGTCGGGGTCGCCCTCCTCGCGGAGCGTCTCGACTTCCACCTCGCCGAACGTCGTCACGGTGCCGTCGGCGAGCACCACCTCAGCCGATTCGAGGTAGTAGTCGGTCTTGCCGTACTTCAGCGAGTGCGCGCCCGTGGAGTTGTTACCGACGGCGCCGCCGAGCGCCGACTTGTCGCCCCACGCCGGGTCGGGGGCGAACTTCAGGCCGTACGGTTTCAGTTCGGCGTTCAGGTCGCCCAGTCGGACGCCCGCCTGCGCCGTCGCCGTCGCGGCGTCGGGGTCGACGTCGCGGACGGCGTCCATGTTCGTCATCAGGTCGAGGACGACGGCGCGGTTGACCGTCTGCCCGGCGAGACTCGTCCCCCCGCCGCGCGGGAGGACCGGAATCTCCCGCCTCGCGCAGTACTCCATCGTCGCGGCCACGTCGTCGGTCGACGCGGGCATGACCACGCCGATGGGCGTCTGTTCGTACGCCGACGCGTCCGTCGCGTACAGTTCCCGCGAGTAGGTGTCGAAGCGCACCTCGCCGTCGACCAGCGATTCGAGGTCGTCGACCATCCCCGGCCGCTCGACGTCGTCGTTCACGTAGTCGTAGTTCGCGTCGTCGTCCGCCGCGGGGTCGGCGAACCGCTTCCGTGAGTTCGATGCCATCAGTTGCCACGTCGTTCGACCGTTTCACCTATAAACCCCGGGACGGCGAGACCGGAGCCGAGCGACCCGAGGTCGGTTCCATCCACGGTCGAGGCCGCGTCAGACGGCCGTCTGCCGCTCTCTCCTCCGACGCCGACCCTCGCACCCGCGGCGCTACGAACAATTAAGGCGGATGGCCTCAAGAGAATCCACATGGACGGGACTCCCGAAGAGCTGACGACGCTCGTCGGGCGCGAGGTCTACTCGAACAACGGCGTCTTCGTCGGGGAGGTCGAGGACATCCGCCTCGACCTCGACCGACAGACCGTGACCGGACTCGCGCTCGGTAGACTCAACAACGAACTGTTCGGCACCCGGATCGAATCCGGAAAAGGCGTGCTGCTCCCCTACCGCTGGGTCCGCGCCGTCGGCGACGTCATCCTCGTCAACGATGTGATCGAGCGTCTGAAACACTCCGAAGAGGAAGAGGAGACGGTCGTCGCCTGAACCGGAGCGGAACTCGACTCGAACTCGGATTCGGATTCGGCCGCTCTCGCCCTCGGTTTCGGTTTTAGTTTCCGTTTCCGCTCTCGCTCTCGACGCCCATCGCCGCGAACAGTTTCTTTCGCACCGCCTCCTCGGTGAGTTGGAGTAGGGTGTCGCGGTTGTCCTCGGAGGTTTCGATGCCGGTGAAGATGCCGAGCGGAATCTCGACGTCGCCCTGCGTGGAGTGGCCGCCCGCCTCGCCGATACCCTGGAAGGCGTCCTGCAGGACGTTGCCGATGTTCATCCGGATGTCCTTCGACCGCGCCGAGAGGTAGATGTTGTTGTCGACGATGCCGAAGACGGCCGTCGTCGTCACGCCCTCCAGATTGAGGAGGTGCTGGGCCGCCTGTCCCAACGCGTCCCTGTCGCGGATGAACCCGGCGTTCGAGACGAGGTGGCTCCCCTGCACGTCGCGGTTCTGGATGGCCTCCGCGAGGACGTCCAGCGTCTCCGGCGACATCGACGGCGACTCCACCTGTTCGAGCGTGTCGTGGTCGGCGAACGGGTAGAGGTACGCCGCGGCGGTCAGGTCGGCGGGCGTCGTCTCGCGTTTGAAATCCAGCGTCTCGGCGCGGATGCCGTACAGCAACGCGGTGGCGACGGCCTCGCTGGGGCTGATGTTGAACTCCTGGATGTACTTCGTGAGGATGGTCGACGTCGAGGAGACGTTCGGCCGGACGTCGATGAACGCGGGGTCGATGACCTCGCTCGGTTCGAAGTGGTCGATGAACACGTCCACCTCCGTCCCGATATCGGGTTCGCCCGACTTCATGTGGTCGACGAGGGCCACCGCGCCGTAGGAGGCGAGGTCCGGCGCATCCGACAGTCGCAGCAGGTCGATGCCGAGGAGGTTGACGAACGCCCGGTTCTCCTGGTGGCCCATCTCGCCGTCGTAGAGGATGTCGGCCTCCACGTCGTACTCGGCGGCGATGGCCTGCAGGGCGGCGGCGCTGGCGATGGAGTCGGGGTCCGGGTTGTCGTGCGTCAGGATGGCGAGCGTCCCTTCCGTCGACTCCAGCAGGTCGGCCAACTGCCGGGCCTTGTACTCCAACTCGCCCGACTCCAAGGAGCGGAGCGCGGAGTCGGCGATGACCTCCGAGGGATTGATGACCACGTCGGCGCCGAGTTCGGCGAGTTCGTCCTCGGAGACGGGGTCGGAGGCGCGGACGACGATGAACTGCTCGCCGCCGCGCTCTCGGATGGCCGACACCGCCGCCTTGTTGGCCTCGACGTCCGAGGAGAGGATGAGAATCACGTCCCGGCCGCCGACGTCGTCCGCCACCTCGGGTTCGGAGATGTCGGTCGTCTGCGCGTTCAGGTCCTGGTCGCGGAGGGCTTCGACGCGGCTCTCGTCCTTGTCGAGAATGAGGACGTCTTTTCCCTCCTCGGTGAGTTCCTCGGCGACGGCGTGGCCGACGCTCCCGCATCCCAGAATCGCGTAGGTGGACATCGAGGAGATGGTGACCCCAGCACTCATAATTGTCACCACGTCTGGTCGGACGACACTTAACAGCACTCGTTTCCCGCAGTAGCGTCTGCGAACCGACTTGTTCGCCGACGACCCCCCGTTCCGTCCGTCGGCCGGCGTGCGCCGTTCTCCCACCGAGGGACTTAAACGAAAGGCCTTTAGTTTCCCCGCGGAAACGAACGACTGCACGGGCCGGTAGCTCAGTTAGGGAGAGCGTCTGACTCTTAATCAGACGGTCGGGGGTTCAACTCCCTCCCGGCCCGCTCACATTCTCTTCGGAATCCACACCCGCCGAGCGGCGCGACCCGGTAGCACACCTCGTTTCCGGTGAAAGGTCCGGAGAGAGCCATCGAATCCCCGATATTCGGTACTTTTGCTCTCGGAAGTTTCGAACGTGGTTTAGGCGACCGGCGACGGCATCCGTCGCCGCGAACGGCGCCGGGTAGGTCCGTCCCGTTCGCTCGACGGAGGAGTCCGGCGAAGAAGAGGGGCGAATCGAGTCGCCGTACCGACGTTCCGGTCAGACTTTGACGCGTCGCTCGCGTTCGCCGCGTTCCTCGTCGGCGCGGCGGACGTCCTCGCGATTCGAGGTCACCCTCCGCCGGGTGTGGTCGACGCCGACGAGTTCGGTGACGCGCCACGCGTTTCCGCGCGACCCGAGCGACTCCATCTTCAGGGGTACCGTCGCGCCCGCCGGAAGCCTCGACAACGTGCGCCGGACGGCCTCGCTCTCGTACTCGACCAGTTGCCGCACCTCGTTGGACGCCTCGACGCGCACCGTCATCGCACTGTGGTCGTTCATCGGCCACTCGATTCGCGCCGTCGTCGTCTCCGCGCCGGATGGGTTGGTGGTGTGAGACCACATATTGAACACCTGTCACCACACCATCTTAAACTCTAGTTTGCACCCGCTGGATTTATTATCAATTCTTGAGAATAGTCTAAACGTGTGAAGAAATATCTCGTCTCTCGGACGGGGCGCTCGGCGCTTACTCGTCTTCGAGCAGTTCGTCGAGGAGCGTCTCCAACTCGTAGTTCTGGAGGACGCGCGAACTGTCGCGGAGCGTCGAGACGACGAACGTGGAGTTGGTCCGTTCCACCTCGTCTATCTGCTCGAAGTCGGTGATGAGTCGTTCGACCATCTCCCGACCCGAGAGGTGGGCGACGACGATGAAGTCCGTTTCGCCCATCGTGAAGTACGCCTGCGTGACGCCCTCCACGTCGAGAATCTTGTCCTGGAAGGTGTGGTGGGGACCGCTGTAGTCGGTGAGCAACTCGACCAGTACGGTCACGCCGAGTCCCACCTTCTCCAGGTCGATGTCGTACAGGTCGTTCTTGATGATACCCGCGTCGCGCAGGTTGTTCAGCCGGTAGTGTATCGTCGAGACGGGGATGTCCGTCTCCTCGTGGAGTCGTTCCGGACTCCCGGTTTCGAGGTCCGAGATGGCCTTCAGCAGGCGTATATCACGTTCGTCCATGCCCAGTTGTCTCTCCATACGTCGCTCGGCGGTTGTATGTTCCGTCTTCCGCTCGGAGTAACGCGCCGCTGCAACTCTGCGACCCGTGTATCGAATTACCACGGGTCCCTGGGACACAAGATTGCACCAAAATCGGCTTTCTAACGAACTCTTGTAGACAGGTTTAATTACCCGCGGACGAATGAATATACTACGCAGATGTCGCTCCGAACCTCCTCCTCCACCGCCGACCGGAACGCCCTCCTCTTCCTCGCCCTCGCGTGCTTTTGGGGTACGTCGTTCGTCGCTATCGAAACCGGACTCGAATACTTCCCGCCGGTGCTGTTCGCGGGTGTGCGCTACGTCCTCGCCGGCCTCGTCGTCCTCGCCTACGCCGTCGCCACCACCGACCGCTGGGTTCCGCGCACCCGCGCGGAGTGGCTCAGCGCGGGCGTCGCCGGTCTGTTCGTCATCGCGGCCTACCACGCGCTGGCCTACCTCGGACAGATGCACGTCTCCGCGCCCGTCGCCGCCGTCGTCGTCAGCCTCTCGCCGGTGCTGACGGCGGTGTTCGCCGCCGCGATGCTCGACGAGTCGCTCGACGCCGTCGCGGGCGTCGGCTTCCTCCTCGGCGTCCTCGGCGTCGTCGTCGTCGCCAACCCCGACCCGGCGAACTTCCTGTCGTCGAACCTGCTCGGCATCGTCCTCGTCCTTCTCGGCGCCGCCAGTTTCGCCCTCGGGTCCGTGCTCACGGCGCCCCTCCGGACGACGCTCCCCACCGAGTCGATGCAGGCGTGGGCGATGCTCATCGGCGCCGCCGTCCTCCTCGCGGTGTCGGCCGCCCGCGGCGAGTCCGTCGCGGCCATCGAGTTGACGCTCCCCGCCCTCGCATCGCTGGGCTACCTGACGCTCGTCTCCAGCGTCGTCAGCTACCTCATCTACTTCGCCCTCCTCGACCGCGTCGGCGCGACCGAGATCAACCTCGTCGGCTACCTCCAACCCGTCGCCGCCGCCGTCACCGGGTGGGCGCTGTTCGGCGAGGTCGTCGACGCGACGACGCTCGCCGGCTTCCTCGTCATCTTCGTCGGCTTCGCCCTCGTCACGCGCGAGACGCTCCGAGCGCGTCTGTTCGGCCGTTCCGCCCCCGCCGCCGTTCCGAACGGCTCTGCGACGACGACGCGGACCGACGGAAGCTACGACGCAGACTGAGCGCTTCCGATCCCGGACCGTTTACTACGAATCGAAACCGCTTTTCGACCCTCCCGCGCAGTACCGCCGTGAACCGGGATAACATACAGTTCTACGCGCTCTACCTCACGCGGTTCGCCGGCGGCTACGGGTTCATCACCCTCATCACGCTCCTCTCGGAGTACATCGACGCCCTCGACCCCACGAGCGTCTCCGTCTTCGGCCTCTTCACGGTGGGGGCGGGGTTCGTCGTCGGGATGTACACGGCGGGGTTCACCGGCGCGCAGACCGTCGCCGTCGTCCCCCTCGCGTGGGCGGGCGACCGCTTCGACAAGGGCGACGTGCTCGTCGGCGTCCTCGCCCTCGGGACGGTGGCGTACGCGCTCTTCGTCCCCGTCGACTCCAGTCTCGGGTTCATCGGCGTCCGGGCCCTGCAGGGCGTCGCCGTCACCGGTGCGGGCCTGATGTCGCTGGCGCTGGTGGGCGAACTCTCCGCCGTCGGGTCCCGCGCGAACAACATCGGCAAGGCGAACGCGTCGGCGTTCGCCGCCTCCATCCTCGGCAGCCTCCTCGCGGGGGCGCTGTACGACGCCTTCGGCTTCACGCCCATCTTCGCCATCATCGTCGTCATCATGGCGATAGCGACCGTCACCTGCTGGCTGTTCCTCGACGACGACGACACCCGGATTCGCGGCTTCCCGTTCACCGACCTCGCGCTGAACCGACGCATCCTCACCATCGCCACCTTCCGCACGCAGTACGCCGTCGCCGTCACCCTCGTCCGGACGTGGGTGCCCATCTACGCCGGCGTCTCGGCGGCCACGGGCGGACTCGCGTACGCCAGCCTCGCCGTCTCGTTCACCGTCGTCGCGGAGAAGTTCACGAACATGCTGTTTCAGCCCCGGACGGGGACGCTCTCGGACCGTTACGGCCGCGCGCTGTTCGTCTTCGTCGGCGGCGGCGCGTACGGCCTCGTCGCCCTCGCGGTGCCGTTCTCCCCCGCCATCGGCGCCGCCCTCGACCTGCCGGGTGCGTTCCCGATTCTAGGACCGCTCTCGCCGGCCTTCCTCCCGCTCGTGGGGCTGTCGGGACTGCTCGGCGTCGCCGACAGCTTTCGCGAACCGGCCAGCATGGCGCTGTTCGCCGACGAGGGCACCGACAGCGGCGGCGTCGCCTCCTCGTTCGGCATCCGCGAACTGCTGTGGCGGCCGGGCAGCGTCATTGGTCCCCTCCTCGGCGGGTGGCTGATGTACGAAATCGGCATGGAGTGGGTGTTCTTCGTCGGCGGCGCGACGGCGCTGACGGGCGTGCTCGCCTTCCTCGCGGTTCTCGTCTACGACTTCGGTCCGAGCGCACTCACCGAGTGGTGAGCGCCCCGGCTATCATTCAAGATAACCGACCGGTCGGATTTATGCCGTCGGTCGCCTCGTTTCACCTCATGTTCCGCGCGGACGCACCACCGGAGGAGGCCTACGAGCGACTGCGGAAGACGCTCCGTTCGCTTCCCGAAGGGGTGGTGTCGCTGGCTCAGGTGACAGAAGAGTTCCAACACGCCTACGGGGGGCTGTTCCCCGACCTCAACGTCCCCCGGGCGATACAGGACCTCATCGTTCTCGGCGAGGTCGAACTGTGCGCCGAGACCGAATCCGGCGCGCGCGTCTGGCTTCGGCACCGCTGGGGCGACGCCGACCCCGACGACAGGGCCGACGACCACCTCGCCGTCGCCGGGACGGCGTGGCGGTCCTACGTCGCGCCCGACTTCCGCCGCCGCCGCGCCGACCGCCTGTTCACCACCCGGAGCGCCGCGTTCGACCACCTGCGGCGCGCCGGCGGCGTCGACGTCGGCGCGCTCGAACCCGTCTGGTTCCTCGACGAGGTGTGGGCCGCGGGGCTCGAATCCGGCGAGACCGCCGTCGTCCGGCGCGAACCGGTGTACGAACGCGAGGCCGCCCACGGCGAGTTCCACGAGGACACGGACGACTTCGGCGTGTAGGCGTGCCGGAGCGATGGAGAGAGAGGACGGACGCGCGCGGCCGCCGCGACTTCGACGCCGCGGGGTCGGCGCCGGCCGCTTCGACGCCGCCGGCCTAGAGTGAAGAAACGTCCCCCCGTAGGGATGGCATGGACAGCCTCGACACCCCGCGCCGACACCGACTTCTCGGCTCCCGCCTCGGGGGCCTGTTCGAGACGCAGACGTACGAGACGGTGGCGTTGCGTCGACTCCGGCGTCGGTACGCGGTCCGCCGCGCCCGCGCCGCCGCCGACGTGTCGCTGGGCTCCGGTCCCGCGGCGTTCCTCCGGGCGGCCGACGCGCCGCCCGCGCCGCACCTCCACGACCGAATCGAGACCGCTCTGGCCCGGTTCGCCGAGGTCCGCGAGCGACACGAGGACGCGGCCGACCGCTGGGAGGCGGCGTTCTGGGGCGACGAGGGGACGACGCCGGACGAACGCGTCGCCCGCGAACGCGAGCGACGGGCGGCCGACGACGCCCACGTCGCTCCGGACGACCTGTTCGGCTTCCTCGAACGCGACCACCTCGTTCCGCCCGTCGCGTTCGATATTCCGACGCCCGGCGACGCCCGGGAGCGCTGGGCGCACGAACTCGCCGAACCGGAGCGACTGTACGGGTTCGCCGACTCCACGGTGAGCGAGTCGCTCCCGCGCGTCTCGCGGTCGAGGACGGTGCACGGCCCCGAGACGGTGGAGTACCGCGTCCGGTTCGACACGCCGTCGCTGCACGTCGGCGACACCGCCGCCGCCCGGGTGTACGAACCCGAGTCGCCGGCGGACGACCTGCCGACGCTCGTCTTCTTCTCCGGCCTCGGCTCCGCCGGCGACCGGTCGGCCTACTGGCTCGAAGAGGAGGCCGTCGCACGGCCCCTCGCGCGCGAGGGCTACCGGGTCGTCCTGCCGGACGCGCCGTGGCACGGCCGGCGCGAACCCCTCGGCGCCTACGCGGGCGAACCCTACCTCGCCCGGGCGCCCGTCGGCCACTTCGAGTTGTACGGCGCCGCCGCCCAGGAGGCGGGCGTGTTGGTCGAATGGGCGCGGACGGAGGGAGCGCCCGCCGTCGCCCTCGGCGGTCTGAGCCTCGGCGCCATCGTCTCGCTGCACGTCGCGGGTCGCTGCGGCGACTGGCCCTCGTCGATGCGTCCGGACCTCGTCGCCCCCGTCTCCGGCGTCGGCTCCGTCGCGCAGGCGCTCACCGGGTCGCGCCTCGTCTCCGTCCTCGGCGTCGACGACGCCCTCACCGCCGCGGGGTGGACCGGCGACGACCTGAACGAGTTCGCCCCCCTCTTGAACCCGCCCGCGAAACCGGCGCTGCCGCCCGAGCGAATCCTCGCCTGCTACGGCTCCCGCGACGACGTGGCGCCCGCCGAGGGGATGGCGAGCCTCCTCCGCCGCTGGGACGTCCCCCGGCGGAACGTGATGGTGTGGGACCGCGGCCACGTCGGCACCGCGACGCGCCTCGCCCGCGACGACGGTTTCAGAAACGTCCTGACCGACGAACTCGACCGTCTGGCCGAAGCGCGTTCGGACGAGGCGAACGGAGACGGCGCCACCGAAGCGGCAACCGGACCTTCGGCGTAGACGGGGCGCCCGTCCGCTCGGCGAGGGAAAGAAGAAGAGAAACGGAGGACGGCCGCGTCAGTCGGCGAGGAAGTCGGGTTCGAGGCGCTTCTCGCCGTACTCGGCGTCGAGGTGCTCGCGGAACGCCTCGACGGACACGTCCTGTTCTTCCCGCTCTTTCCGGTCGCGCACGGAGATGGTGCCGGACTCGGCCTCGTTCTCGCCGACGACGAGCATGTACGGCACGTTGTCCTCCTGCGCCTCGCGTATCTTCCGCCCGAGCGTCCACGAGCGGTCCTCCACGTCGACGCGGAAGTCACCCAGTTCGTTCTTCACGCGGTGGGCGTAGCCGAGTTGGTCGTCGGAGATGGGGAGGATTCGGACCTGTTCGGGCGCCAGCCACAGCGGGAACTTCCCGTCGAAGTGCTCGATGAGGACCATGAAGAACCGTTCGTAACTGCCGTACAGCGCGCGGTGAATCATCACCGGGCGGTGTTCCTCGTTGTCCTCGCCCGTGTACGTCAGGTCGAACCGCTCGGGCATGTTGAAGTCCACCTGCACCGTCGGCCCGTCCCACTTCCGGCCGAGGGCGTCCTCGAACGCGAAGTCTATCTTCGGCCCGTAGAACGCGCCGTCGCCCGGTTCGAGGTCGTAGTCGATGTTCTGGTTGTCGAGCACGGAGCGGAGTTGCGTCTCCGACTGCTCCCATATCTCGTCGCTCCCGACGGACTTCTCGGGGCGCGTGGCCAGAGCGACGTGGGCCTCTAATCCAAAGGTCTCCAGCACCTCGTAGATGGAGTCCATCACCTGTCGAATCTCCGCCTCTATCTGCTCGGGGCGGCAGAACAGGTGGCCGTCGTCGATGGTGAACGACCAGACGCGCGAGAGGCCGGACAGTTCGCCGCGCTGTTCTTTTCGGTACACCTTCCCGTCCTCGAAGTACCTGACCGGGAGGTCCCGGTACGACCACGAGTGCTGGTCGAAGATGGTCGCGTGGCCGGGGCAGTTCATCGGCTTTAATCCGTACTCCTCGTCGTTCACGTCGAGGAGGAACATGTCGTCGACGTAGTTGTCGTAGTGGCCCGACTGCTTCCACAACTCCGTCCGGAAGAGGTGCGGCGTCTCGACGGGGTCGTAGCCGGCGTCGATGTTCAGCGACTCCGCGAAGCCCGACAGTTCGTCGAGTATCTTCTTCCCGTTCGGGTGGTAGAGGGGCAGGCCCGGCCCCGTCACCTCGGGGATGGAGAAGAGGTCCATCTCCTGGCCCAGTTTGCGGTGGTCGCGCTCTTCGGCCTCCGCGCGCAGTTCCATGTACTCGGTCAGGTCCTTCTCGGACTCGAACGCCGTCCCGTACACGCGCGTCAGCGTCTCGTTGTCCTCGTCGCCGCGCCAGTACGCCGACGAGATGTTCAGAAGCTGCACCGCGCCGATTTCCCCCGTCGACTCGACGTGCGGGCCCTTACAGAGGTCCTCGAAGTCGCCCTGCACGTAGAAGGAGAGTTCGTCGTCGCCGGCGGCCTCGTTCTCCAGGATGTCGCGTTTGTACGGGTTGTCCTCGTACAGTTCCAGCGCCTCCTCGCGCGAGCGGAGTTCGCGCTCGACGGGAAGGTCCTCGTCTATAATCTCCTCCATCTCGGCCTCGATCGCTTCGAGGTCGTCGGCGTCGAGGTCGACGTCCGTCACGTCGTAGTAGAAGCCCTCGTCCGTCGGCGGCCCGATGGCGAGTTTCGCCTCGGGGTGCAGACGCTGGAGCGCCTGCGCGAAGACGTGCGCGGCCGTGTGCCGGAGGACGCGGAGGTACTCGTCGCTCTGGTCGGTGACGATGACGACCTGCGCGCCGTCGTAGACGGGGGCGGCCTTGTCGACCAGTTCGCCGTCGACGACGCCCGCGACCGTGTCCTTTCCGAGCCCCGGCCCGATTTCGTAGGCGACGTCCGCGACCGTCGCACCCTCCTCGACGGACAGCTCCGAGCCGTCGGGGAGCGTCACCACGATTTCACTCATGTGCGTTCGGAATCGGAGCGCACGAATAAGTGTTTTTGAAGGGCGCTACGGGGTCGCACGGGCGCGCTGGCCGTCGAGGACGGTCGCCGCTGCGACCGGTCCGCGACGCCGCCTCCGGCGCGCGTCCCGCGGGAGCGACCGACTCCCGAAAAGCGCGAGTTCAGGAGACAACGAAATACCTTTGCACCGCCGCACACACGCACCTGAATGGATATTCGTTCGTTGTCACGACGCGAAGCGCTCTCCGGCGCCGCCGTCGCCGCAGGTGCGGTCGGGGGCGGAGCGCTGGTCGGGGAGCGTCTCGGCTTCGACCCGCTCGGAACCGGCGGGCCGTCCGGCGACGCGACGTTCGCGGCCTGTTCGTTCAACGTCCTGCACGAAACCTCCGACGCCGAGTTCCCGTGGGAGTCCCGGCTCCCCCGCGTCGTCGAGGCCATCGAACGCGTCGACGCCGAACTGCTCGGCCTCCAAGAGGTCATGCCGGAACAGCGGAGCGACCTGCAGGCGGCGCTCGACGGCTACGAGTGGTACGGCCGCGGCCGCGAGGGCGGCGACGAGAGCGAGGCGGTCCCCGTCGTCTGGTCGGCGGACCGCTTCGAGGCGCGTGGCCGGGGAGACTTCTGGCTCTCGTCGACTCCCGGCGAACCGAGCGCCGGGTGGGGCGCCGGCAACCGCCGCATCTCGACGTGGGTGAGCCTCACCGACAGGGAGACGGGGACCGACCTCTGGTTCTGCAACACCCACTTCTCGTGGGCCGACGAGGAGACGCGCCTCCGGTCGGCGGAACTCATCCGACAGCGGGCGGTCGAACGCTCGGAGAGCGGCGAGTCGATTATTCTGACGGGCGACCTCAACGCCGCCCCGGAGTCCCCAGCCTACGGCCGCCTCACGGGGAACTCGGAGAGCCACCCGAGTCCGCTCGTCGACGGCCGACGGGCGGCGGACGCCGAGTCGGTATCCGGTCCCCAGGGAACGTACCACTCCTTCTCGGAGACCTTAGAGGACCGCGTCGATTACGCGTTCGCCCCCCGCGAAGCGGACGTGCTCGGCTACCGGACGCTCGGAATCCGGGAGGAGGGCTATCGCTCGGATCACCTGCCGGTCGTCGCGCGCTTTCGGCTGTGACCGGAGACGACGACGGCCCCCTCCGAACCCGTCGGAGGCCGCTCCTCGTCTCGACAGCCACACGCTTATCTCCCCGGACTCGGACAGGGAAACTATGAGATTCGACCGACAGTCGGGCGTCTTCATGCACGTCACGTCGCTGCCGGGTGCGCACGGCATCGGCGACCTCGGCGACGGCGCCCGCGCGTTCGTCGACTGGCTCGCGTCGGCGGAGCAGTCGCTGTGGCAGTTCTGTCCGCTCGGGCCGACGGCGTCGATTCACGGTGACTCGCCGTACCAGTCGTACTCGGCGTTCGCCGGCAACCCGCTGCTCGTCGACCTCCGCCGACTCCGAGCGGACGGCTACCTCACCGACGACGACCTCGAACCCGTTCCCGACTTTTCGCCGCACGACGTGGAGTACGACCGCGTCCGCGAGTACAAGACCGAGATGCTCCGGACGGCGCACGACCGCTTCGAGTCCGAGGCGACCGACGAGGACCGCGAGGCGTTCGAGGCGTTCCGCGAACGCGAGTCCGCCTGGCTCGACGGCTACGCGCTGTTCATGGCGCTGCGGACGCGCTACGACGGCGCGTGGATCGAGTGGCCGCAGGAGATACGCACGCACGACGAGGGGGCCCTCGAACGACACCGCGAGGACCTCGCCGACGAAGTCGCGTACCGCGAGTTCGTCCAGTTCGTCTTCGACCGGCAGTGGCGCGACCTGAAGGAGTACGCGAACGAGCAGGGCGTCGAACTGGTGGGCGACCTGCCCATCTACGTCGCCCTCGACAGCGCCGACGTGTGGGCCTCCCCAGAGGCGTTCGACCTGACCGAGGAGAACGAACCCGCCGCCGTCGCGGGCGTCCCGCCGAACCCCGGCGACGACGGCCAGCGCTGGGGCAACCCTCTCTACGACTGGGAGTACCTCTGTGAGAACGGCTACGACTGGTGGATGGACCGACTCGACAGACTGTTCGAACTCGTCGACGTGACCCGCATCGACCACTTCAAAGGCTTCGACGAGTACTGGGCCATCCCGGCCGACGCCCACTCCCCCGCGGAGGGCGAGTGGCGGCAGGGACCCGGCGCCGACTTCTTCGAGGCCGCCGAAGCGCGGTTCGGCGACCTGCCGTTCATCGTCGAGGACCTCGGCTTCATCGACCAGAGTATGGTGGACCTGCGCGACCGGTTCGGCTTCCCCGGCATGCGCGTCCCCCAGTACGCCGACTGGTGCCAACAGGGCGATATGTACCAGCCGATGCACTTCCCCGACAACAGCGTCGGCTACACCTCGACGCACGACACGAACACGTTCGTCGGCTACTACCGCGACCTGCCGGACCGCCAGAAGGACTGCCTCCACTACAACGTCGGGGCCGACGGCTCCGAGATACACTGGTCGGTCATCGACGCCGTCTGGCGGTCGAACGCCGTCATCGCGTTCACGACGATACAGGACGTCCTCGGACTCGGCTCGGAGGCGCGCTTCAACCTCCCTGGCACCGCTCAGGGCAACTGGCGCTGGCGCTGCACCAGGGAAGGGTTCGACGCCGACGCGGCGAACCGCCTCGCCAGCCTCACCGACGAGCACATCCGAAACTGAGCGGCCCGCGCGCCGTGACCCACGAGATGACGGAACCGCAGTAAGGCGGGTAGTTTTCTCCCGACCCGTCCTGAAATTATATATCGTATCCGACGGCCGATGGGTTCTAACTGCTGCGGCAGGAACGGAGAGCCACTACCAGATGAACGCAACAGTCATCAGTCTTCGTCTTCTCGCGGGCGTCGCGCTCATCCTCACGAACGGCTTCTTCGTCGCTATCGAGTTCGCGCTGACGCGCGCCCGGCAGTTCACCGAGGACGAGTTCGTCGGCGACGACTCGCGACTCGAACGCGCGTGGTCGATGACGCAGGACCTCGAACTCTACTTGACCACCTGTCAGGTCGGCATCACCGCGTCGAGTATCGCGGTCGGTATCGTCGCGGAACCCGCGCTGGCGGCCCTGTTCGAACCGCTGTTCGGCGGTACGGTGCTCGCCACGGTCGGCGCGGGCGCGATACTCGCGTACGGTATCATCAACCTCGTCCACCTCACCCACGGAGAGCAGGCGCCGACGTACCTCGGCGTCGAGCGCTCCCGGACGGTGTGTCGGTACGGCGCGGCCCCGCTGTACTGGTTCTACGTCGTCATCTCGCCGCTCATCACGCTGGGCGACGCGGTGGCGAAGTGGACGCTCAAACTGTTCGGCATCGAGATGACGGGCGCGTGGCTCGAAACCGAAGAGGACGTCATCGAGACGCGCGCGCAACTCCACAACCGGATGAGTTCGCTCCTGGACCGCGGCGAGATATCCGGCGAGCGACACGAGGAGGTGCTGAACGCCTTGGAGGCGGGGGAGATTCAGATCAGAGACGTGATGGTCGACGCTTCGGACGCCGTCTACCTCTCGATGGACGCCTCGCCCGAGGAGAACCTCCGTCGCGTCTCCGATACGCCGCACACCCGGTATCCGCTCGTCGACGGCGGCCTCGAATCGGTCGAGGGCGTCGTCTACGTTCCCAGCGTCGTCGACCGCATCGACGACCTGCGGTCCGGCGACGTGACGTTCGCCGAAATCGCCGCTCCCCCGATGACGATATCGGCGGAGACGACCGTCAGCGACGCGATAGACCGCTTCCAGGCGGAGCGACAGGAACTCGCTGTCGTGTTCGCCGACGGCGACGCCATCGGACTCATCACCGCGACGGACGCGCTGGAGGCCGTGATGGGCGACCTGGAGGACCCGCTGGACGCGGGGGACGACCGCAACCCGTCCGACCGCGGCGACGCGACGCCGAGTTAGGGCGCCGAGCGACCGTCTCCTTCCCCGTTCGGGTAATCCATCTGTTCTGCGACCGCCGCCCGCGTCTCGGCGTCGGTCAGTCGCTCGACGAGGTACAGACCGAGGTCCAGCGCCGAGGCGACGCCGCGGGCGGTCACCACGTCGCCCTCGTCGACGACGCGGTCCGACGACACCTCGCAGTACGCCGCGAGTTCCTCCGTCGCGCCGGGGTGCGTCGTCGCCGTCTTCCCCGCCAAGAACCCCGCCGCGCCGAGCAGCAGCGACCCGGTGCAGACCGACGCCAGCAGGTCAGCGTCGGCGGTTTCGAGCCACGCGAGGAAGTGCTCGTCCGTCCGCAGGGTTCGGGTACCCGCGCCCCCCGGGACGACTACCAACTCGTACCCGTCCAGGGGTTCGCCGACGCTGTCGGCCTCGAACCTGAGACCCGCCGTCGCCGTCACCGTCTCCGCGGGGGCGCAGACGTCCCACTCGAACGGGAACGGCGTGAGGTCCATCGTGTCGAGGCGGGTCAGCGGGTCGAACGCCCCGACGAAGTCGAGGGCGGTCATCTCGTCGAAGGCGACGAAGGCGGTGCGCATACGGACGCTTCGGCGTCGGGGGAGGTAAAGCCGCCTTCCGGTAGCTTTTCGCCGCCCCGCGGAGACGACGACCCGTGTCACGCCGCCGCCTCGGCTACCTCTCGCTGCTGTGTGCGCCCCTCCTCCTCGTCGCCGCCAGCGTCGTCTCCGCGTTCTCGCTGTTCGGCGACGCCGCCGTGGGCGACGTCTTGCTCACGTTCCTCGTCTCGCGGGGACTGACGGCCGCCGCCACCGCGTCGGCCGCGTTCGGGGCGTACCTCGTGGTCGAACACGCCGTCGCCGCCCGGTTCGACAGCAAGCGCCGGCTACACGACGCGCGGAACGTCCTCCGCCTCTTCTTCGGGGCGGTCGGTCTCGTCGCCGTCCTCGGCGTCGTCACCGACCAGTGGGTCGGCGTCCTCCTCTCGCTCGGCGTCGTGGGGTTCGCCATCACGTTCGCCCTCCAGCAACCCCTGCTGTCGCTCATCGCGTGGTTCTACGTGATGCTCAAGCGGCCGTTTTCCGTGGGCGACCGCGTCGAAGTCGGCGGGACGCGGGGCGACGTGGTCGACGTGGGCTTTCTCGCGACGACGCTCTGGGAGGTGCAGGGACCGCTCGTCTCGACGGGGCAACCGTCGGGCCGCGTCGTCACCGTCCCGAACGCGCAGGTGCTCTCCTCGCAGGTGACGAACGACTCGGCGCTGTTCAGCCACGTCTGGGCGGAGGTGACCGTGCAGGTGGCCTACGAGACGGACCTCGCGTTCGCCCGCGCCGTCATGGTCGAGGCGGCCGACGACCACCTCGGCGACGAGATGGCCGCGGCCGTGCGCTCGTACCGCGAGCGACTCGACGAGACGGCCGTCGTCCTCGACGTGCACGACCGGCCGACCGTGAACGTCGTTCAGCGGGAGTCGTGGGTCGAACTCCGCCTGCGCTTCCTCTCGCTCCCGCGGCGCGTCACCCGGAACCGCAACGCTATCTACGAACGGGTGCTCGCGCGGTTCAACGAGGAACCCGAGCGGGTGAAGTTCCCCGTCAGCCGGAACCGCTGAGGCGCCCCGCGCCGGGGAGCGCCGGCGCATCGAAACCCCGATACCCGCCGCCTCCCTGACCCGAGACGATGGAGTTCGAAACCGGGACGATTCCCCTGTCGGACCTCGACGGCGCGTTCGACCTGCAGGCGACGCTGGAGAGCGGGCAGTCGTACCTCTGGGACCGCGCGGACGGCCGGATGTACGAGACGATGAGCGTGCACGGCGGCGACGCGTGGTACGAGACGGTCGTGCCGCCGATTCCGGGTGTCTCCGAGGAGTCGGTCGCGGTCCGGGTCCGACAGACCGGGGACGAACGCGCGGGGCGTCTGGAGTGGGAGGCGACGGCGGACGCGGTGCCGATTCTCACCCACCTCCTCCGCCTCGACGACGACTTGGACGCGATACTCGACGCGACGCCCGACGACCCCCTGCTCGACCGCGCCTACGACGCCTACGAGGGCATGCGCCTCGTGCGCGACCCGGCGTTTCCGTGCCTGATATCGTTCATCTGCTCGGCGCAGATGCGCGTCTCCCGCATCCACGGGATGCAGATGCGACTGGCCCGCGAGTACGGCGAGTCGGTCGCCGTCGACGGCGAGACGTTCCACGCGTTCCCGACGCCCGAGCGGTTGGCCGCGCGGACGGAGGCGGAACTCCGCGACCTCTCGCTCGGCTACCGTGCCCCCTACGTGCAGCGAACGGCCGAGATGGTCGCCGACGGCGAGGCCCACCCCGACGAGGCCGCGGGACTCCCCTACGAGGAGGCCCGCGAGTCGCTGAGGCGGTTCGTCGGCGTCGGCGACAAGGTGTCCGACTGCGTGCTCCTGTTCTCTTTGGGCTATCTGGAGGCGGTTCCCCTCGACACGTGGATCCGCTCCGCTATCGAAGAACACTATCCCGACTGCGAGAAGGGGTCGTACGCCGACACCTCCCGGGCCATCCGGGACCGACTCGGCGGGACATACGCCGGGTACGCCCAGACGTACCTGTTCTACTACCTCCGCGCTGGCGGAGAGTGACCGTACGGCCCGCACCCGGTTCGGCGGCGGGCGGACCGGATCGGTTCGGTCCCGAGGACTGCGGGTGGACTGGAATCCGATACCCCGGAATACCGCGTTGCTCGCCCCGAAGGCGGGGGGTTAGGGTCCCGCACGATTTGTAATTTCGGGCCAACCTTCATGCGGCGCCCGACGTAACTTCGAGTTATCATGGACTGCAGGGTCGTCGTCGAGGCCGCGGTTCCCGTGTACGACGTCGAGACGGAGGACGAGGCCATCCGCATCGCCATCTCGAAGACCGGCGAACTGCTGAACCCGGACCTCAACTACGTCGAAATCAGCATGGGGTCGCGCACGTCGCCCGCCGGCGAGGAACTCGTCCCGGCGTTCGTCGCCGCCGACGAGGCGCTGGTCGCCCTCGAACTGGAGATGACCGTGTTCAACGTCGAACAGGAGGAACACGCCGCGCGCATCGCGCGCAAAGAGATCGGTCAGCGACTGGAGAGCGTCCCGCTGAAGGTGCTCCGCGTCGACGTCCTCCCCGACGAGGAGGAAGAAGAGACCGAGGAAGCGAACGGGGACGCGGACGACGACGACCTCATCCCGGAGTTCGACGACCTGATGGACGATTCCTGAGGCGCGCGGCCCCGACTCGGCCTCGACCGGCGCTCCGTCACACCCTGTCTCGCGACCGAAACCCGTGCTGTTTTTCGGCGCCCCGGCGCACCCGCCCGCGACGCTCGGAGCGTCCGTCGTCGAAACTCGACGCGCCGTTCCGCCGACGAAGACGACGGCCCTCTCGCCGAGGAGAGACGGGACTCGTCGGTTCAAAGGGTCCGCAGGAGTCGTTGTTCTGTGGGCGTTTCAGTCCGCGTGCGGTGCGACGGCTTCCTGCTCGGGTTCGTCCATCGACGAGGTGATTCCTTTCACGAGTTTGAAAACAGCAGCCTTGTGGTCGGTCTTAGACTTGTGAATCGACGTCGGTCGGACGCCGAGTTCGTTGTATGCTGTGAGCGGAATATCGCTGTCTTCGCGCTCCTCGATCTCTGTGTGTACCTCTGCGAGCAGGCCGTGCAGGTGGATGAGTTCCTGCTTCTTCATGAGCAAACCCCACTTGAGACTGGAGGATTATATTACTATCTTGACCCTCGTTAGCACACCCTGCCTAAACCGCCGGAAAATACCGTCTGCGGCCCGTTTTCAATACGTTAGATGATGACAGTTCGACCGGATTCGCGGTCGAGTCGCGTTCGAATACAGTCGTTCGTAGCCGTCGTTCGTCGCTCGCGAGTTAAGGGCTGACGGTTCGCGGACGCGGTGCCGACGCGGCGCGGGCGGGGCGCGCCGGCACTTCTGAACGTTTTTAGACGTCGCGTTCCCTTCTCTCCGGCATGGGCTACGAGGAACAACTCGACAGAGCGCTCGAACAGTCGCCCGACGTCGCCGACGGGAGCGACCGCTTTCAGGTCCCCGACCCGCGGATTCGCTCGGAGGGGAACGCGACGGTGTACGAGAACTTCGACGAGACGTGCGACCGACTCGCCCGCGACCCCGCGCACCTGATGAAGGCGCTACAGACGGAACTCGGAACGAGCGCGGAGATAGACTCGAAGGGGCGCCTCCGCCTCACCGGGAGTTTCAACGACCGGCGCCTGCAGGTCGCACTCGACGAGTACGTCGAGGACTACGTCCGCTGTACCGAGTGCGAGTCGCCCGACACGCGTCTCGTCACCGAGCAGGGGACGACGGTGCTGAAGTGCGACGCGTGCGGGGCGCTCTCGGCGGTTCCGGACCTGTAGAAGAGAAGCCGGCCGTCGACAGTCCTCGCGGGAGCGTCCGACGCCGCGCTACTCGAACTGTTTCACCGTCTGGAGGTCGCGTTCGGTTCGCATGAATTCGGCGAGGCGGCGGGTCACGCCGCACGACGAGCACGTGTAGTTCTTCTTGGTGCCGGGGAGTTCGGACGGGTTCGTTTCCCAGTCTTTCCCGCACTCGGGGCACAGCAATCGAACAAACGCTTCGACCATGGTTGCCATTGACTCGCGGTGCAGGAATAAAGGTTTCCGCATCGAACAGTCGCGTTCCACGTCGGGTCCGGCCGCGCCGTCCGCCGCCGGTTCGGTCGAAAAATACGGCCGACGGGATCAGGCGAACAGGCCCGCATCATCCACTTCGAGCAGCTCTTTGTACCGGTTCCGGATGGTGACTTCGGAGATGCTCGCCACCTCGCTCACCTGACTCTGCGTCACCTTCTCGTTGGTGAGCAGGGCGGCCGCGTAGACGGCCGCGGCGGCGAGGCCGACGGGCGACTTCCCCGAGTGGATGCCGGCCTTCTTCGCCCCCTGGAGCAGCGTGTGGGCTTGCCGTTCGGCCTCGTCGGAGATTCCGAGTTCGGAGGCGAACCGCGGGACGTACTGTTCGGGGTCGGCGGGCTCGATTTCCAGCTTCAGTTCGCGGACGATGTAGCGGTACGTCCGGGTCAGTTCCATCTTGTCGACGCGGGAGACCGTCTCCAACTCGTCGAGCGACCGGGGCGTCCCGGCCTGTCGCGCGGCGGCGTACAGCGCCGAGGTGGCGACGCCCTCGATGGAGCGGCCGGGCAGCAGGTCGTCCCCGAGCGCGCGGCGGTAGATGACCGAGGCCGTCTCGCGGACGTTCTCGGGCAGGCCGAGCGCGGAGGCCATGCGGTCGATTTCGCCGAGCGCCTGCTTCAGGTTGCGTTCCTTCGAGTCGCGCGTGCGGAAGCGCTCGTTCCACGTGCGGAGCCGCTGCATCTGCTCTCGCTGGCGCGCCGACAGCGAGTTGCCGTAGGCGTCCTTGTTCTGCCAGCCGATGTTGGTCGACAGCCCCTTGTCGTGCATCATCTGGGTCGTCGGCGCGCCGACGCGGGACTTCGAGTCGCGCTCCGAGGAGTCGAACGCGCGCCACTCGGGGCCGCGGTCGACGGCGTCCGTCTCGACGACGAGGCCGCAGTCGCCGCAGACCGTCTCGCCGCGGGCCTCGTCGGCGACGAGCGACCCGCCGCACTCGGGGCACACCTGTCGCTCTCCTTCCGCCTCCGTCTCCTGCTCCGTCGCCGTCTCGTCGACGCTCTCGCGTCGTCGGTCGGTGCTGACGTACTCTCTGATTGTCGTGTCGCTCATGGTGGGATGCGGACCCGTCGCCAGCCGGGTGAAGAAATAAGAAGTGAGAGAGACACCAGGTGGCCCGAGTCCTTACTCTTAGTAACCATGGAAAGTATTTAAATGTTTCCCCAAATTAGGCCCGAGAAAAACGCAGCACAGAGGCACCGAGCAGATGGATTTCGGGCAGTTCCGGATAAATCGTGAACGATAGTCAGGGGGATGAGTGAACTACTTATCCCTTTCGGTTGTTCAGAGCCAGCCCTCCCGCTCGAAGTACAGGAGGAGGATGACCGTGACGAGGGTCATCCCGACCATCACCGCCGGGTAGGCGTACGGCCACGTCAACTCGGGCATGTTTCCCGTTCCGGAGAAGTTCATCCCGTAGACGCCGACGACGAACGTCAGGGGGATGAAGATGGTCGCCACGACGGTGAGTCGCCGCATCACCTCGTTCGTCGACTGGGAGACGACGCTCAGGTAGATGTCGCGCGCGCCCCGGGCTAAATCGCGATACGTCTCCGTCAGGTCGACCACCTCGACGAGGTGGTCGTACACGTCGCGGTAGTACTTCTCGGTCGGTTCGCGGACGTGCGCGGCGTCGCCGCGGGCGAGTATCGAGACGGCCTCGCGGGTCGGCCACACTACCTTCCGGAACGACAGCAGGTCGCGCCGAACGGCGTTGAGACCGTCGAGCACGTCGTCGTCCGGGCCTTCGAGTACCCCCTCCTCTATCTCTTCGATGGTGTCCTCGACGTCGTCCAAGAGGGTGAAGTACTCGTCGATGACGCGGTCGATGACGCGGTAGGCGGCGAAGTCCGGCCCGTTCACGAGGATGCGCCCCTCGCGGTTCTCGATGGACCGCCAGATGCGTTCGACGGCCGGAACGACGGCGTCCTCGACGGTGAGCGTGAGCACCCACTCCTCCCCGACGAACAGACCGACGGGCTTCGTCTGCACCTCCTCGTCGAACGTCGTCTCCCCGCGCCTGAGCGACGCCGCCTTCACGAGGACGAACGTGTGGTCGGGGAACTCCTCCGTCTTCGGTCGCACGTCGTTCCGCACGTCTTCGAGTTCCAACGCGTGGATGCCGAACACCCGCGAGACGGCCTCCATCTCGGCCTCCGTCGCGGTGCTGACGCGGACCCACGTCGTCCCCGGCGCGTCGCGCGCCCGTTCGAGGGCCGCCTCGGAGTCGATCTTCCTCGTGTCGACGCCGCCCGCGTCGTACACGCGTGCGTCTATCACGCGCCGCCCCCGCGCGTCCCGACGGCGACCAGTGTCACGCCGACCATGAGGCCGACGATGGTGACCGACCGACCCGGGTAAGAAGCGACGACGCCGACGCCGTAGCCGAAGACCGAGAGGCCGGTCAGGACGGTTCCGGCGGTCCGTTCGCGGTTCATGCGCGGTACGTCCCGCGGCGACGAGAAAAGCGTTGTTCGGCGGGGCGGTTCGGCCGCGCGCTTTAGGCCGGGTGTTCGATGGCCCGCATCATCGACAGCACGTTCGCCTCCTCGCCGTCCAGTCGCTGCGGGTAGACGCCGATGGCGACGACGAAGTCATCGCCGTCGCGGTATTTCGTGACGTGGACGTACACGTCGACTTCCTGACCCTGCACGGTGGCGGTCCCGGAGTACTTCGTCACCTCGGTCTGCCGGCCCTGGACCGTTATCGTCTGCGAACTGACCTCCTGGACATCGTTAAGTCCCTGATACTGGTCCTGCACGAGGGAGACGAGTCGTCGATTCGAGAACTCCCCGATGGGGTTCAGCGTCTGCCCGGCTATCTCGACGGCGGGCGTCGAGACGACGGTGAACACGCCCAAGTCGGCCTCGAAGATGCCCAGATCGAGCGTCTTCCGGTACGTGGTCACCTGGTTCTCCGCGACCACTTGCCGCTCCTGTCCGGCCGCGGACACCGTTCTGTTGACCGAGAGGACGCGGGGCCCGTCGGTCGAATACCCGGCGCTGTCGGCGGCCGACTCGTCCACCACCGCGGGTTCGGCGGCGAACGAGAGCGCCTCGTCGCCCGTGAGGAAGCCAATACAACCGGACGTCGTCGTGAGCATCGCCACCGCGAGCACCGCGGCGACGACTCGTTTGGAGGTCATCGTAATCTGACTTTTCTCGCGAGAAGGAATAAGTTGTTCGGAGAATTATCTATCTAGTTTCATTTCTTCCGTTCGGGCGTATCGCTCCGTTCTCCTCGCTGCGGCGTCTCTCCCGACGCCGACCGGTCGATTTATCGAGAACCTGTCCGTTCGCGTTCCGTCGACGGTTCCGGCGACTTCGGCGATTCCGTCGTCTCGTCGCCCTTCGTTCCCGTCTCGTCGGCGGCGCCGTCCGACGGTTCGTCCTCGGAGAGCCCGCGTCGCTCGTTCTCCCGTCGGACGACGCGGCCGACGTACCAGCAGTACAGGAGCGTGACGAACGGGAACACCAGCGCCGACGCGAACCAGAGGTGTCGGGAGAGGCCCCACTCGACGCCCTGTTTCCGAAGCGCGCGGATGTCCGCCCAGATGAGACCCGAGAAGAAGATGTGCATCACCACGACGACGGCGAAGGCGCCGCTGACGTTCGCGCCGAAGACGGCGAGGGCCATGACGGTTCCGATGGTCCAGATGATGAGTAGGAGCCTGCGGTAGACGCTCCGCACTCGCTGTCTCTGCTCCGCTTCGACGCGGCGGCCGCGTCGGTAGCCGTCGTCGCTCGTCCCGCTCATATCATCTCCGTCCCGCCGCCGGAGTAAAAGCCCGTCGCGGCGTCTTCATGTTTCCCGCCTTCTCGGTCGCTGCGCTCGGTTCGACGCCGGTTCAACCGAGGTAGTTCACGTCTACTTCGTGCGGGCCCGCCGGCGTCTCCAGCGTCGCCCGTTCGTCGAGACTATCGCGGACGGCCCGTCGCCACGCCTCGACGGCTTCGGCGTGCCGTTCGCGGTGTCGCTCGCGGCTGTACGGCTCCTCGGAGGCGCGGAGTTCGTCGCCCGTCTCGTCGACGGCCGGGAAGGAGGGGACGTCGCGGACCAGTCGCTCCGGCGGGAGGTGGACGGGACGCGCGTCGTCGTCGTACCCGCCCTCGGCGCCCGCGAGGTGGAGGCGAGCGCGCATCCGCCCAGCGAACGGCGGCGTCACGCGCAGGACGGCGTTCTGGTCGCGCCGCTCGTTGGCTTCGAGCGCCGTGACCACGTCGTCGGCCGTCACCGCCAGGGACCTGATGCGCTCGGGACTCGCCCGCGACTCGCCGGCGCTCGGGTCCGACTCGTCAGTCACCGGTGACTCTCGTCGGTCCGCCGAACGGCCCGAGCTCTCCACCGCAGTCGGGACAGGTCGACCGGAACGACCCCGCCGAGACGCGGTTCCCGCACTCGCGACAGACGAAAGGTGACCGTTCACTCATCGTTGACGGAAGACAATTAGGGACTCGGCGTGTTAAACGTTACCGCAGCTAGTCCCCCCTCGGACGGACCGCCGTTTCACTGTATAGCGTCCCGGTTCGGGTAGTGCTATGAATATAGGTACCATGATTTCGACGTTAGACGATATCTATGCGGGTGGATCTCATGAGCAAGAGACCACGCGGACTCGGCGGCGCGTTCCTGTGGGGGTTCGCCTGCCCGCGATGCGGGGGCGACACCGACGTGTTCGTCGACGAACGGTCGGCAACCTACGGATGGATCTGCCCCGAGTCGGACTGTACCGCCGTCGGGTTCGGATTCGAATCGCGCCGCGCGGCGCGAGTGGGCCTTCGCGCGTACCTCGACGACGGCCCCGATGGTCGCGGCGCCGGCGTCTGAGCGCCGCCGACCGAGAGCGGTGATTCCGCCCTCGAACCCGCGACTCCCTGTTTTACTCGCGTGTGTCCTCGCCTCGCGTGAGGATTCGTGTCAGTGTTGCTTGCTCCGACCGTTACCCCGCTGCTGGGCGCCGATAGCGGGCGAGAAGTACCCGTCCTTCATCTCGCGCACGATTTCGGTCTCCGTTCCGTCTATCCGGACTTGCAGACTCGGCGCGAGCGTCCCGCCGAACAGCCGTTTCTGCTCGTCCGCGGGGAGGCCGCCGACGTCCTGCAGCGAGTCCGTCTCGCGGAAGTTGTAGAAGCTGGTGACCGCGAGGTCGTCACCCATCGGAAGCGCGAGCCACGAGTACGTCTGGAACGGCGCCGACTCGGGGTTCGAGACGACGAGTCCGCCCTCGTTGAGCGGTTCGTAGTCGCCGTCGAGCGAGTCTGCGATGAACCCGTAGAGCCCGTCGGGACCGGTGAGTCCCGGCGCGAACGTGAACTTGTGGCTGATGGTGAACAGGTAGTAGCTCCCGTCGTTCACGACGATATGCGGCCGTTCGAGCTGTTGGTTGACCGTGATGGCCTCGACGAGCGGTTCTTGCAGTTCCCACTCGTCCAACCCGTCGCCCGTGGCCTTCGCGATGCCGACGTTCCCGTTCCAGTCGGTGTATTCCGAGGGGTTCTCGATGGGGGTATTGCCCTCGAACAGGGCGTACACGTCTCCCGTCTCCGGGTCCTCGAAGAACCACGGGTCGCGGAAGGCGTAGATGATGCCCTGGTCGCGGGACTGCTCCAGCGTCTGGTACAGTTCTCCGTCCGCCTCGGCGATGATGCCGTGGTCGAACCCACCGGTTATCTCGACGCTGTTACCCGACGTTTCGAGGGACGCTCCCGTGCCGACGGCGAGGCGCTGGCGGTACTCGGGCGCCGCGCTGACGGCCGTGTAGAACACGTTGACGTCTCCCGTCTCCTCGTCGTACATGGCGGACCCGGCCCACTGGTGGTGGCCGAGGGCGGCGTCCGCGTCGAACACTTCTCCGCCCTGCTGCCAGTCGTGGCCGTTGTGCGAGTAGAAGTAGCGGATGCTGGCGAGGTTGTGCCGGGCCCCCGGCACGACGTCGTCCGTCGCGGTCAGCGAGAAGATAATCTGGTAGCCGTTCACCTTCGCGAGCGACCCGTCGCGGTTCCGGAGCGGCCACGTGTCCCAGACGTACTGCTCCTCGGAGAGTTGCTCGACGGAGTCGTCGATGAGCGGTGCGGTCGTGTCGTCCGTCCGCTCTATCTGTTCGGCCTGCTCGCGCGTCCAGTCCGCGGCGTCCGGATAGCCGACGGAGTCGGCGGCGGCCGACCCCGACCCGGCGGCGAGGCCGGTGGTAGCGGCGACGCCGAGGACGCCCGCGGCTTTCACGAACGAACGACGAGTCGGTTCTCTCGTTTCGTTGTCGTCTGCCATCGCCGTCTCTGTAACACGTATCCGAGTAAATTTCTTTTGAACTCTTGAAAATAACCTAAATATCACTCATATTCGAAAGCATAAAACTGCAGGTCGACAGCGCGTGCCCGACGCCAGTGACGCGCTCGGACGACGACCGCGGTCGAATATCAGCCGGCACCGCGTACCGGGACGGATATACCGGTCCGGGGACAGCGTGGAAGCATGAACGACGGTGCGCCCTCGACGAACGCGGGGTGGTTCGAGGGTATCGACCCCGACGACGCGGAGAGCGCCAACGAGGCCGTAACCGACGGCGAGACTGAGGAGCCGCGGAACTGGCCCGCTGTCGCGGTCGAATCCGGGTACGCCGACTCGGAGGCGGAGTACTACGACCGGCTTCACGAGGTGACCCTGAACGCGACGAGGCGAGAGGTCCGCGAACGGGAGCGAGCGGACGACAAGCAGTTGGTCCACGCGATTCGCGCGATGGACGACGCCGAACGGACCGCCAACGAACTCGCCGAACGCCTCGCCGAGTGGGCCGGGACGCTGTTCGAGGACGTCGACGCGGGCATCGACGGCGCCCGCGAGGTGGCCGACAGAGAACCGACGACGCCCCTCGAAGAGCGGGTCGTCTCCTTCGCCGGGCGCGTCGCGGACCTCGCAGACGAACGCGACGACCTACGGGCGTTCATCGAGTCGCGGGCGCCCGCCGTCGCACCGAACCTCGCGGAGATGGCCGGCCCCGTCCTCGCGGCGCGCCTCGTCGCCCTCGCGGGCGGCCTCGAATCGCTGGCGAAGAAGCCCTCCGGGACCGTTCAGGTGCTCGGCGCGGAGGACGCCCTGTTCGCGCATCTGAAGGGGCGAGCCCCCTCCCCGAAGCACGGCGTCATCTACGTCCACGACTACGTGCGCGGCACCCACCCCGACCACCGCGGGTCGGCGGCGCGCGCGTTCGCCGGCAAACTGACCATCGCCGCTCGAATCGACCACTACTCCGGGGAGCTGAAACCGGAGGTACACGAGGAGTTACGCGAGCGGATGGAGACGATTCGAGCGCGGGAGGTAGGAGAGTGACCGACGTACCTCGAGGAGTCGAGCGCCGCGCGTTCGACGGCCGCGAGCGACTCGCCACGCGCGGCGAGACGGTGTACGGCGAACCCCGCGACGAGGACGGGTGGCGCGCGTGGGACGCCGGCCGGTCGAAACTCGGCGCGATGCTCGAACAGGGGATGGACACCGGTCTCGTCGGCGGCGAGTCGGTGCTGTATCTCGGCGCGGCGTCCGGGACTACGGTGTCGCACGTCGCCGACTTCGCGGGGCCGACGTACGCCGTCGAGTTCGCCGCGCGGCCGGTTCGTGACCTCCTCGGCGTCGCCGAGGACCGAGAGAACCTCTTTCCCCTCCTCAAGGACGCGCGAAAGCCAGAGACGTACGCGCACGTCGTCGAGTCGAACCTCGACTGCATCGTGCAGGACGTCGCGACGCGCGGACAGGCCGACGTGGCGGTGCGGAACCGGCGGTTCCTCGGCGACGACGGCCGCCTTCTCGCGGCCGTGAAGGCGCGGAGCGAGGACGTCGTCGCCGACCCCGAGGACGTGTTCGAGAGGTTCCTCGACGACCTGCGCGAGTCCTACGAGGTGCTGGAGACGGAGCGATTGGACCGGTACCACGAGGACCACCTCGGCGTCGTCGCCCGGCCGAGGTAAGTCTCTCCGCGTCCGTCGGTCGCCCGCACGGGTCGCCGGGGTCCACGACCTATTTAATCGGCCCCCCCGAACGACCGTGCGATGGAACTAGGGTCCGCGGACGCCTTCGACCGGATGGGCACGCTCGGCGTCGAAGAGGAGTTCTACATCGTCGACGGCGACGGCCGTCCCGCGTCGGGCATCTCGGACCTCGTCTACGACAACCCCCCCGAGGGGCTCCTCGACGACCGCATCGACCACGAACTCTTTAAGTTCACCGTCGAGACGCAGACGCCCCTCATCGAAGACCCCGCGGAGGCGGGAGAGACGGTCCGCGCCGTCCGGGAGGCCCTCGTCGACCACGCGGCCAACCACGGCTACCGCATCGCCGCGGCAGGCCTCCATCCGGCGGCGAAGTGGCGCGAACTCGACCACGCGACGAAACCGCGGTACAAGTCGCAACTCGACCGCATCCAGTACCCCCAGCACCGAAACACGACCGCCGGCCTGCACGTCCACGTCGGCGTCGACGACGCGGACAAGGCGACGTGGGTCGCCAACGAGGCGCGGTGGTACCTCCCGCCGCTGCTCGCCCTGTCGGCGAACTCCCCCTTCTGGAACGGGTTCGACACGGGCCTCTCCTCGGCGCGGGCGAAGATATTCGAGAACCTCCCGAACACCGGGATGCCCTCGCGCTTCTCGGACTTCGAGGCGTTCCGGGAGTTCGAGCGCCGGATGGTCGAGTTCGGGTCCATCGAGGACCGCGGCGAACTCTGGTTCGACGTGCGCCCGCACACCGGCCACGGCACCGTCGAGGTCCGGACGCCCGACGCGCAGTCGGACCCCGCGAAGACGATGGCGTTCGTCGAGTACGTCCACGCCCTCGTCCTCGACTTGGCCGAACGCTACGAGGACGGCGAGTCGGGGACGGACCTCCGTCGGGAACTCCTCGACGAGAACAAGTGGCGCGCGACGCGGCACGGCCACGACGCCGAGTTCGTCGCCCGGGACGCCGAGGGAACGGTGTCGCTCGGCGAGTTCGTCGACCGGGAGTGCGACCGACTCGGCGTCGACGGCCTCCGCAGCGTGTACGACGTCGAGAGCGGAACCGAGCGACAGCGACGGATTCACGCCGAATCGGGTCTCGACGCCCTCTGTGAACGTCTGTGTCTCGACTAACCGTTCGGAAAGGTTTTTAAGTGGCTGGTTTTGACCTATGGGGCAGAACAGTATGTCTGCGGACGACACTCCCGACGACACGAGAGAGGAGGGTTCGGAGGGCGACGAGGTGGCCGACCCGACCGAAACGCCCTCAGAGCAGTCGACCCGCGAGCGACTCGAAGCGGAGGCCGACCGGGCCGTCTCGGAGTTCGACGAGAACATCGTCGACCTCTTGGCGTGGTTGCTCGACACGGAGACGCGCGCCCGCATCTACGTCTATCTCCGGCAGAACCCCCACACCACGAGCGACGAGGTGGCCGACGGCACCGGCCTCTACCCCAGCACCGTCCGCGAGGCACTCGCCGAACTCCACACCGAGGAGACGGTGACGCGGCGCAAGCGCAAGAACTCCGGCGCAGGTAACAACCCCTACGAGTACACCGCCATCCCGCCGAGCGACCTCGTCCAGAGCGTCGTCGGACAGGTCCAATCGCAACTGAACACGGTCTTCAACCTCGACCGGCGTCTGCTCGGGGACGACGAGGCGGGCGATATCGAACCCGTCACCATCACCGTCCGCCCGGACGCCGAGGACTGAATCCGAACCCGCCGTCCGCGCCTCCGTAAGCCGACCTTTTTAAGTCGAGAGCCGCCGACCCCCGGGTATGAACGTCGCGCTGGGCGGGACCTTCGACCCGGTTCACGACGGCCACCTCGCACTGTTCGCGAGGGCCTTCGAACTCGGCGACGTGACCGTCGGTCTCACGAGCGACGAACTCGCACCGAAGACCCGCCACGTCGACCGGTACGTCCGGCCGTTCGAGGAGCGAAAGCGCGACCTGACGAACCATCTACGACCGCTGGCCGAAGAGCACGACCGGGAGTTCGACATCCGGGAACTCGACGAACCGACCGGCATCGCCACCGAACCCGGCTTCGACGTGCTCATCGTCTCTCCGGAGACGAAAGACGGCGGCGCGCGGGTGAACGAGATTCGGGAGGCGCGTGACCTCGACCCCCTCGACATCGAAGTGGTCGACCACGTCGCCGCCGAGGACGGCGAGCGCATCTCCTCGACGCGCATCATCCGGGGAGAGATAGACCGCCACGGCAACCTCACGCCCGAACGCGACGGCCGCGAGGCGACCCGCCCGGACGACGCCTGAGTCCGCGTTCGATTTCGGTTCTCACCGTCTCCGTCTCACCACGTCGGCGGCCGAAAGCCCGCGTCTTCGAGGATGTCCTTCCAGCGCTGCTGGATGCTAAGCCGGGTCACATCCATCGCGTCGGCGACGCGCGACTGCGAGCGCTCCTCGCCGGCGATGAGCGCGGCGGCGTACAGGCTCGCGGCGGCGACGGCGCGCTTCGAGCGGTCGGTGTCGGGCACGTGCGAGAGGAACATGTCGCTCGCGTACGACCGCGCTTCGGACCCGAGTTCCAAGCGGTCCCCGCCCGCCTCGATTCGCTGCAACCACTCCTCGTTGTCGACCCTGTCCCGGGCGCTGTACATACTGAGTGCTCCGCGTCGACGCACTTGACGCTTGCTCCGAACGACCCCGCGAATCGGCCGACGGGGTCGATTCCGCGGTCTGGGGGCTCCGTTGGGAGCCTCCGCCGGTGCTTGACTCGCCGACGAACGACAACTTCTTACCTCGATTCCTGATACTATCCACTGCGCGCGGGTAGCCAAGCTAGGCCAACGGCGCAGCGCTTAGGACGCTGTCTCGTAGGAGTCCGCCGGTTCGAATCCGGTCCCGCGCACTTCTCCGCTCTGAACGGATGTGAAGAGCGGGAAGTGCGAAACGAGCGGATTCGAAGCAGGGAGCGAACGGAGTGAGCGACCGGGGTTCGAATCCGGTCCCGCGCATACTGCCTCGAACGAACGTGAGAGGCATGTATGCGCAACGGAGGAACTCGAACGTCGAAACGAACGAAGCGAGTTTCGGAAGTTCGAATCCGGTCCCGCGCATGGCTTCTCAGAACGTCGGTCACGACAGAGAACCAAGTCCATCCTTCCGACGTCGATTCAACCGCTCGCATCCGCTCACTCGCCCTCGGTCGGCCGTTCTCGCGCTCACCCCACACCGATTGTCTGACGCACGTCAGTCGATATCACCTCCGAGAACGTCCCACAAGCCTTTTTCTCGCTGCAGATGACGTGTAGGTGATGGTGGCGCTATCGGACCTCCTCGACGATGTCGTGGCGGACGTGGACGCGTTGTTCGTGTTCTCTCCCAGCAGTTCGTACTACGAGCGGTTCACCGACCCCGACTCGAACCTCGACACGCCCATCGTAGTCGTCGCACCCGAGAACGCCGTCGACGCGGAGACGTACATCGAACTCCCCTTGGAGTTCAACAACGTCCGCGACCGCATCCGCTTCGGTATCGAGGGTGCGATGGAGGCCGGCGTCGTCGAGGAGGGCGACGTCGTCGCCTGCAACGTCGCCGTGTTCGACGGCGACCAGGACGCGGTCATCCGCGTCCGCGTCGAAGAGAAGATGCGCTCGGGCATCTACGACCTGTTCGCCAACTCCCGCGCGGACCCGAGCGTCATCCGCGACGTGTTCGAGGTGGCCATCGAACTCGGCAAGAAGGGACAGAAGGGCAAGCCCGTCGGGGCGTTGTTCGTCGTCGGCGACGCCGGCAAGGTGATGAACAAGTCCCGACCGCTGTCGTACAACCCCTTCGAGAAGTCGCACGTCCACGTCGGCGACCCCATCGTGAACGTGATGCTCAAGGAGTTCTCGCGCCTCGACGGCGCCTTCATCATCTCCGACTCGGGGAAGATCGTCAGCGCCTACCGCTACCTCGAACCCGCCGCGGAGGGGGTCGACATCCCGAAGGGCCTCGGCGCGCGCCACATGTCCGGTGCGGCTATCACCCGCGATACGAACACGACGAGCATCGTGCTCTCGGAGTCCGACGGCCTCGTCCGCGCGTTCAAGGGCGGAAAGATGATCCTGGAGATCGATCCGGAGGACTACTGATGACGCCCGCGGTGACGCTCTGGACGGCGCAGACCGGCGTGCCGACCGAGGCGCCCGACGCGCCCGAGGCGGCCGAACCGTTCCTCTCGGAGATATTCGGCCTCCTCCCTCGGGATATCTGGTTCGCACTCGTCGTCCTCGTCGTCGGCGTCGCCGTCGCCCTCCTCCTCGGGACGCTCACGCGACGGGTCCTCGAAGGACTCGGCGTTCCGGACTCCATCGAGGGGACGTCGTTCGAGCGGACCGCGCGCAACTTCGACACCTCGACGGTCGAACTGCTCGGGTGGTTGGTCCGCTACTTCGTCGTCGGCGTCGCCGTCCTCGCCGCGCTCTCCATCGCGAACGTGAACTACGCCGACCGCTTCTGGAGTCAGGTCGTCGAGTTCCTCCCGATGCTGTTCTTCGCGGTGGTCATCGTCATCGTCGGCATCGTCGTCGGCGACAAAGTGGGACTGCTCATCGCGGAGCGACTGCGCGGCGTCAAACTCCCGCAGGTGGGCGTCATTCCCGCGGCCGCGAAGTTCACCGTGTTCTTCCTCGCGGCGCTCATCGCCCTCTCGCAACTCGGCGTCGCCACGACGGCGCTCGTCGTCCTCCTGGCCGCGTACCTGTTCGCCGTGGTGTTCCTCGGCGGCATCGCCTTCCGGGACATGCTCCAGTCGGGCGCGGCGGGGACGTACCTGCTTCTCACGCAACCCTACGCTATCGGCGACGAGATTCGCGTCGGCGACACCGACGGCATCGTCCAGGAAGTCGACCTGTTCGTCACGCACGTCGAGGACGACGGCGAGGAGTACATCGTCCCCAACCGGAAAGTGTTCGACGAGGGTATCGTCCGTGTGCGGTGATAGCGCCCGAATCTGACAAGTCAGTTACCAAAACTGTTTTGCGCTGTCACGGGGACTATCGCCCGAACGCGAACCTCCCGCACAGCATACATGACTCCGGACCTCCCCCCGACGCTCCGCTCCGACGCTCCCTCCACCGCGGCACGCGACGTAGCGGAGACCCTCCTCGAAGCGTTCTATCAGCAGGACATACGTGAGGAGTGCCTCCTGCGAGGCGACGTCGCGGGCGCCGTCGAGGCGGCCGACGCGAGCACCGAAGCGATGGCCGCGGTGTTCCGAGCGGAGTTCCCCGAACGCCCGCCCGAACGCGCCGAACGCGCCGGACGGACGTTCGCGCGCGCCCTGTTCGTTCAGGACGAAATCGAGAACTGGTCCGCACTCCGGGCGAACGCCGCGGCGTTCGACCGCCCCGCGACGGAGTTTCTCTTCACCGACCTCTCGGAGGCGTACGACGGGGACGTCGCGGACGACCCCCGCTGGGAGGTGGTTCGGAACCTGCTCTGTCGCGTCTGCGCGGAGACCGGTATCGACGCGGCCTACGGCGAGCGTCAGACCGAGTTCTGGCGGCAGCACGGCCAACGCGACGAGAACTGGGTCCGGACGGCGCTCGAAGCGCACCGGCTGAAAGTCGAGGCGATGGTCACGGGGTGCGAAGCGGACGAGGCGGCGGCGCTCTCGGAGTGCTTTCTCTCGGGGGTGAAGCTACACGACCGGTGGAGTCGCGCCGACCGCGACCGCGACCTCGACGCGATCCGCGAAATCGTCGCCGCGTACTACCACCGGGTCTTCGAACTCAGGGGTACCCCTCCCTCGGCGTGACCGACCTGTCGAACCCGGAGGATAAAATACTCTGGGCGTCTGGTGAGAGTGTGGAGTGGAGCCCCGACGAAGACGACGTCCGCCTCGGCGGTGAAGTGTACCGCCAAGCCTTCCGTAGCACCGGCGCTCCCGCGCTCATCGCCGACCCCAACTTCGTCATCCGAGACGTCAACGATAGTGGTCTGGAGTTTCTCGGCTACCGACCGGGCGAACTCGTCGGGCGCTCGGCGGCCGAGATATCCGGCGAGGACGACATCTACGCCGACATCGTCGACCACCTCTCGCGCGGCGAGACGTGGAGCGGTCGGTTCGTCGCCCGAACGAGCGACGGCGACAAGGTGTACGGCCGCGGAACCGCGGCTCCCATCCTCGTCGACGACGACGTCGAAGGCGTCGTCGCCATCTTCGTCGACACGACGAAACAACAGCAGTACGAGAACGCCTCGGAGGTGTTGAACCGACTGCTGAGACACGACCTGCGGAACGAACTCAACGTGATGTACGGCCACATCCAGCGGGCGCAGTCGGCCGACTCGGAGGAGGAGGCGACCGAGAGTCTCCAGAAGGCCCAGAAGCTCATCCTCGAAATCGTCCGCAAGTCCGAGCGCGCGCGCGACCTGCGCGACCTGTTGGAGCGGTCGTACGCCGCGACCAACCGCCCCGTCCGCCTCGACATCGTTCTCAACAACGCGATGGTCGAGGTGATGCGGGAGTTTCCCGGCGCGACGTTCCGTTTCGAGGTGTTTCCGGAAGTCGTCGTCAACGCGGACGACCTGCTGTCGACGGCGGTGGAGGCGGTGTTGGAGAACGCCGTCGCGCACAACGACGCCGACGACCCGGTCGTCACCGTCGACGTGGAGGTCAACGAGGACCACGTCGTCCTCTCCGTCGCCGACAACGGCCCCGGCGTGCCGGAGTCCCAACGCGACCTGATCTTCGGGCGCGAGGAGTACGACCAACTCCACCACGGCACCGGAATCAGCCTGTTCTTCGCCGACAGCGTCTTCGATAGCTACGGCGGCGACATCTGGGTGGAGAGCAACGACTCGAACGGCGCGACGTTCAAAATCCGACTGGCGCGCGTCTGACCCACCGACGCTTCCGCTCTAACTCTCCGTCCTCCCCGCCGTCGGATTCGTGCCTCCGGACCCCTACGCGCGGATGCTGTGGCTCTGGGCGTCGGTAGTCGTCGCCGCCCCCGCCTCGTACTACGTCTCTTTCGGGGCCGTAGTCAGTCGTCGTTATCGCTATCGCCGTCGCCGTCTTCGAACTCCGCGCTCGACATCGGACGGGCGGGGACGCCCGCCACCGTCGTCCCCGGCGGCACGTCCCGCGTGACGAGCGAGTTCGCGGCCACCTGCGCGTCCTCGCCGACGGTGACCCCCGGGAGAATCACGGCCTTCGCGCCTATCATCGCCCGGTCTTCGAGGACGACTTCCCCGGTTCGGTACTCCTCCTGCAAGAACTCGTGGCAGAGGAGGACCGAGTCGTAGCCGACGATGACGTCGTCGCCGAGCGTGATGAGTTCGGGCCAGAACACGTCCGGGGTGGCTTCGAGGCCCCACGAGACGCCGCTGCCGACGGTGACGCCGAGTCGCCGGAGCGCCCAGTTCTTCCACCGGAAGAACGGCGCAACCCGGGCCACCCACACGAGGAGGTAGTTCAGCGTCACCCGCCACACCGGCTTGGCGTCGGTCCAGTACTGGAGGGAGTTCAGGGGGCCGGGCGTCGGATGCGAGGTCACCCGGCGGTGTCGGGGTCCCGCCGCGTCGTCGGTGTCGTCGCTCACGTCCGTCGATTGGTCGCGTTCGTACAAAAGGCTCCGCAGTCGTACGGTGCCGACTCCGCTTACTCCCCGCGCAACTCGGCCATGTGGTCGATTCGCTGCTGCACCAACTCCGGTTTGCCGATGTCGTGCCGGATACGCAGGCCCTCGCCGGCCGCCGAGAGGGCCGCCTCGGCCGCCTCCTCGGCCGCCTCGATTGTGTCCTCGACGCCGACGACGGCGAACGACCGCGAGGTGGTGGTGTAGAGGCCGTCCTCGCGGGCGTCGACGCTGGCGTAGAAGAGGAGGGCGTCTCCCGCGCTCTCCTCGTCGACGTCGATTTTCGCCCCCGAGTCGGGGTCCGTCGGGTAGCCGCCGGGGACGGCGTACTTGCAGACGGTCGCCTTCCCGGCGAACGCCAGTTCGGGCAACGTCTCGCCGTCGCGGGCGGCGGTCACCACGTCGAGGAACGGCGTTTCGAGGACGGGCAGGGTGTTCATCGCCTCCGGGTCGCCGAAGCGGGCGTTGAACTCGACGACCTTGACCCCCTCGGTGGTCAGCATGAACTGCCCGTAGAGGACGCCCTTGTAGTCGTCCAGCGACCCCACGACGGCCTCCAACACCTCGACGGCCTCGGTGTACTCCTCGAACGACATGAACGGCAGTTCCGCGGCCGAATCGCTGTAACTGCCCATGCCGCCCGTGTTCGGCCCCTCGTCGCCCTCGTAGGCGCGCTTGTGGTCCTGCACGGCGGGCGTCGGGCGCACCTCGCCGTTCGCCACGAACGCCTGCACGGTGAACTCCTCGCCGACGAGACGCTCTTCGAGGACGACTTCGTCGTACTCGGAGTCGCGGAGGTACTCCTTGGCCTCCGCTTTGGTCACTTGGTCGCCGGTGACCTTCACGCCCTTTCCACCGGTGAGGCCGGCGGGCTTGACGGCCAAGTCGCCCTCGTAGTCGTCGATGTAGGCGCAGGCCTCCTCGGTGTCCTCGAAGACGGCGAAGTCCGGACAGCCCGGAACGTCGTGGTCGGCCATGAACTCCCGCTGAAAGGCCTTGTCCGTCTCGATGCGCGCGTCGTTGGACTTCGGACCGAACGTGTAGACGCCGGCGTCGTCCAACGCGTCGGCGACGCCCGCTTCGAGGGCCGACTCGGGGCCGACGACGGCGACGTCTGCGCCGACGTCCTCGGCGTAGGCGACGATGGCGTCGGCGTCCGTCTCCGACACCTGCTCGAATCCGGCCGAGAGCGACGCGATGCCGGGGTTGCGGTTGCTCGCGCAGGCGTACAGTTCGCAGTCCGAATCCGCCGTCAGGGCGCGCGCGATGGCGTGTTCGCGGCCGCCGCCGCCGACGAGGAGCGCAGTCTCCGTCATACTCGCCTGACCTCGGCACGGGAGTGTAAAGATTGCTCTTCAGGAGGGCAAATATGTGCGCGTTCGTGCATACGACCCCCTCTCGACGCGACGCCCGCACGTCTGTCAAACCGACGTTTGACCCACCAGAAGACCCTTTCCGTCCTCTTTCCGAGTGGGCGTATGGTCTCTCGCAGACGCTTTCTCCATCTCGGCGCCGGCGCGGCGACGGCGACGGCGGCCGCCGGATGCATCGGCAGTTCGCACGGCGGCGACGACACCGTGCCGGTCACCGACGCGTCAGAACCGACCGACGGGACGACGACGGGAGAGAACGGGGACGAGTCCGCGTCCCCCCTCGACCTTTCCGAATGGAATCCAGATTGGACGCTGTCGTTCGACGACGCGAACGTGCTCGGACTCGACGCGGACGGTTCCGGTCCGCTGTTCGCCGCCGTGAGCGACGAGGGCGGCGACGCCGCCGTCGCGGCCGTCGACCCCGCCGACGAATCGGTCCGCTGGCGGACGGCGATGGACGGCGAAGCGGTCGCCGGGTCGCACGCCTCGGCGCGGGGCATCGCCCGCGGCGGGTGGGGAACGACGCTCTCCGGCGACGCCGTCTACGCCGTCGCCGGCCGGGCGGACGAACGGGAGTGGACTGCCCTGCACGCCCTCGACCGCTCGACCGGCGAGCGTCGCTGGTCGCTCCGACGAAATCGGCGGCTCTCGGTCGCCGGCGTCTCCGACGGCCTCCTCGTCGCCGCGGGACTGGAGTTCTTCCCGCCGCCGGGCGTGACGCCGACCAGCCATCAGACGCCCGAGGAACCCCTCACGACCGTCGTCTACGGACTCGACGCGGACGACGGAGGCGTCCGCTGGACGCGGAAGTTCGAGGCCGTCTCCGACGTCGGCGTCGGTTCTGAAGGGGTGTACGTCGCCGCCGGGGACCGTCTGGTCTGTCTCCACCTCGACGGCGAGACGCGGTTCACGCTCGGCGGCGGCGCTCCCGCGAGACGGGTCGAGGTCGACGGCGACCGGGCGTTCCTACTCACGGGGGAGGACGGGAACGCGACGCTCTCGGGCGTCGCCCCGAACGGCGACGTGGACTGGCGACTCTCCGCGCCCGTCGGGGAACTGCTCCTCGGCGAGGACCGACTGTACGCCGGCGGCGACGCGGTTCTCGCCGTCGACGCCGACGGCGCAGTCGACTGGCGCGACGACGGCTACGGCCGGTGGCTCCTCCTCGACCCGGACGGTGACACGCTGTACACGCGGTCTGGGGTGGCGGCGGACGCCGCGACGGCGTACGACGCGGTCGGTTCGGGCGACGCGGACGGGGGAGCGCGCTGGACGTTCGACCCGCCGTCGGACAACGCGTGGCCGGAGGCGGCGACGGCCGACAGCCTCGTCGCCACCGCTATCACCGCCGACGACGCGGACGACCCGTTCTACACCGTCTACTCGGTGACCGGGGACGGCGAGGCGACGAAGTCGTTCGGCGTCGACACCGTCTTCGACGCGCTCGGACTCGACGGAGCGGTTTACGTGGGCGACGGCGAGTCGAACCTGTTGGCTCTGACCCCCTGAGCGCGCGCGGCCGTTGCTACGTCTGCCGCCATCGGTTCCTCGGCGCCGACCCCGTCGGCCTCGCCGTCTCCACGTCCCTTTAGTCTCCGCGGCGTCGTCTCTCACCCATGAGTGACGCGACGGGGCGAAATCGGCTCGGCGACGAACAGAGCCCGTACCTCCGACAGCACGCCGACAACCCGGTCAACTGGCAGCCGTGGGACGAGGCGGCCCTCGAAACCGCCCGCGAGGAGGACAAACCTATCTTCCTCTCGGTGGGCTACTCGGCGTGTCACTGGTGTCACGTCATGGCCGACGAGAGCTTCGAGGACGAGGCGGTGGCGCGGGTGCTCAACGAGTCGTTCGTCCCCATCAAAGTGGACAGAGAGGAGCGACCCGACTTAGACCGGATATATCAAACCATCTGCCAACTCGTCTCCGGCGGCGGCGGGTGGCCGCTGTCGGTGTGGCTTACTCCTGAAGGAAAGCCGTTCTACGTCGGGACGTACTTCCCGAAAGAGGAACGCCGAGATAGAGGAAACGTCCCCGGATTCCTCGACCTCTGCGAGTCGTTCGCGAACGCGTGGGAGACCGACAGAGAGGAGATAGAGAACCGGGCGCAGCAGTGGACCGACGCGTTGAAGGACCAGTTGGAGGAGACGCCCGACGAGGTGGGCGAGGCGCCCGGGACGGAGGTGCTCGGCGAGGTTGCGAAGGCCGCCCTGCGCGGCGCGGACCGCGAGTACGGCGGGTTCGGGTCCGGCGGGCCGAAGTTCCCCCAACCGGGCCGCGTCGAGGCGCTTCTCCGTTCCTACGTCCACTCCGACGAGGAGGAACCGCTCGACGTGGCGATGGAGACGCTGGACGCGATGGCCGGCGGCGGGATGTACGACCACGTCGGCGGCGGCTTCCACCGCTACGCCACCGACCGGCAGTGGACCGTCCCGCACTTCGAGAAGATGCTGTACGACAACGCGGAGATTCCCCGCGTCTACCTCGCCGCTCACCGACTGACGGGTCGGGAGGACTACGCCGACATCGCCCGCGAGACGTTCGACTTCGTTTCGCGCGAACTCCGCCACCCCGACGGCGGCTTCTACAGCACGCTCGACGCCCAGAGCGGCGGCGAGGAGGGGACGTTCTACGTCTGGACGCCCGAACAAGTGCGCGACGCACTTGACGACGAGGCGCGCGCCGACGTGTTCTGCGACTACTACGGCGTCACCGCCGGCGGCAACTTCGAGAACGGCACCACCGTCCTCACCGTCTCGACGCCGATAGACCAGGTGGCCGAAGAGCACGGCCTAACGACCGACGAAGCGGTCGACCATCTCGACGCCGCCCGCGAGACGCTGTTCGAGGCGCGCGAGTCGCGGACGCGCCCGCCGCGCGACGAGAAGGTGCTCGCCGGCTGGAACGGGCTGATGATTTCGAGCCTCGCGCAGGGGTCGCTCGTCCTCGGCGACGAGTACGCCGAACGCGCGGCCGACGCGCTCGGATTCGTTCGCGAGCACCTGTGGGACTCAGATACAGGGCGGCTCTCCCGCCGGTTCAAGGACGGCGACGTGAAGGGCGACGGCTACCTCGAAGACTACGCGTTCCTCGCGCGCGGCGCGTTCGACCTCTACCAGGCCACCGGCGACGTCGACCACCTCGCGTTCGCCGTCGACCTCTCGCGGACGCTGGTCGACCTGTTCTACGAGGAGTCGGCGGGGACGCTGTACTTCACGCCCGCCGACGGCGAGGCGCTGGTCACCCGTCCGCAGGAGCTACAGGACCAGTCGACGCCCTCCAGCGTCGGCGTCGCCGCCTCCCTGCTCCTCGACCTCGATTCGTTCGCCCCCGACGCCGACTTCGCCGCCGTCGCGGGGTCGGTGCTCGACACGCACGCCGACCGGATTCGGGGGCGGCCGCTCGAACACGTCTCGCTCGCCCTCGCTAGCGAGAAGCGCGCCCGCGGCGGGTCGGAAATCGTCGTCGCGGCCGACTCGCTCCCCGAGTCGTTCCGCCAGACGCTGGCCGCGCGCTACGTCCCCGGGTCGGTCCTCTCGGTCCGACCGCCGACGGACGACGACCTGTCGCCGTGGCTCGACGCTCTCGGCCTCGCGGAGGCGCCGCCCGTCTGGAAGGGCAGAGAGATGCGTGACGGCGACCCGACAGTTTACGCCTGCGAGGGACGGGCCTGTTCGCCGCCGGCGCACTCGGTAGACGAGGCGCTCTCGTGGTTCGGCGGCGACGGCGGCCTCGACGTGGAGCCTTCAGACGTGGACCTCGACGAGTCGGAACTGAACTTCGACGACGAATAGCGCTTAGACCCGAATCTCGCGGCCGTCGTAGCGTCGGAGCGTTTCGGCGAGGAAGTCAGCGACTCGCTCCGCTCGCTGCTCGTCGCCGCAGGGAAGCGCCCCCGGCGGTCGGTGCAGTTTCTCCAGCGTCCACGACAGCGCCTTTCCTATCGGGTCCTCGGAGAGCGGTTCGCCGAGGTCCCACGCCAGTTCGAGCGTCGTTCCGTCGTCGGCCGTGCGGAGTCCTCTGAGCTTCGAGACGCCGTAGCAACTGGTCCGCCGTCCGTCTAGCGTCTCCTTGCAGACGGCGGGGCCGACGCTCCATCGCCGATTCCCGGCCTCCCACTCGTCGTGCGGTTCGACCGGGACGAAACAGGCTTCGAGGCCCGCGAGCGAGGCTTCCGCCGCCGCGAACGCGTCTTCCCGAAGTACGTCCGCGTCGACGGCGAGGTCCGAGTGGTGCGGAATCGCCGACAGCACCGTCCGACCGTCGCGGACGAGCAGAATCTCGGCGACGAAGTGCGAACCGACGGCGTCGTTCGTCAGTTCGACGAGGCGGCGCATCGCGTCGCGGCCGGGGTCGTCGAGTTCGACGCCCCACGCCGTCCAGCCGTGTTCGTCTCGGTTCGAGAGTCTATCGAACCTTCCGCGAATCGCGTCCCACGCCCACGCGCAGTCTTCGACGTCCGGCGCTTCGTCCAGCCACTCTTCGTCCAGTCTGACGAGTCCGCGGTCCGCGCACGGGAACAGGGCGTCGAGCAGACCGGAGAGGGCGTCGACGTAGTCGCCGCTCAGGAGCGTGTGCGTCCCGTGGAAGTCGGTGGAGGGCATGTCGCCGGAGAGTCGGACGCGGCGACCGTCAGCCTACCGCCGCAGTTCGTCGGCGAGGTAGACGGCGACGGAGACGGGTTCCTCCTCGACGAAGCGGGCTACCTCGTCTCCCTCGCGTTCGACGACGACCGTCGGAATCAGTTCGATGCCGTACTCCTCGACGAGCGGTCCGGTCTTGCTTCCGTCCTCCTCTTTTTCCACCGGGTAATGGTGGATGTTCTCCTCGGGCACCTCGGCGGCGTCGAGGGCGGCCCCGAAGTCGGGCAGTTGGTTGCGGCAGTCGCTGCACCAGTCGCCGCCCCAGATTCGAAAGTCGAGACCCTCTTCGGAGAGCGTCTCGACGGCGTCGGCGTAGGACTCGGCGTCCCAGGCGGGGTTCGCTCGCATCGTCTCTAGCGTTCCGGATTCGGCGTCGGCCATGGGGGTGGATAGCGAACGCGGCGACGTAAACCGCGCGGTGTCGGAGACGCTCGCCAGCGGCGGACGTTCGGACCGTGAGCGTCGGCGGCGAGCGCTGAAACGCCGACGGCGACGAACGGACCGAGACGGAGATATCGGCGTCTCTTGCCCCCGTCCGCCATCGTTTTCGGTCGGAGTCCTCTACTGAACTCGCATGGACGCGAACATCCTCGAAACCATCGGCTCCCCGTTGGTCGAGGTGTCGTCGCCCGAGGGGGCGACGGTGGCGGCGAAGGTGGAGTCGAAGAACCCGGGTGGGTCCGCGAAGGACCGCCCGGCGTTGGCGATGATAGAGGCTGCCGAGCGCGCCGGCGACATCTCGCCGGGCGACAGCCTGGTCGAACCGACCAGCGGCAACACGGGCATCGGCCTCGCGATGGTGTCGGCGACGAAGGGATACGACATGACCATCGTGATGTCCGACTCCGCCTCGAAGGAGCGCCGGGAGATAATGCGCGCCTACGGCGCCGACATCGAACTCGTCGAGGGTGACATCTCCGCGGCGAAAGACCGCGCCGACGAGTTGGAGGCCGAGGGGATGACGCAACTGCGGCAGTTCGAGAACGAGGCGAACCCCCGCGCGCACTACCGGACGACGGCCGAGGAGATTCTCGAACAGGTCGGCGACAGGGAGATAGACGCCCTCGTCGCGGGCGTCGGCACCGGCGGCACCCTCTCGGGTATCGGGCGCCGTCTCCGCGAGGAGTTCCCCGAGATGACCGTCGTCGCCGTCGAACCCGCGGAGAACGCCGTGCTCTCGACGGGCGAGTCCGGCCCGGACGACTACCAGGGGATGGGGCCGGGGTTCGTCAGCCCCAACCTCGATTTGAATCTCGTGGACGACATCGAACTCGTGCCCCTCGAAGAGGCCGAAGCGGAGTGCCGCCGCCTCGCCCGCGAGGAGGGGATACTGGTCGGCCAGTCGTCGGGCGCCTCGAACCTCGCCGCGCGCCGCGTCGCCGAGGAACTCGCCACCCCGGAGGCGGACTGTCCCGAACCGCCCGAACGCTACGTCATCGAGGACGCGGCGGACGACATCCGCGAGGACGTCGAACCCGGAGGCGCCCGCGCCGACGGCGGCCCGGCGGGCGCTGACGGGGGCGCAGAAGCCGACGACTGCCCCCTCGTCCTCACGGTGTTCTGGGACAGCGGCGAACGCTACATGTCCACCGGGATGTTCGACTGAGGCCTCTTGCGCCTCACGCGCCGAACTCCGACTCGTGGACGCGGACGACCACCGTCTCCTTCACCTCCCGCAGGTCGTAGGACGGAATCGACCCGTCCGGGCGGCGCGAGACGAACATCGGTTCGACGAGGCGGCCGTCCGCGAGGCCGTAGACGGCGAGTCGCTCGCCCGTCTCCTCGGGTCGGACCTCGCCGTCCCGTACCGCCTCCGCGAGGCGGCGCGAGAGCCACTCCTCCGAGGAGACGCTCGGTTCCCGCACGAGGACGTGGTCGACGAAGCGGACGAGATACCAGTTCAGGTCGTTACACAGGGAGACGGCGGCGCCGACGCTCACCGTGTCGACGGCCAGAGAGTTCTCGAACGGGGTGCGGATGTCGTACGTCGACAGGGCGGCCCGGGCGGTGTCTCTCGACAGGAGTTCGTACTGCACGTTCGCGCCGGGCGACCCCACGAAACAGACCCGCGTCACGGTCCGAGACCTGACGCGGACGGGGTTTATCCGTTCCGATGCGGGCCGCCGGTCCGGCGGGACGCCGCCCCGCGGCGGTCGGGAAAAGAGCGGAGCGTCGCGGAGAAGGGAGCTACGCGTCGTGTTCGTACGCCTCGACCCAGTCGGCGGCGCACGCCTCGTCGCAAAAGGAGAGGAGTCGACGCTCGTGCGTCAACTTCTCCGTGCGGTTCGGCGAGCGTTCGCGGTCGAGTTCGGCCTGGTAGTGCGGTTCGTCCAGTTCGATCGTCGCGCCGCAGGTCGGGCAGGTGTCGGTACCGGTCCGCCAGCGACTGCGGGGGACGACTTGCAGAACGGTCCATCCCGCGCCGGTCGGCGGGGGGGAGGGGCTGCGAGTCTCGGACATGGGCGAACGTACGGGTTCAGACTATGTAAAGGCATTTACACCTGGTTTTTCATTCGGTACGTGGCCGTTCGTGTGGAAAATAGTGATGTTACTTCGCAGGTGTCATCCGAGTAGTGGTAGCCAATCACACGTCTCGGTCGAGCGGTTCCGTCGACGCCGTCCGCCCCGCCTCCCGCGCCGCGTCGAGGAGGCCGTCTGGTTCGGCGGCGACGACGTCCGCGAGGGAGGCGTTCGTCTCGGGGTGCGGTGGCGCGACCCGTTCGCACCCCGCGGGCAGCGTCGAGTCGTCGTAGGTGCCGAGGCGGCGCGCGGCCTCGACGACGTCGGATTTGTCCGACGCGGCCAGCGGTCGGTGGACGGGGAGCGTCGCCGCCGCGTCCGTGACGGCGAGGTTCGGGCCGGTCTGACTCGACTTCTGCCCGATGGACTCGCCCGTCGCTATCGAGTGGGCGTCCTCGCGCCGGGCCACCGCCTCGGCCATGACGAGCATCGCTCGGCGGAGCGACAGCATGCGCGTGTCGTCGACGGCCGCGACCAGACGGTCGACCACCGCCGCGCCGTCGACGACGCGCGGGCGCAGGTCCTCGCCCGGCGCGCGGGCGGCGAGCGTCCGAACCACCTCGAACGCCCGAGCGCGGTGGTCGGCGCCGCCGTAGTCGCCGATGTCGACGTACACCGGAATCGGAACGCATCCGCGGCGCATCAGTCGCCACGCGGCGACGGGGGAGTCGATGCCGCCGCTGACGAGGACGGCGACGCGGCCCTGCGTTCCGAGGGGGAGGCCGCCCGGCCCGTCGAACCGGACGACGGAGACGTACGCCTCGTCCCCGCGGACCTCGATGCGGTAGGTCCGGTCGGGGTCGTCCAACTCCACCGTCGCACCCGTCAGGTCCTCCACCAGTCGCCCCCCTTCGACGTTCAGGTCCCGGCCGGAGAACCTGTGGTCGTCGGCGGGGCCGACGCGGTCGGCGTCGACGGCGAACGTCGTCCCCGCCGGGTGGTCGGCGGTGAGGGCTTCGAGGGCGCCGAACACCGCCTCGCGCGTCGCGTCGACGGCGACGACGGGCCGGGCGAACGCGACGCCGGGGAGCGTCGCCACCGCCGCCGCGACCGCCCGCGCCTCCTCGGCGTCCGGCGTGTGGACGACGATACGAGACCACCGGCGCTCCACTTCCCCCGCGAATCCCTGTTCGTCGAGGAGGTGGCGCACGCTCCCGGCCAGTCGGCGGGCCATCTTCGTTCGGACCTCGCTGCTCTTGGCCCCGAACTCGCCGAACCCGACGAGGACGGCGTCCGCTTGGGTCACGTTCCGGCGTTGACCGCCGACCGGTATCAGCGTCCCGGTGCGAGTGCGGAGAGAACGCTCGGCGGGGGGCACGGCTACCGAGGACGCGGGAGGTAGAGAACGGACCGGAGCGTTCCCGCGGTCAGAACGTCGACATCTCGCCGTCGATGACGCGGCGCGTCACGTTCGTCACGTTCGCCAGTTTCTCGTCGATGATGGCCTCCACGTCGGCCTCGATGTCCGAGAGGGCGACGCCCTCTTCGGTGACGACTTTCGCGTCGGCGACGTGGGGTTCGTCGATGGGGCGACCGATCTGTGAGAGCAGGCGGACCTGCAGGTCGCGGATGCCGTCGACGTCGGCGACGACTGACTCGGCGACGTCGGTCGACAGCAGGTTGTATATCTTCCCGATGTGGTTGACGGGGTTCTTCCCGGATGTGGCCTCCATGCTCATCGGGCGGTTGGGCGTGATGAGGCCGTTGGCGCGGTTGCCGCGGCCGACGGAGCCGTCGTCGCCCATTTCGGCGCTGGTGCCGGTGACGGTGAGGTAGATAGAGCCCTCCTCGTAGTCGTCGGCGGTGTTCACCTGCACGTTCACCTCGCGGTCGGTGTAGTCTCCGGCCACGTCGCCGACGTACTCGCGGACGTGTTCGACGGCGTCCTTGTACTCTTCGAGGTCGGCGATGTAGGCGTCGACCATCGCGGCGGCGACGGTGATGTCGATGGTGTCGTCCTCGCGCTTGCCCATCACCTTCACGTCGGGGCCGACGTAGGGGTGGCGCTCGGCGTACGGGCCGTTCAACTGTCGCTCGACGTTCAGAACGATGCTTTCGGTCTCGGTCAAGGGAGCGTGACCGACGCCGAAGGAGGTGTCGTTCGACATCGGAACCTCGACGGCGTCCTCGCCGAAGACGTCCTGCAGGTCGCCGGACCCCTCGCCGAGTTTCACGTCGACGATGACGTCCGTGCCGAACTCCAGTTCGGGGATGTTTTCCGCGAGGTAGTCGCGCGCCGCTTCCAGGGCGACGGCGTTGACGGGGAGTTTCTCGCCGTCGTACTGCTTGGTCGCACGACCCACGAGGAGGATGTAGATGGGTTCGATGACCTCGCCGCCGCCGAACTCGGGGGCGGACTCGCCGGCGACGATCTGCGTCTCGTCGGTGTTGTAGTGGAGGACTTTGCCGACCCGGTCGAGATAGAGGTTCGAGAGCGCGCGCGAGACGTTCTCGGCGATGCCGTCGGCGATGGAGTCGGGGTGACCGATACCCTTCCGCTCGACGATTTCGACGCTCTGGTCCTCGACGGCGAGTCGTTCGACCGCCTCGATCTTGATGTTCCGCTCGGTCATTACCTCCCTTTCCGACCCACTCGGTGCTATAACTTGCGGAAAACTTCTTCCGCCCTCGTATTACTGGTGGGAATACGAACGCGGCGGTCTCACTCCGCGAGGAGGAGGGCGAGGTAGGAGGTCCGAATCTGCTCGTCGGGGTCCAGGCCGAGGCGGCGGAGAACCTCGAACGCGCCCTCCCGGGCGGCGTCTATCTCGGCCTCCGTCTCGACCGCCGCCTCGACTTCCACGAACTCGCCGAGGCCCGTCACGGCGTCGAGGGTGACGGTGTAACCGTCGAGGGCGAAGAACTCGCGGTCTTTCTCCACCGTCTCGACCGGTTCGAAGCCGAGACCCGAGAGGATACCCTCGGCGCTCTCTCGGTCCCCGAGCGTCGTCTCGTGTTCGCTCCGCGTCTTCGACGCCTCGTCCACGAGGGGACCCTTGTACGTCACCTTCGTTGTCTCCCCGCCGTCACCGTCGGACGCGTCGTCGTCGACGCGCGTCTCCCGGCGGATTCGAAGCGCCTCGTCGGTCTCCGCGAAGTCGCGGTGCGGGGCGTCGTAGTAGGTGTCCGTCTGTTCGACGCTGGCCTCGCGGACGGCCCCCGCCTCTGCGAGTCGCGCCCGGACCGCTTCGTGGTCCGCGCGGAGTTTGACCTCCACCTCGTACATACCTCCGAGTGGCGTTCGAGGCGGGTAAAAACGCACGTTCTCGCCGCCGCAGTTCGTATCCACCATTTTATGTAATGATTTATCACCCACCACTTCGTGCTAGTATATACCATGAGTGGAGAACTCACGGAACGGGAGTCCGTCGGCATCGAGGAATCGTTCGCCGAACCGTTCGAAATCCCCATCAGCGGGCGCGTCGTCCTGATGGCGATGACGGGCGGGTTCGTCGGTACGGTGCTGATGATGCCCGTCCTCGTCGGCATCCCCGAACTGCTGGGACTGTTCCAGACGGCGCCCATCACCGCGTTCGCCGGGTTCGCCGCGTTCTTCGGCCTCGAACCGACGCTGTTGCTCGGCGTCGTCCTGTTCGGGTTCGGCGGCACCGTCGTCCTCCCTCTAACGTTTCTCGTCCTCGGGGCGTTCCTCCCGCCGGAGTCGCCGCGCTACCTCCGCGGCGCGACGTTCGCGACATTCTTCTGGACGGGGTTCCTCCCGGCGTTCTGGCCGGACGCCGGCCTTCTCACCGTCCTCTCCTTCCTCCTCTTCTCGCTTCTCGCCCACTGGGTGTACGGGCTGACGCTCGGCGTGGTGCTCCACCGCACGACCGGTATCCCGCAGCACAACGTCTGAGCCACCCCGTATCCGCTCCGCCGCGCTTCCGGCGCGCGGTACCGGGAAAACAGATAAATAGTATAAATAATAATTACCTACTCGTGCTCGTATGCCAACAATTATCACGGGCGTAACGTTCGGCGTCCTCGCCCAGACGGGTCTGATTCCGCGCGGGACGCGAGCGTTCGTCTTCGAGCGAATCTTCGAGGTGTTCCTCCTGTTGGGGACGGCCGTCGGCGTCGTCGTCGTCGGCTACATGCTGTACAACGCCTACAAGTACCGCGCGGGCGGCGGACGGGGGAGCGACGCCGACCGGCCCGTCCTCGGCGAACTCCCGTCCGGGAGCGGCGGCGGTCGGAAACTGTTCACCTCCTTTTTCCTCAGCACCGTCGTCGTCATCTCGCTCGTCTCCTGGACGTACGGGACGCTCCTGTTCGTCGAGGAGGGACCGGAGGCGGAGGACACGATGGAGGTCCGCGTGGAGGGCTACCAGTTCGGGTGGCGCTTCGTCTACCCGAACGGGCACGAGTCCGACACCCTCCGCGTTCCGCGGAACGAGTCGGTGAGGCTCGTCGTCACCTCCGACGACGTGTTCCACAACTTCGGCATCCCCGCGTTGCGGGTGAAGACCGACGCCATTCCCGGACAGGAGACGGACACGTGGTTCCGGGCCGAGGAGACGGGCAACTACACCGCGCAGTGCTACGAACTCTGCGGGTCCGGCCACTCGTTCATGACGGCGACGGTAGTCGTGATGGAACCGGACGAGTACGAATCGTGGTACGAGAGCACGGAGGCGGGCGGAACCGAGAACGGGTCGACGACCGGCGAAACGACGGCGGAGAGTGACCCCGGCGGAGCGCTCGCGGAGGTGGCGAGATGACCGACGGCGCACCCGGGAACGACCGAACGAACGACTCGGCGCACCGACCCGACGGCGGGAGCGCGGGCCGGGCGGACGCCTCGACGGCGGCGGGCGAACTGACCGCCCCGGCGACGGAGGGCGACTACGAGGAGACGGCGTCGTCGTTCCCGGCGATGGGGAGCATCCGCCGGTGGTTCGTCACGACCAACCACAAGGACGTGGGCATCCTCTACATCGTCACCTCGCTGTTCTTCCTCGTCCTCGGCGGCGTCCTCGCGTGGCTCCTCCGAATCCAACTGTGGGCGCCGCGGACGCCGACGACGACGGTGCTGGAACCGCTGGCGTACAACCAGGCCGTCTCCGCGCACGGACTCATCATGGTGTTCTGGTTCCTCTCGCCGTTCGCGTTCGGCTTCGCGAACTACGTCGTTCCCCTGCAAATCGGCGCGAAGGACCTCGCCTTCCCCCGACTGAACGCCCTGTCGTACTGGCTCTACCTGTTCTCGGGCATCCTGTTCAGCGTCTCGTTCTTCCAGGGGGGGACGTTCGCCGGCGGGTGGACGATGTACGCGCCGTTGAACGTTCCGACGTTCACGCCCGACGTGGGCGCGAGTACCGCCGTCCTGGCGCTCACGCTGTTCGTCGCCAGCGTCACCGTCTCGTCGGTCAACTTCCTCACCTCGATGCACACGATGCGCGCGGAGGGATTGACCCTCAGGAAACTCCCCCTGTTCACGTGGTCCATCCTCCTCACGGTCTGGATGATGCTGTTCGCGTTTGCCGCGTTGCTGGCGGCGCTCGTCATCCTCTCTTCCGACAGGCTTCTGGGGACGACCTACTTCACCTTGGAGTCGCCCGCGGGGTCGATGCTGTGGGCGCACCTGTTCTGGTTCTTCGGACATCCGGAGGTGTACATCGTCTTCTTCCCCGCCCTCGGCGTCATGGCCGAGGTGTTCCAGACGTTCACCGGCCGCCGCATCGTTGGCCGGAAGTGGTTCATCGCGGCGATGGTGCTCGTCGCCCTGCAGAGCTTCGTCGTCTGGATGCACCACATGTTCCTGACGACCATCAACCTCCAGATAAAGACGCTCTTCATGATAACCACCATCGGCATCTCGCTGCCGTTCGACCTGATGGTGTTCGCGCTCATCTACACGATGCTGAAGGGGAAGATACGCTTCACCACGCCGTTCCTCTTCGTGTTCGGCGCCCTCCTGCTGTTCATCATCGGGGGAATCACAGGCGTCTTCCTCGGCGCCATCGTCCTCGACTACGAATTCAGAGGAACGTACTGGGTCGTCGCGCACTTCCACTACGTGATGGTCGGCGGCGTCACCGCCCTCGTGGGTGGGCTGTACTACTGGTTCCCGAAGATAACCGGAAGGATGTACGACGAGTTCCTCGGGAAACTCCACTTCGGCATCTACTTCGTCGGCTTCAACCTCCTCTACTTCCCGCTGTTCGTCGCGTGGGAGACGCCGCGCCGCGTGTTCGACTACTCGGCCGGCCTCCAAATCTGGCACCAACTCGCCACCGTCGGCGCGTTCGTCCTCGGACTCTCGTTCCTCGTCATGTTCTACAACCTGGCGAAGAGCGCGCTCTCGGGCGACCCGGCGGGCGACAACCCCTGGGAGTACGCCACCACCGCGGAGTGGGCCGTTCCCTCGCCGCCGCCGTTGGAGAACTTCCCCGGCCTGCCGACGTACCGCGACGGGTCGCTCAGTTTCCGCGAAGAGTCGACGGCGGCGGGCGGCGGGGCGGCCGCGGACGGCGGGGAAACGGCGACCGACGGCGGCGTCGCCACCGCCGACGCGGCGTCGACGCCCGCCGCACACCGGGCGGAACACGAAGAGCACGCCAGCCACGCGAGTTACTGGCCGTTCGTCGTCGGCGTCGGGACGTTCCTCTTGTTCCTCGGCCTCTCGGGCCTCCGGAACGCGACGTTCCCGGAGGGAATCGCGGGAAGCGTCTACCTCGGCGCCGCCGTCCTCGGCGGCGTCGTCACGCTCGGGTCGCTCGTGTTCATGGGATTGGAGCCGTTCCACGGCCCCGCGCTCGTCGACGGCGAGTCGTGGCCGTTCGGCGGCTTGGAGTACGGAAAAGTCGGGATGTGGATATTCCTCGCCAGCGACGTGGTGCTGTTCGGCGGATTCGTCGGCGCCTACGTGTTCACGCGCGTCGCGTTCGGGTGGACGGCGTGGGAGCCCATCCCTCAGAACCCCGTCCCGGGGCTGGTGAACACCTACCTCCTCCTGACGAGCAGTTTCACCGTCGTCCTCGCCCTCGTCGCCGCGGAGAAGAAGAACCGAACGGGGCTAGTCGCCAGCCTCGTCGCGACGTTCCTCCTGGGCGTCGGCTTCCTCATCAACAAGGGTATCGAGTGGGACCACCTGTTCCACGAGGGTCTGTGGCTCTCCTCGAACGTGCGCGCCTCGACGTTCTTCCTCACCACGGGCCTGCACGCCGCGCACGTCATCGTGGGTCTGATCGTGACACTGTACCTGATAGCGCGCGCGTGGCGAGGCGCCTACTTGGAGGACAGCAGTTCGGTGGAGTACTTCGGCCTCTACTGGCACTTCGTCGACATCGTCTGGCTGTTCCTCTTCCCGCTGTTCTACATCCTGTGAGGTGATAAAAAATGAACACTAAACTGTACACGGCAATCTACGTCGTACTGTTCGTCTCGGCGACGGTGCAAGTGCTGGTCGAGTTCGCCGGACTGGCCTACTGGACGGCGTTCGCGCTCATCATGGTGCTCTCGGCGATGAAGGCGGTGCTCGTCGCCGCCTACTTCCAGCACCTGCGGTGGGAACCCCGGTCGCTGACGTACCTCATCGGAATCGGCCTCGCGGCGGCGCTGGCGCTGACGTTCGCCGCGTCGTACTCCATCCTCTGAGGTGTCGTGTGAGCCACACACACTCGCCGGCGGGGCGGTTCGACCGGCGCGCCCTCGGCTACGCCCTGCTGTTCTCGCTCCCGATGGCGCTCGGTATCACGGTGATGATGCTGAAGGTGGTCGGCGGACCGCTTTCGAAGCCCCTCGTGTTCGCGCCGGGGGCCGTCGTCGCCGCCTGCGTGTTCCTCCTCGTCGCCGTCGCGGCGACGGGGGGCGAAGCGGAGTGAGGGGCCGCCTCCGCCTTCCAGTTCGTCCGCGGCGACGACCATCCGGTGCCGACGGGTCTCGAACCCCAGCGAGTCGTATAGTAGCGTCTGCAAGTCATCACACACTCGACCGCACGACAGCGTGCGGTCGGATGAGTAACCAGTTGCAGACGCTACTATAGAACGAGCGCGCCCGTTCGTTGTCCGCGTCCACGTCGAGGGCGAGTTCGCCGCACTCGGCCTCCCGTCCGTAGCGCGCGGCCCGGCGGACCAGTCGGTGTGCGAGCCCTGTCCCCCGGAACGCCGCGCGCACGTAGATATCCCCGACGACCAGCCTGTCGGGCCGGTCGAAGACGCTCGGGGACCGCTCGACGTCCGCCGAGACGAACCCGGCGAGCGCGCTCTCGGGGTCGGTCAGCGGGTCGTCGCCGCCCGTCCGTCCCTCCGCCGGTTCGTCGACGGCCACCCACGTTCGATAGCCCTCCGAGGAGAGGCGGTCGAGGCGGAACGACATCTCCTCGTCGACGACGTCGACGTCCTCGGCGAGGGCGTGGTCGGCGACTGTCGCCGCCAGTTCGCGGTGGTACGGCAGCCACAACTCCTCGACGTAGCGACGGACGGCGGGTTCCTCGGCGGGGAGACGACGGAGGCGCACGTCGACCGCCGGTTTCGACGGAGCGCACTTCGTTCCACCGCCGTCGGAGAGCGAGTCTTTAACACGAGTCGTGACAACACAAACCACATGAATGCAGAGTTGCTCGCCCTCGGCGCCGCGACGGCGGCGCTCGTCGTCGGACTGGTCGCGCTTCTGTACGGCGAGTACGCCGGTATGACGACCACGCTCGTTCCGGTCGGGGGCGTCGTCGCCCTCACGGGGGTCGGTATCCTCACCGCGCACGTCGCCCGCCTCCCGGACCCGGAGGAGTCGGACGAAGCGGGGCACTGAGCGCTCTCCGGCTTCTCGCCTCTCCGCTCCCGCGACGCGAGCGGTTCACCCGGCGATACTGAACCCGATGATGCCGAGGATGACGAACGCGGCGTAGACGCTCCCGAGCGCCGCGACCACCTTCAGGTGATAGAGGAAGAGGTCGTCCTCCTCCGCCACCACCGCGGACTCGTACGCCTCCCGTTCGGCGTCCGTCCGCCGCACCGCGTGCGCCTCGCCGACGTGGAGGGCGCGGAGCCGCGTCGTTCGGAACGGGCGGCCGCAGTACGGGCACGTCGCCGGGGGGTCCTCACCGTCGGGAACCGCCGTCTCGGGGGCGACGTCCGCCCTCATCGTATCGCCTCGGCGACCGGTTGGGCGACGACCCAGAGGCTGATCACGGTGTACAGGACGGTGACGGCGACGAACGGGTACTGGCTCCGGAGCGGTTGGAGGCGGCCGGGGAACAGGTCGAACGACCGCGCGTGCGCCACCCAGACGGCGACGAGGTGCCCCCCGACGACGACGGCCAACTGCACCGCCCCGAACCACGCCGGGAGGGCGAGGACGGGGAGGGCCGCGGGCGGCGAGAGCGGCGTCGAGGCGACGGCGACGAACGCCGGGAGCAGACCGAGGAAGTAGCCGAGGAAGTGCGCGAGATGGTAGCCGGCGGCGATGGGAACGAGGGCGGGTGCGAACCACCCGGCGACGAACCGCGCGGTGACGTAGGTGTCGGCCGTCCGGCGGGCGAGGCGGGCGGCGAGGCGGTAGACGGCGAGAAAGCAGGCGAAGCCGGCGAACGCGAGGGCGAGGCCGAGGAGCCATCCGGGCGCTCCGACGCCCGCGGCCCAGTCGCGGACGCCGTCCCACGCGGCGGTGGCGGCGAGGCCGTCGTACGTCGTCACCCAGAGGAGGGCGACGACGAACGCCGCGTCGTCCTCGGCCATTGCCTCCGGGTAGCGGACGAGCGCGGCCCCCGGCACCGAGACGGCGAGGCCGTCGTCGGTGCGGCGAATCGGTGCGAGCAGCCCGTAGAGGCGGAAGACGCGCGAGACAGGGTCGACGCGCTCGAACCACGCCGGCCCGTACCGCACCGCTCCGGCGACGGTGACGACGGTGTACGCGAGGACCGCGGCGGCGAGGACGCGAGGATCCGAGGCGACGGGGCTCTCCACCTCGACCCAGACGAGGCCGAGGAGGCCGACGACGCTCGGCCACGCGCCGAGGCGAATGGGGAGTCGGGCGGGTGCGCGGCCCGATTCTCTCTCGGCGGCGACTCGACGGACGGCGCGCGCGAGCGTCCGCCACGGATTCACGACCGGCCACGCGTCGACAACGAGGTAAGTGAACATGGTGAACCCCGCCCACCAGCCGACCCAGACGACGAGGACGGCGAGGTTCGCCAGCGGGACCGTCGGCCCGGTCAGTCCCGTCCACACGACGAGTGCGAGGACCGCGACGCTCGCCCAGCCGAGGAGTCGGCGACCCCGTTCGGCGGCGGCGCGGCGTCGGCGGCGGGACCCGAAGAGCCGGCGAGGGCGGGCGAGCGCGTTCAGCGCGGCCGCGTCGGTGACGAAACTGGAGAAGAGAAAGGAGACGCCGACGACGCCGCCGCCGGAGAGGACGACCAGCCAGAACGGGGCGGATACCGACCGGAGCGACCCGGCCAGCGACCCCGCGTGCGCGAGCGCCGGCCGGGAGTACAGCGCCGCTCCGAGGACGAGGGCGAACGCGAGTGCTCCGAGGCGGGCGGGGAGTCGGGTCGACGGCGCGCGGACGGGAGGGTCGTTCACGGTCAGAACGCGCCGAGCAGTTTGAGGGTGACGGCGAGGACGAACAGCGACCCGAGCGCGCACACGCCCAGCAGGGCGGCCTGCGCGTTCTTCAGACCCCGCCCGCGCGCGGAGACGAACGTCCCGTAGAAGACGTAGAGGCCGAAGACGAGCACCGCGGCGGCGAGGAGGAACGCCCCGCCGACGGCGGCCAGTTCGGCCGGCACGTCCCCGCCGGCGACGAACAGGACGCCGGCTCCGCCGAACGCCAACGCGACGGCGACGAACGCCGCGGTCCACGCGGCGGGGCTGTCGGCGGTCCGCGACAGCGTCGACGGCGACGTCCGCGTCGTCCACCCGCCGGCCACGGAGTGCTCTCGCCGCCCGCGACCGGCGAGGACGACGGCGGCCGCGAGGGCGACTCCGAAGACGAGACCCGCGAACAGCGCTTCCTGTGCCATGTCAACAGTCACCCATCATTAACAATGATTACAGTATCGAACATAAACGTTCGCGTTCGCACTCGCCCGGTCGGCGGGGTGCGGGCAGACGACCGGAGACGGGCGACGCGCCGGTCTCCGGGCGTGCGGGGTCGACCCGCGACGGCGCCTCGCCGCCGCCGAACGACTCGGTCGTGCGGTCGTGAGCGGTCCGTTTCTGCCATCGACGAAACGTGATTCTTAAGGGTCGCACGGGTATTGTTGCGCGTATGAGTGACGAACAGCAGGCGGAGGCCGCCGAGGCGGAGGCCGATGCAGCGGAAGATGTCGAAGAAGAGGTCGCCGAGGAGGAGACCGAGGGCGGGATTCAGGACGGCGACTTCGTTCGCCTCGCCTACACGGTCCGAACGGTCGAGGACGACACCGTCGTCGACACGACCGACGAGGAGGTGGCCGAGGAGGCCGAGATAGACACCGACGAGTACGACTTCGAACCCCGAGTCATCATCGTCGGCGCGGGCCACATCTTCGAGTCGGTCGACGACGCCCTCGTCGGCGCCGAGGTCGGCGACACCGACACCGTCGAGATTCCGGCCGCCGAGGCGTTCGGCGAGTTCGACGACGACGAGGTGCGCACGGTCAGCGCCAACAAGATCGACGAGGACGACCGCTACCCCGGCGCGCAGGTGCAGGTCGACGGCGACCAGGGTCGCGTCGAGACCATCATCGGCGGCCGCGCCCGCGTCAACTTCAACCACCCCCTCGCCGGCGAGGACCTCGAGTACGAGTACGAGATACTCGAACTCGTCGACGACCGCGAGGAGCAGGCCGAGGGCCTCCTCGGCATGTACCTCCAGCAGGTCCCCGAGGTCTGGATTCAGACCGACGAGGAGGAAGAAGAGCAGGTCGTCGAGTCCGACGACGACGACGACGAGGGCGAACCCGAAACGGAGACGGTCACCACCGAGAAGGAGACGCTGTACATCGAGGCCACCCAGCAGATGACGATGAACCAGCAGTGGATGTTCTCGAAGCAGCAGATCGCACAGGACCTCATGGACCGTCTCGACCTCGACCGCGTCATCGTGCAGGAGACCATCGACGGGATGGGCGGCATGATGGGCGGCATGGGCGGTATGATGGGCGGTATGGGCGGCGGTGGCGGCGCCGACGCCGAGGACATCGAGGCGGCCATGGAGGACGTCGACGTCGACGCCGACGAACTCGTCGAGGAACTCGAAGAGGGCGACCTCGACGTCGAAGCGGACGCCGACGAGGAGTAACGCGGACGCTCGGAGTCGAATCCGAACCAGCGCTTTCTTTTGGGACACCCGCGCAGGAAGACCGAGAGCCATGTCCGAGGAGTCGCCCCCGACGTCCGTCCCCGCCGACGACCTGAAACTGGCCGCCGTCGCCGCCGGGTGCACCGTCGGCTTGACGCTCGTCCTCCAGTTCGTCCTGAACCGCGACGTCTCCTCTCTCGTCCGTCTCGCGCCGCTGATTCCCTACTTCGCGTACCTCTTCGCCAAGCGGACGGAGGTGGACGCACTCGCCAGCGTCCGAAACTGGTCGGCGCTGACGGTCGCTCTGACGGTCGCGACGCTGCTGTACTACGCGGTCTGAACGGGTCGAAGCCGGTCTCAGGCGATGTCGCGGCTGGTGTCGACGGCCACCTGCTCGCTGAGACGGAGTTTGATGGTCTCTTCGGGGGCGCGGCCGCCGCGGAACTTGGGGACGGCGAGGCGGTTTTCTATCTCCGCGCCGTCGACGGCCGTCCGCAGGTCGAACACCACGTCGGCCATGTGCTCGGTGTACCGACGGTTCGTCGGCGCATCCCCCTTCATCCCGTGGAGGACGGCGAGGCCGCCGGTGTTCACCATGTGCGTCTGGAGACCGTTCAGGAACGCCCGGTACCGAACGGGGTCTGCCGTCTCCAACACGTCCACCACGTCCACGATGAGGTTCGCGCCCTCCGGCAGGTCGCGGACGAGTTTGTTCGCCGCGTCGAGGGGCGCCTCCGCGCCCACGTCGCGGACGGTGGGCGACCCGACGCGCGTTCGCGTGCGCGCGATGGCGTCCTCGACGGCTTGGTCCGAGCGGACGGTCGTCAGATACAGCGTCCCGCGGACGGCGGTGAGTTCGTAGAGGAACAGTTCGGACTGACTGGCCGGGTCGGCCAACAGGGCGACGATGCTCCCCGCGGGGATGCCGCCGCCGAGTTCGCGGTCGAGGACCGTGATTCCGGTCGTCAGTCGGTCGGACACGACACGAATACAGACAGTCCGCTATCTTAGGTCTTTGTGCTGCTGTAGTTCCGCTGCCACGTCTCGGTACGCCTTCTCGACGCGCACGTCGTCTAGCACGGGCGGGTCGACGGGCGGCACGGCGCCGAGGAGGGGACACCCGAGCAGCGACTCGACGCCTGCCGGCGCCAGTCGCGAACGGGTGAGGACGGCGCCGACGACCGGTGTCCCCAGCGCGCGGGCCGTCGCCCCCGTCTTCGCCGCGTCGCGCAGGGAGGGGGCGCACGCGGACGCGACGAGGAGGACGCCGTCGGCGGCGCGGACGGGCGCGGCGGCGTCCGGTCCCGCGCCGGCGGGGCAGTCGACCAGCACCGCCCTCTCCCCCGAGACGGCCTCGCTGACGCGGCCGAGGTGCGCCGTGATTTCGTCGCCTCCGGCGGTCTCGGGTCCCCTCGAAGCCGTCGGCGCCGGCCTGACTCTCAGGTCGCCGTGGTCGGGGTGACGGTGGCCGAGGCGGTTCGGGGCCGGGTGCGAGTCCGAACCGGCGTTCGGACCCGACGGCGGGTCGCGCGGGACGTCCGCCATCGCGTGGAGGTTCGGCATGTCGGCGTCGGCGTCGACGACGAGGGTCGGGCCGTCGCGCGCGGCCGCGAGTCCGAGCGTCGTCGTGGTCTTCCCGCATCCGCCCTTGCCGCCGGCTATCGCGAGCATGGGGCGACTGGCCGCCTCATCGGAGAAAAAGTCGAGGTCGAGGTCGAGGTCCGCGGCGCGCGCCGGACCGGGTTCGCGTTTCGCTCAGTCCTGACAGCAGCCGCCGGCCTCGCCGCCGAAGTCGACGGCGAGGGGGTCGGAGATGGCCTCGTTGACCGCTTCGAGCCGCTCCTGCAGCGTCTCTTGGGCCTCTAGGTACGTCGCCATCTTGTCCTTCGAGTGGAGGTCGCGCTGTGCGGTCTGGACCTCCTCCAGTCGCTCCTGCGTCGCCTCGCCGCGCTGTCGGGCGAGCATGAACTCCTCGCGGCGTTGCTGGAACTCGCGTATCTCGGCCTGCAGGTCCTCGTCGTTCTCGACGGCGGCCTTCGCCTCCTCGAACGCCTCGTACTCCGGCGTCTCCGCGATGGCGTCGCCGAGTTCGCGCCCCATGTCTTCGAGCCGCTCGGTCTGGATGCTCATACGTGAATTTTGGAAGTCGATTCGTTTGAACCTGCCGGAGGCGGCGGTGTCGGGCGACCGCCTCCACTGTCTCGTCCTCCCCCTCCGCGGGGGAAAGAGCCGTCACCTTTCGAGTGGTACGATATCGTATGACGGTCGTCACGCGCGCGGAGTTCGCCCGGTGGCTCCGCCGACTCGACGGGGAGGCCCTGACGTCGTTCGTCGCCGACCTGTACGCCGCCCGGGGGGAGTCGGTCGTCGTCCGCGACGACGGGGCGGTCGTCCTCGACGGGGGCGACCGGGTGCTCTCGCCCGTCTCCGCTCGGCGACGGCTTCGCCGGCCGAGCGTCGCCGCCGACGCCGACGTCGTGGTCGCGGCGAGACCCACCCCCGCGCTCCGTCGCCGCGCGGCGCGCGCGAACGCAGCCGTCGTCGGCCCCGCGGAACTCCGCGACCTGGCGCTGTACGCCCTCGACCGCCGGGACGCCGAGCGCCTCTTCGACGAGTACTTCGACGCCTCGCCCGTCGTCGACGCGCCGGAGTCGGAGACCCCGTCCGGCCGCCGGGCCGCTCTCGGGCGGGTCGGAGACTCCCTCGTGGTCGGAATCGCCGCCGTCGTCCTCGCCGCGCTCGTCGTCACGGCGCTGTTCGGCCCGTTGGGCCTCGCGTACCCCCCGGCCGGGGGCGCCGCGGGGTCGACCTCGGGTTCGGAGAGTGGGCGCGCGGACTCGGCGGCCGCCCGAACCGAGAGCGAGTCCTTCCCGCCGGGAATCGGTCCGACGGGCGTGACGGGGCCCGAACGGCTCGCGGCCGCCCACGCCGACGCCGTCACCGGACGGTCCTACCGCCTTGTCGTCCGCGAGTCGGGCACCGAGACCTGGCGGGGCGACGTCTGGGACGACGTCTGGAGGGAGGCGGCCGTCGAGAGTCCGCGCCGGTTCCGCTACGTCGTCGCCGGGTCCGTCCGCGTCGAAGAGAACGGCGCCGGGACGAACGCCTCCGGCGGGGGAGGTGACGCGGGCGACTCGACCGGAACCGGCGGGGCGGATACTACCCCGACCGCCGGCGACGGGGATAGGCTGGTTCACTACACCGCGTACGCGAACGGGCGGTACGCGTACGTCCACAACGAACGGGGGGAAGGGGACGTCTCCCGCTTCCGCGTCCGCCTCGACCGGAGCGGTCGCGGTCCGTTCGAACGGCGCGCCGCTACCGCCGTCGAACGGTATCTGGACGCGACCCGGACGTCCGTCACGCGCGAGGCGGAGGCGGAACCGGAGTCGCCGTACCGCGTCGTCGCCACGGGAACGCCGGAGGCGTTCGCGGACCCCGAGAACGTCAGCGACTACCGCGCCGAGGCGCGGGTCGGACCCGACGGGTTCGTCCGGCGTCTCAGCGTCTCGTACGTCGTCGCCGACGGCGGGGAGAACCGGTCGGTGCGGTACCACCTCTGGTACTCGGGCGTCGACGCCGTCCAGATTTCGCCGCCGCCGTGGTACGAACGCACTCGGGACGCGGCGGAGTCCGAGTCGCCGCCCCCGATGTCGACGCCGGACCGGACGCCCGTGAACCGGACCGGCACCGCCACCGCTACCCGCGCGGACGCCAACGAATCTCGCACGCCGCCGACGGCCACCGAATCGAACGCGACTGCGCCCTCCGGGAGAGCGACCGACGCGACAGAGCCACGGATTCCTCCCCTTCCGTCCGACGTACGGCCCTCGACAGTCGGCGGTCAGTTCGGGCGCGCTCCGCGGTGAGCGACGCTTCGTCTTCGATGTCGCCCCGCAGTCGGCGCACTCGACCGGTCGCCTTTCGGTTTCTCAACGGTACGGACGAGATACGACTCGCGATGAGAAAATCCGTCGCGGAGAGTGCGAGCGGCTCACAGACCTCTCCCGCCGGAATCGAAGGGTCAGGAACCGCCGACGTTATCCCTCCCGACTGGCAAGAGAGGTGCAATGAGTCAAGACGCGACCACCGAGGGGGACCTCAGGAACACCGGGATGTCGCTGCGGCACGACCGGGAGTGGGACTACGAACTCGAACGCATCGTCGAGGAGGTCGAAGAACGGGACGCGAACCGGGTCGGCCTGCAGTTCCCGGAGGGCCTGAAACGCCGCGGCCCGGCCGTCGCCGACGACCTGCGTGAACTGTGCGGCGACGACGTGACGTTCATGCTGTCGGGTCAGCCCTGTTACGGCGCCTGCGACCTCGACACCTACCTGATGCGCCGGACGGATGTCTTCGTCCACTTCGGCCACTCGCCGATGAAGGAGTCGGACAAGATCATCTACGTGCCGCTGTTCTCGAACGTCGACCCGATGCCCATCCTGGAGGACTCCCTCGAGAAACTCGACGGCGAGGAGGTCGGCCTCGTCACCACCGCCCAGCACATGAACCGCTTCGAGGACATGTGCGATTGGCTCGAAGAGCGCGGCTACGACGTCCACACCCGCCGCGGCGACGACCGCCTCTCCCACGAGGGGCAGGTGCTCGGCTGTAACTACGCCTCCGCGGATATCGACGCCGACCAGGTGCTGTACGTCGGCGGCGGGAAGTTCCACCCGCTCGGACTGGCGATGGAACACCCCGAGAAGAACGTCGTCATCGCCGACCCCGTCAACAACGTCGTGAAGATAGCCGACACGGAGCAGTTCATGAAGCAGCGCTACGCCTCCGTCCACAAGGCGATGGACGCCGAGAAGTGGGGCGTCATCTTCTGTACGAAGATCGGACAGGGTCGCATGGAAATCGCCGAGAAGATACTCGACGACAACCCGAACGCCTACCTCATCACGATGGACGAGGTGACGCCGGACCGACTCAGAAACTTCGACATGGACGCCTTCGTCAACACCGGCTGTCCCCGCATCACCACCGACGACGGCCCGCGCTTCCACAAGCCGATGCTGACGCCCGGCGAGTACCGCATCGCCGTCGGCGACAAACCCCTCGACTCCCTGGAGTTCGACACGTTCCACGGCACCTGGTGAGGAGGCCTCCGTCTCCGGAACTCTCACCTCCACAAGACATTTATCTCGATTCGCGTTCTCTCCGCCGTGCCCTCCGCACGTGTCAACTCAGAGCCATTCGTAGCGTCCGTCGTCGCCTTCCTCGCGGGAGTCACCTGCGTCGCCACCTTCGTCGAACCGGCCGCGGCACAGACCGTCCCGGAGATGCCGCGAGCGCCCGTGTTCGGACCGCTGCTCGCGTTCGTCGTGGCACTCGTCTTGAACCTCCTGTTCGGCGCGTTCGTTCTCGGAGTCGCCCCGCAGTACTCCCGCGCGCTCGTGGCACGAATCCGCTCGCAACCCGTCGAGTCGTTCGTCTACGGCCTTCTGACGCTGGTCTCCGTCTTCGTCGCAGTCGTCGCACTCACCATCACCGTCATCGGCATCGTCGTGGTGATTCCCGGCGTCATCGTCGTCGCTATCGTCGGTCTCGCGGCGAACCTCCTCGCGATGGTGGCGTTCGGTGCGGTCCTCGCGCGCGCCGCCGGGAGCGCCGACCCGTGGAAGAGCCTCGTCGTCGGCGCCGTGGCCGTCTCCGTTTTGTCTATTGTTCCCGTCGTCGGCGACCTGACCAACTTCGTCCTCGGAACCGTCGGGATGGGCGCCGTCGCGTCGCGGTACTGGGAGAACCGGAAGGAATGACGGGACGCTGTGGACGGTATTAGATTCCTAACTCGCTCTCGACGTACCGAACCGCGTCCGCGGGCGTCTCACAAGCCTCCACACCGGGGACGTCGTGCGTGCCTAACCCCGCGATGGGACGGTCGAACACCAGCGAGAACCCCACTTCCGTGAGCGTCCCGCCGGCGCCGTCGATGGCGATGACGCCGTCGCCGTTCATCACGACGAGGCCGTTGCGCGCGTGACCGAGACCGGTGGCGATGGCGATATCTACGTATTCGTTGGCGTCCGCGCGTCGCTCGGTGGGGAGGATGCCGACGGTGTCGCCGCCCGCCTTCTTCGCGCCGCGGCAGGCCGCCTCCATCACCCCGCCGAGGCCGCCGCAGACGACGGTGTGTCCGCGCCGGGCGACGATACGACCGACGGCGACGGCCGTCTCGCGGGTCTCTTCGCCGACTGTGCCGCCGCCGATGATACTCATTCGCATGCTGGTTCGTCAGCGCCGTCGCTGGTACGTGTTTCGTCCGAAAACGGACCGAGAAAGCGGTCGTCGTCGAGGGCGGGCGATTCGATTGCGGGGGGACGGGCGGCGCGCCGAGTGCTCAGTCCAGGTTGGAAGCCGGGGGTTCCGGGTCCCACTGCCCGAGCAGGCGCATCGTCTCGTCCATCTGCGAGAAGTCGGCCGTCTGTCTGCGATGAACTGACATGACGTACTATCAAACGTCGGTGGGTGATATATACCTTATGCCGGATATTAGTTTGCTAACGTGTAGTAGTGAGTAGATTCCCTATTCGTATGTAGATTATAGAGGCCCTAATCGGTACGTTCGTTGTTTTCTTTCGTGATGGTTACGCCTCCCTAACGCGCGAAACGAGGGGGCAAGCGAGTCGCGGCCATCGGGTCGGCGGCCCGAAGCGTTCGTCTTCGTTTCGTTCCTCGGGAGTATGAATCCACACCCCTACACAGTTTGGTTCGCCGGGGTCCGCAACACTTAGCCTCCGCCCGGACGCACGCACGGGCATGAGCGTCAGCGACTGGGACGATTGGCTCCCGCGCGCCGTCGAGTCGGCGTCGCCGGACACCGTCGCCGCGTGGTATCTCGGCTGCAACGGCTTCTTCCTGAAGGGCAGCGAAGGGACGACGGTCGCCATCGACCCCTACGTCGGTCTGGGCGACCCGCCGCGGACCGTCCGCATGATTCCGGTGCCGTTCGACCCCGACGATATCGACGAGATGGACGCGGTGCTCGCCACTCACGAACACACCGACCACGTCCACGGGCCGAGTCAGGCGCCCATCCTCGAAGCGACCGACGCGCAGTACTACGCGCCGGACGATTCGCTGGACGTGGTGTACGAAGACGAGGCGTGGTTGGACGAGTACGACCTCTCCAAGGAGCGGTTCACCGAGGTGGCGGAGGGCGACACCTTCGAGGTCGGCGAGTTCACTATCCACGTCGAGTTCTCCCACGACCCCGATTCGACCCATCCGGTCTCCTACGTCATCGAACACGACTCGGGGACGTTCTTCCACGGCGGCGACACCAAACCGCACGAGGAGTTCGACGAACTCGGCGAGACGTACGACATCGACGTGGGCGTCCTCGCGTTCGGCGCGGTCGGCAACATCGACGACAAGGAGACGGGCGAGCCTATCAGAACGAAGTGGTACTCCACGGAGAACGAGGTGGTGAAGGCCGCCTCGGACCTGCAGTTCGACCGTCTCGTCCCGACTCACTGGGACATGTGGAAGGGTCTGACCGCAGACCCGACCGTGCTCCACCACCACGCCAAGAGCTACGACCACCCCGAACGGCTCGATATCGTCGAGATAGGCGACCGCGTTGACCTGTAGCGGGTCCGTCGCACTTCCCTTTCTCAAATCTCATATTTTCCCCGGTTGATTTATGTCATCTCTTCTGGTAGGTGGGCTCATGAGCCGTGAGTCCGATGTGGGGGAACCGGTGTCCGTCTCGAACGGGAACGTCTTAGTGGAGAAGTCGTTCGTCGCCGACGAGTTTCCGGTACCCGCCATCAAGTTCCGAATCGTTTCAGACAGCGAGGAGCCAGAACACATCCGTATCGTCGACCAGATTCCCGAGGAGTTCCCGATGGAAGGCATCGGGTTCCACCCGGAGTACGAGAGCGACAACTGGGCGGCGTACAAAGACCACCGCGTGGAGTACGAGCGAACGCTCGACCCGAACGAGGAGATTATCACCGTCTACGGCGTCCGACTCGACGAACTGAGCGAGGCCGAGGCGTTCCTCGTCGACCCCGTCCTCGAACGGCCGCCCGTCCCCGAGGCGGGCGCAGACCACGAGGACAGCGGCGTCGAGGATATCCTCGGCGAGGACCGAAGCCAACTCGTCCGCGACGCCCTACAGGGGCACGGGAGTCTCGCCGACGAGGAGGGCCGGGAGACCGTCGAGGCCACCATCGGCGACGCGGAGGCGGAGACCAAGACCGAGGTACCCGAGGCCGAGTCGACGGCGTCGGCGTCCGCCGCGGACGTCGAGTCCGCTCTCGGCGACCGGGAGGGGGCGGCCGCGGCGGCCGACGTCGCCCCGCGAGAACTCGCCGCCGAGACGACACCCGCGATAACGCGCGTGTCGGACTCGAACTCGAACTCGGCGGTCGACGTCGCGGTCGAGACGCCCGCCGACGCGGAACGGGAGTCGGACGCGGACGCCCGGGCGGCCGCCGACGCGACCGACGACTACGTCGACATCGAGGCGTCGGTCGGTGACGACGAAGCCGAAACGGCGGCGGCCGACGTCGATGTCGGCGACGCGACGGTTGACGACGGCGCGGCGCCGGGGTCGTTCGCGGCCGGTCTGGCGGCCGAACTGCGGGCGGGCGAGGTGTCCGAGGAGGACCTCGACCTCCTCCGCTCGGAACTCGACTTCGGCCTGCCGCGCAGCGCCGACGTCAGAATCCGTCGGTTGCAGGCACAGATGGACGACCTGCAGGCGTACAGCGATGCGCTCGCGGAGTTCATCGACGAGGAGGGCACCGGTCAGGACCTCGTCGACGGCCTGCGGCGCGAGGTGGAGGCGCTGAACGAGGAGATAGACACGTTCAGCGAGGACCTCGCCGCCCTCGACGCCGAGATGACCGCGGCCGACGCCGACCGCGGCGACATCCGCGAAGGCGTTTCGGCGCTCGAAGGCGACCTCTCGGCGCTCGACCAACAGGTCGAGGACGCCGCTGCGCGCCTCTCGGACGTCGACGACCGGGCCACCGAGGCCGTCGCGGGCGTCGAAGAACTGAGCGCGACGCTGGACGAGGAGATGGAGACGGTCCGCGCCGACGTCGCGGAACTGTCCGAGGACCTGAGCCAGACCGCCTCCGCGACGGCCGGACTGGACGAGGAACTCGGCGACGTGCGCGAGGACATCGCCGACCTGGACGGCGACGTGGTCGCGGCGCGCGAGTCGCTGTCGAGCGACATCGAGGACCTGCGCTCGGACCTCGACGAACTCGACGAGGTGAAGTCCCGCGTCGACAGCATCGAGGACGACATCGAGGTGCTGATGGCGTTCCGCGAACGGTTGAACGACGCGTTCGGCCCCGGCCCCGGCGAGTAGGCGCCGAGACACCGAATCGAAGCGCAACCTGTTTAATCGCCGTCCCCGTGCACCCGACAATGACAGAGACGGTGCGTGTCGCCGTGCCGCGGAAGGGGCGACCGCTCGAAGCCGTGCTCGACCGCTTCGCCGCGAGCGCCGACGCGGCGCAGGTCGCAGACGACATCACCTCGACGCTCCGACACGAGAAGGCGGTCACCAAGGGGGACGCCCATCCCGACCGCGACGCGTACGAGCGACTCGCGGCCTACTCGGACCTCTCGGACCCCGCGGCGCCGGAGTACACGCTCCTCCGCGACGACCGGGAGGGGATGCCCCGCCGCATCGTCTTCGACAGCGTCACCCTCGACGTCGACGGCGTCTCCGTGCAACTCGTCGGCCGCGAGGAGCCGTTTCGGGCGCTCCGCACCCACGAGTTCGGCCTCGGGTTCGACAGCGCCGACCTGGTCCTCGAAGAGGTCGTCCAACTGGAGGAGGAAGGCGTCGGTTCACTCGCCGACATCAACGCCCGCATCGACCCGATGGACACCGACGTGCGCGTCGTGAGCGGCCTCGGCGACACCGTCTACCACACGCTGATGGCGAAACCGGAGCTTCTCCCGCCGGGGTCGGAACTGAACCGCGAGTTCGTCGCCGACTACGAGGGACCGCTCTGCATCTCCCCGCGCTACGAGCGACTCGTCGAGGCCGTCCTCGGTACCGGCCCCCTCGACGGCGTCTCGTTCGCCTACCCCGACGAGTCCGTCGAGGAGGAGGCGGCCGTCGCGGACGTGGGTCTCGGCGTCTACCTCACGATGACCGGGTCGACCGCGCGCGAGAACGGCCTCGTCCTCGGCGAACACCTGTTTCCTTCCGAGACCGTGCTGATGGAGAACGTCGCCGAGACGAGCGAGACGGCCGAACGGGTCGAACGAGCCATCACCGGCCCCGAAGTCGAGACGGAACTGGTCGTCTGAACGGCCGCACCCTCTTCGGCCGCTCACCCGCCGTGGCCGCTCCCATCGGTGTTCTCGTCGCCGCTCCCCCCTTCGCTCTCACTTTCGCTCGTCCGCCCCTCCACGGCGTCGCCGCTCGGGTTCGACTCCGACGACTCGCTCGTCGCCGCGTCGGCGGTAGCCGCCCTGACGTCGGTCGGGTCGGTTCCGAGGTCCGTCGCGTCCGTCGGAGCGGGGGAGAACGGGCGCCCCCACAGAAGGTCCTCCAGTACGAAGTTGGCGAACTGGACGACGATCACCAGCAGGAGGGGGCCGAAGAACAGCCCGTACCAACCGAACAGCGCCGTGCCGAGGATGTACGCGAACAGCACCGCCCCCTCGTGCATCGTCTGCCCCGAGATGTACGGCCGCACGACCGACTGCGGGAGGACGTCGAGGAGGAGGAAGACGACGACGAGGAAAGCGGCGGGGTAGACGAGGAGGCTCCCGTCGGCCTGCACCGCCCGCCAGGTGAGGAACGCCGTCGCCGGGACGTACACCAACTTCCCGACGACGAGAGGGACGAACGTCGCGAGTCCGGTGAGGACCGCGAGCAGGGTCGGGAAGGGGAGTTCGACCGCCGAGGGAGCGAGGACGTTGTAGCCGTTGTAGACGGCCATCGACCCGAGCGTCACCGCGAGGACGGTGAGGACGTTCCCGAAGTACACCACCTCCAAGTCGGCGTCGACGCCGGCGAGATACGAGTACGCGGCGGTGTCGCGGCCGCCCACGGTCTTTCGGTACCACGCCTGCAGTCGGTGGCCGTCCCGGTAGAGGAAGAACGCGAACGCGAGCGCCAGCGTGAGGTGGAGCAGTCCCGTCGTCACCGTGCCGAGCGCGCCCGCGAGCGTCTGGAAGGCCTGCCGGAACTGCGACACATCTCCGAGCTGCTGGACGAACTGCGGGAAGTTTCGGGCGACGCCGGCGAGCGTCTGCTGGTCGCCGGGGAGGCGGTTCAACAGCAGCGTGACCGTTCCCGAGTCGAGCGTCGCCGTGAGTTCCCGGAGGGCGACGAACCCGGCGTACCCCAACAGCGCCAGCGTCGGCACGACGATGAACAGGAGAGTGACCGTCGCCGCCAGCCCTCGGGAGTTGACCCGCCGCTGGATGCGCCGGTTGACGGGACGGGCCCCGTAGTACACGAACAGGCCGAGGACGAACGTCCCGACGAACGAGTACAGAAACAGTCCGACGATGCCGACCACGACCGCCGCGACGAGCCACCAACCGGCGCGCCGCCGGTCGATAGCCGGCGCTCCTCCGACGTTCATAGTATCGAGTCCAGCCACCTTCGGATATAGCTACTGCCCGATACGACGACCGGCGAGCGCCGCCCCCGAGTCACCGCCGTTGCAGTCCGACGAAGTACGCCCGGTTGCTGCTGTGTCGCCGCTCGAACATTGTCCGGTAGCCGAACTCCGTCTCCCACTCGCCCGTCGCCTCGAATCGGGCGCCGACCTCTCCGGGCGTGATGCCGTACCCCGAGCGGTCGTCGGTGCGCGCGTCGCCGAGGACGCAGTACCGGCCGCCGGAGGGGACGATTTCGCCGAGACCGTCGACCAGTCGGTCTCGCTCCTCGGCCGCGAGAACGTGGTACATGGCGGAGTCGAGCACCGTCCGAAAGGCGAACCCGGCGTCGGCGAGTCGGTCGAGGTAGAGGGCGTCCCACACCAGAAACGCGGCGTCGATACGACGCCACCGAGCCTTCTCCCTGCTCTGTCGAATCGCCACGGGCGAGATATCGATGCCGAGCACGTTGAAGCCCCTCTGGGCCACGAACAGCGACAGTTCGCCCGTCCCGCACCCGAGGTCCAATACCGGTCCGCGGACGTACCCCGACTCGACGAGGTGGACGAACGGTCGCTGCGGTCGGCCGATGTCCCAGTTCGGGACGCTCGCGTAGGCGGCGTCGTAGACGTGCGCCAGCGGTCGTTCGGGCGGAAGCGCACTCATCTCGAGAAGGAACTCGGGCTCATCCGAGCGGCGGTCGTCCGGTTCGCTCGTCTCTCGATGGTGACGCCGTACGACAGCACGTATCCGACTGCGGTCGCCGCGACAATAACCGTGGTGTGCCGACCCCCTCTCGAACGGTATTTCGTATAGCGATACGCAGTTTACGAGTTCGCACGACGACGCTCGACCGTATCAGAGAAGCGAATAGATGTGCGCCTCGTACGTCTCTCGGACGCTGTCACCCCAGTTGTGGGTGTACGTGTCGATGATGTCGCCGCCGACGTCGCCGCGGAGGTACTTGACGATGCCGCGGTCGCCGGTCCGGTCTCTGAGGTGCGTGGTGAAGAAGTGTCGGAAGTAGTGGGGTGTGACGTTCTCCTCGGCGTTTCCGCCGGCGCGGTGCCACCCGCGTTCGGCGGCGTGGCGTTCGACGAGGTGATGGACCATATCTGTCGTCAGCCGTTCGCCCCAACTCCCGGAGGTGCTGACGAACAGTGGGTCGGCGGGCGAGCGCACGTCGGGTCGAATCGCCAACCAGCGCGCCAGGGCCCGTTCCAACTCCCCGTCGACGGGGACGACAGTGGAACGCTTGCGCTTGTTCGACGCCGTCCGCCGTTCGCCGTTGGCCCTCTCGCCGGCCGACGGTTCGGCGGAGACGTACAGCGAGGGGCCGCGGCCGTCGAGTTGCGCCCGCCTCGACACGTCGCCCAGCGGCGTTCCATCCGCCAGCGATACGTCCCGACAGTCGAGGTTGCAGAGTTCGCCGACGCGCATCCCCGTCTTCAGGAGGGTGAACAGCACCGCGCGGTCGAGCGGATGGTGGACCTCCCGCAGGAACTCGCGCATCTCGGGGACGGATATCTCTCGGCGCGAGGGGTTCGCGTCTATCTGCTCGTCCATCTCCTCCATCACGAGGGTCATCGGATTCCCCTCGAACGCCCCGACCTGCGTCATGTACGCGTAGAACCGGTGGAGGTAGGTCGCGTACGTGGCGACGGTGCTGTCGGCGGCGTCGGACCCTCGAAGCGAGTGGATCCACGCCATGCAGTCGCGGTGGGACGCCTCCTCGACGCACCTCTCGGCGCCCATCGGGTTCGCCTCGGCGTCCCCGAGGAACGCCTCGAACCGCCGAAGGACGCGCTCGTAGGCGTCTCTGGTCCGGTCGGTTCGTCCGTGGTACGTCATATCCTGCAAGAAGTACGCCACCGCATCTTCGACGGTTTCGCCGTCGGCCGTCTCAACGGCCATCGTCGCCTCCGAACGCACCCGGTGCGAGCGAGTAGCCGCCGTGCCGGCCGCTGTACTGCACCCGGTTCGTCGCCTGGAGGTCCTGCAGCGTCTCGTCCAGGCGGTCCTCGATGTCGTCGGTCAGGGCGGTCAGCAGTTCGTCCCACGAGCGGTGGTCGGCCGCCGAGAGGGCGTCGAGGACGCGCTCTTCGAACTCGCTTTCCCCGGTTTCCTCCTCGGACCCTCCTTCTTCGGACTCGCCGTCCCTCTCGGGCACCTCGAAGTCGCTGCGACCCGCCTGCACCATCGTCCGCACGAACTCGCTTTGGCTCATTCCGAGTCGCTCGGCGTGGCGCTTCCACTCGTCTTTCTGGTATGCGGGGATGTACGTCATCACCGTCTTGCGTTCGGTCTCCGAGTCGTCGTTCGACACGGAGTCACGCTACCTCCCCATTTCGCAGACGGGTGAGTCCCTCGACGCTCTCCGTCGGAACTCGCCGGGTTCGAGCGAGTGCCACCATCTCGAATCGCAGTTCGGTCTCGGACACAGTAACTCGTCTTCGGGTGCAGCCCTGAACAATATAACTCTACTTATCTTGACAGAGCATTGCGTCGTATCTCTATTTATCTGTATCTATGCCTTTTATAGAACGGCCTAAGTAGCACCCACACAGATAACTAGTCTTCGAGTCTGTCGTACTGTATCCGACTCGGTAGACGTTCTCCAACCAGAACGCACTCGTCCTGCCCCGCTATCGAGCGCACGAGTCTCCCTCCCGCGGCGACAATATTTCATCTATTTAGTATCAGTAATAAATCGTTATGGAAGACCCTTCTCCGCTCGTGGCCCCTAGGGGTTGCGACTCTAAAACAGCCGTCCAGAATACGGTCGACGATGCCGGAAGTCGCCGCCGGTCAGGCATCGCTGGCGGCCGTCGCGACTCGGGAACCGAAACGCCGACTCGACGCGGACCACCGGCGCCCACCCATCTGAAGGAGTTCACATGCGGGGGATCTCGGGCGTCGGTCGCCACCTGATGCCTACCTCGGAGTGGCACTCGGTCTCAGACCGAGGCGGTACGGCTACGGACGGAAATCGTCTCCCAGAGCCAACCGGGGACCGCTCTGACCGGCACCATCACGATTCGGGGCTCCATCGCCCCGAACGCGACGCCCGTGCCCGACGTTCGGTACGCCGCGGACGCTCCTGGTATCCAGTTGCTTCCCCGAGAGCGGTTCGTCGCCTCCGGTGTATCTCTCCTATCGGTATCCCTGGTTCGACCGCTCTAGTGACGTGGGTGACCACGTGCGGGAGGGGTGGGGGACGCATTCGCACCCGACCCGCCGGTACTACCCTCTCTCGAACTCGGGCACTGTCGGATCGAGTCGGGGTCGTTCCGTCCGACGGAGTCCGCCGAATGTCGAACTCTCGACCGCGGGCTCTCGCCTTCGCTCGGTTCGGCCGGCGACGTCCTTCGTCCTCCCGGTCACTCCGATTCCTCACTTTCGCCGGGTTGGTTAAACCTCCGAGTCTTCTGACGGCTCTCTGCTACCGACTCAGAACCACGTCCACTTGCCGAACATCGGTCGGCCGTTTCTGCTTCATGGTATTGCTTCGGGACTACAGCTTTCGGCTCTTCGACGTCGTGTCTCTCGACTACCTTCATCGCTCGTCTCATGCGAGTCGAGTAAACTGCATAGTGCTATACTGAATGACCTGCTCTTCTGAACCTCGTACTCCGAAATCAGACGAACCCGAGCGCAAGGCTCTTGTTTAGGCCTACCAAAAACAGCCTCAAATGGAGCTGACGCGTCGGGATGCTCTCGCGGCCCTCGCCGCCGGGGGTGCCGGGTCGCTCGCGGGGTGCGCGGCGCCGAGAGCCTCCGACGACGGCACCGGGGAGAGAGAAGGGGAGGCGGCGACGGTCGGCGACCACGAGATGGAGACGCTCGTCGCCGTCGCCGAGGTGGTCTATCCTTCGACTGTGGACGGCGTCTCGGAGTTCGTCCGCACGTACACGGGGGGACGCGTCGACGGCGAGGACGCCTACGCCCGCGGCGTCGCCGCCGCGGTCGAATCGCTCGACGGATACACCGAGGAGTTCCACGGCGACCGATACGCCGCCCTCCCGGCGTCGACGCGTCGCGAGGTGCTGGATTACATGAGCGTGGACGTCGTCGAACCCGCCCCCGACGGTACCGCGGCCCAGCGAGTGCGCTACTACGTCGTGAACGAACTGCTGTACGCGTTCTACACGTCGCCGACGGGCGCGGGACTGACCGGTCTGGAGAATCCCCCCGGCCACCCTGGCGGGACGGAGTCCTATCGGGAGGGTCCGAACGGGTGAGCGACGGAGCCCAACGCGACGACCCGGCGACGGCGTCCGTCGACCGCACGCCCTCCCCTCGCGCGGACGTCTGCGTCGTCGGCGCGGGGCCGGCGGGCGCCCTGGTCGCCGCCGAACTGTCCGCCGCGGGGTACGACGTGGTGGTGCTCGACGCCGGACCCCGATTCAACCCGGACGAGCGACCCGACCGGATGGAGCGACATCTCCGGCCCGGAGACGAGCGACCGATATGGGGAATGGGCGGCGAGCGAGACGCCTACTCGTCGTCTGGAGAGCGCTCCTATCCGCTGAACGCCGCGCGGGTGAAGGGCGTCGGCGGGAGCACCCTCCACTGGCAGGGGATGGTGATGCGCCTGCACGAACAGGACTTCGAACTCGACTCTACCGTGGGAATGGGCGCCGACTGGCCCCTCGACTACGAGGACCTGCGCCCCTACTACGCCGCCGCCGAACGGGAGTTACAGGTTTCGGGCGCCTCCGACAACCCCTTCGCGCCGCCGCGGGAGCGCCCCCACCCGCTCCCGGCGTTTCCCCCCTCGTACAGCGACTCGCTGTTCGCCGAAGCGTGCGAGACGCTCGAAATCGCCACCCACTCGGTGCCGAACGCGCGCAACTCCGAACCCGTCGACGGACAGAGCGCCTGCGTCGGGTACGGCACCTGCAAACCGGTGTGCCCCTCCGGGGCGAAGTACGAGGCGACCCGACACGTCGAACGCGCGGAGGCGGACGGCGCGCGGGTGCTCGACCGGGTGCCTGTCCAGCGCCTCGAACACGACGCCGCGGGCGACCGGGTGACTGCGGCGGTGTACGCCGCGCCCGACGGCGAGGAGTACAGACAGAAAGCTCGGGAGTTCGTCGTCGCCGCCGGCGGGGTGGAGACGCCGCGCCTCCTCCTACTCTCGGCGAGCGAGACGTACCCCGACGGCCTCGCGAACTCCTCGGGGGCCGTGGGGCGGTACTTCATGGACCACCTGTTCGCGGGCGTCGGCGGGACGCTTCCGGAACCCACCCGGCAGAAGCACGTCGGGTTCAACACTACCGAGAGCCACCAGTTCTACGACCGGCCGGACGACTCGCGGACGGCCATCAAACTGGAGTTTCTCAACTACGCCGGCCCGGCGCCCGCGGACGTCGCCCTCGGCGCGGACGTCTTCGGCGACGAGTTGCTCGAACGGGTCCGCGGCGCCTACGGGAACAGAGTGGCGATGGGCGCTCTCGTCGAGCAACTCCCGCGCGCGGAGAACCGCATCCGACTGGACCCCTCGCGCACCGACGACCACGGCAACCCCGTCCCCGACGTCGTCTGGAGCCTCGACGACCGAACGCGCCGGACGCTCGAACGGGCCACCGAGATTCAGCGCGCCGTGCTGACCGAGATGGGCGCGGACGTCGAGTGGACCGTCGGCCCGGAGAACACCGGCCCCGCGTACCACCACATGGGCACGACGCGGATGGGAACGGACCCGGGGACGAGCGTCGTGAACCCCCGACTGCGGACGCACGACCTCTCAAACCTCACGCTCGCGGGGAGTTCCGTCTTCGTCACCGGCGGCGCGATGAACCCGACGCTCACCATCGCGGCGCTGGCGCTGAAGGCGGCCGACCACATCTCCGAACGCCTCTGACTGTCTCCGTTCCTCAGGTCCGCCGAGCGCGCACCGGTACTTTTAGGTTAGCCTAATCCCGTCTTGCGCACAATGAGTGCACGGCAGGATATCTGCGTCGTCGTTCCGACGATTCGGGAGTACGAGTGCGTCCGCGAGTACGTCGCTAACGCTCGCGAGCACGGTTTCGACACCGACCGACTGTTCTTCGTTCTGGTGACGGAGGACTTCTGCGACGCCGACGCCATGCGCGCGATGCTGGCCGAAGAAGGGGTCGACGGCGCCGTCTTCGACGGGAGCGCCCGCGAGGCGTGGTTCGAGTCGCGCGGCATCGTCGAGTACGACCACCTGGTCCCCGCCGCGAGTCACGCGCAGACGTCGTTCGGACTGCTGTACCTCTGGGCGCACGACCGCTTCGAGTACGGCGTGTTCATCGACGACGATACGCTGCCGCACGCCGAGGAGGACTTCTTCGGCACCCACATGGCGAACCTCGCCCACGAGGGCGAGGTGGAATCGGTCCGCTCGGACGAGTCGTGGGTCAACGTCCTCTACCAGAGCGACACCGACCTCTACCCGCGCGGCTACCCCTACGCCGCGATGGATGAGGACGTCGAGACCGACGTGGAGAACGTCGACTCCGTCGTCGCCTCCCAGGGACTCTGGACGAACGTCCCCGACCTCGACGCCGTCCGCATCCTGATGGACGGCGACCTGCAGGGACAGGCCGAGACGCGGACCGAAGCGGCCGACTTCGAACGCGACTTCGTCGCCGCCGAGGGGCAGTATCTCACCGTCTGCTCGATGAACCTCGCGTTCCGCCGGGAGGTCGTCCCGGCGTTCTACCAACTGCCGATGGACGACAACGAGTGGTCGGTCGGCCGCTTCGACGACATCTGGTCGGGACTGTTCCTCAAGCGCGCCGCCGACGTGCTCGGAAAGCGCGTCTACAACGGCGGTCCGCTCTGCGAGCACAACAAGGCCCCCCGCTCCACGTTCGACGACCTGGCGAACGAAGTCGCCGGCCTCGAACTGAACGAACACGTCTGGCGCGTCGTCGACGACGTCGGCGACGACGCCAACTCCTTCGAGGAGGCCTTCGCCGCGATGGCCGAGGCCCTCGCGGAGGGGGACTTCTCCGAGTGGAACAACGGCGCGTTCCTGAACCACTGCGGGGAGTACATGCGCGATTGGCTCGACTGCCTGGCGGCGCTGGAACCGCGTCCGGTCGACGCCGAGGAAGGGGCGGTGGTCGCCGATGACTGAGCGACGTTACAACCGCCGCCGCGTCCTCGCGGGACTCGGCGCCGCGGGTCTCTCGGGTCTCGCCGGGTGCGGCGGGTTCACCGGGGACGAGAGCGAGCAGACCGGCACCGGCACCGACGGCACCGCGAACGGAACCGCCGGGGGGACCGGAGACTCCTTCGGCGAGTTCCGCGGCTCCGGTCCCCTCGCGGAGGGCCGCGGCGACGTCGGCGGCACGCCCATCGCCGACCTGCCGGACCTCAGCGGCGAGTTGACCATCTACCTCGGCGGCGGCGAGGGCGGCCTCTACCGCGACCTCTTGGCCCGGTTCGAGCGGATATACGACGACTTCAGTTACAACGCGCGCGAGTCCGGAACGTCCGACGCGGCGAACACGCTCATCAACGAGGGGTCGGCGTCGCCTGCCGACGTGTTCTGGTCGGTCGACGCCGGGTCGCTGGCGGCCGTCGCCAACCGCGGACTCACCGCGGAACTCCCCTCCGACGTCGTCGACCCGGTGCCCGAGGAGTTCCACCCCGAGAATCTGTGGGTCGGCGTCGCCGGGCGCGCCCGCGCCGTCCCGTACAACACCTCGGCGCTGTCCGAGGGAGACGTGCCCGACAGCGTGATGCAGTTCCCCGAATCCGAGGCGCTCGCGGGGGCGATGGGGTGGGCGCCGACGTACGGCGCCTTCCAGGCGTTCGTCACGGCGATGCGCCTCATCGAGGGTCCCGACGCCACGCGCCAGTGGCTTCGGGGGATGCTGGAGGCGGGCGTCACCGAGTACAACAACGAGTTCCTCGTCTCCAACGCCGTCGCCGACGGCGAACTCAACGCCGGGTTCGCGAACCACTACTACGCCCTTCGGGTGCAGGCCGCGCGTCCGAACGCACCTCTCGACCTGGCGTTCACCAGCGGCGACGCCGGCGCACTCATCAACGCCGCCGGCGCGGAGGTGCTCTCGGCCAGCGGGAACCAGGAACTCGCGTTCACGTTCGTCCGCCACCTGCTGTCGTCGGAGGCCCAGGAGTTCTTCGCCACGCGGACGTACGCCTACCCGATGGTTCCGGACGTCCCGCCCGTCGGTGGTCTCCCCACCATCGACGAACTGAACCCTCCGAGCATCGACCTCAGCCGTCTTTCGGAGATTCAGCCGACGCTGACGCTGATGCGGGACGTGGGAGTGCTCTGATGGGGGCGCCCTGAGATGGCGCCGGGCGGGGGGTTCGGCCGCGTCCGCCGACTGCTGGACGGCGGCGCCGGCGACGACGAACCCGGAACGGCCGTCGTCGTCCTCGCCGCCGCCGTCGCCGCCGCGGTGCTGTCGCCGCTGGTGTGGCTGCTCGTCAGCGCCTCGTCGCTCGACGTCGACGCCGCCGTCTCGCTTCTCACCTCCGGGACGGCGACGACGGTGCTCGTCAACAGCCTCGTCCTCACCACCGTCGTCACCGCTGCCTCCGTCGTGCTCGGCGTCCCGCTCGCGGTGCTGACGGTGCAGACGGACCTCCCGTTCCGACGGCTGTGGACGGTCTTGGCCGCCTTGCCGCTGGTCGTTCCGAGCTACATCGGCGCGTTCGCGTACGTCTCGGCGTTCGGTCCCAGCGGCGCGCTCGCCGACCTGCTCGCGCCGCTCGGTATCACGATTCCCACCGTCTACGGCCTCGGCGGGACGGCGCTCGTGCTGACGCTCTTCACGTACCCCTACGTCTTTCTCACCACGCGCGCCTCGCTGCTGTCGTTCGACGCGAGGCAGTTGGAGGCCGCCCGGACGCTGAACCACACCTATCCCGAGGCGTTCCGCCGCGTCATCCTGCCGCAGATAGCGCCCGGAGTGACGGCCGGGGCGCTGCTCGTCGCGCTGTACACGCTCTCGGACTTCGGAACCCCCGCAATCATGCGCTACGACGTGTTCACGCGCGTCATCTACGTCGAACTGAACAGCTTCGGCGTCGGACGGGCGAACGCGACGCTGCTGTCGATACAACTGCTCGCCGTCACCGCCGTCATCCTCGCCCTCGAATCGCGCGTCAGCGGCGACGCCGCCGCCGGCTACGGGACGCCCTCGTCGGTCGAGACGGTGGTCTCGCTCGGCCGCCTGCGCTGGGTCGCCGCCGCGGCCGTCGGGGCAGTGAGCCTGTTCACGCTTGCGCTCCCGGTCGGCATCCTCACGATGTGGCTCGTCCGCTCGGGTCCCGGCTACAGCGGCGGCGGCCTCGCGTTCCAGCCCGCGTTCGCGGCCAACTCGGTGTACGCCGCCGCGCTGACCGCCGGGGTGACGGTGCTGTTCGCCCTGCCGGTCGCCTACTACGCGGGACGCTCGGAGTCGCCGTTCGCCGCGCTGGTCGAGCGGGCGACGTACCTCGGCTACGCGATGCCGGGCGTCGTCTTGGGGCTGGCGCTCGTGTTCTTCTCCAGCCAGTGGCTCCGCGACGCCGTCGCCCCGACGGCAGCCCAACTCGTCTACCAGTCGCTTCCCCTGTTGGTCTTCGCCTACGTCGTCCGCTTTCTCCCGCAGGCCGTCGGCTCCACCCGGTCGTCGGTGCTCGGCGTGGACCGCGACCTCGTCGGCGCGGCCCGGTTGCTCGGGGCGTCGCCGCGGCGCGCGTTCCGCCGGGTGACGCTCCCGCTCATCTCGCCGGGGCTGCTCGCGGGCGCGGCGCTCGTGTTCCTCACGACGATGAAGGAACTCGACACGACGCTCATCCTCCATCCGACAGGGTTTACAACCGTTGTGACCTACATCTGGCGAGTTCAAGAGGCCGGCTACTACGGCCGGGCCGCGCTGCCGGCGCTGGTCCTGGTCGCCGTCTCCGGTCTCTCGATGATCCCGCTGCTCAGCGGAGGACGCGACGATGCGTGAGGACACACCCACCACGGACGGCGAGAAGGCGCGGCGGAACAGCACCGAGAGCGGCGCCGACGCATCCGCGTCGGACCCGACTCTGACGGCCGACGGCGGCGCCGCCGTCGGCGCGCAGAAGGACCTGGCCGTCGCCTCGGAGACGGCCGCGGCCGACGACCCCGAGGCGGACGTCGTCCTCGAACTGGACGGCGTCGTGAAACGCTACGGCTCGGAGACGGCCGTCTCGGGCCTCGACCTGACCGTCAGAGAGGGCGACCTCGTCACGCTGCTCGGTCCCTCCGGATGCGGGAAGACGACGACGCTGCGCATGATCGCCGGTCTGGAGACGGCTTCGGAGGGCACCATCGCCGTCGGCGGCGACGTGGTCGACGGCGAGGGCGCCCCGACGCCCCCCGAGGACCGCGACGTCGGGTTGGTCTTTCAGGAGTTCGCGCTGTTCCCCCACCTCAGCGTCGCGGAGAACGTCGCCTTCGGACTGGACGACCCCGACTCCGCGGAGGCGGAGCGCCGCGTCTCCGACCTGCTCGAACTGGTGGGACTCGGCGAGTACGGCGACCGCTCGCCGGCGGACCTCTCGGGCGGGCAGCGCCAGCGGGTCGCCCTCGCGCGCTCCCTGGCGCCCGAACCCGACGTCCTCCTGCTCGACGAACCGTTCTCGAACCTCGACGTGAGCCTCCGCGTGCGGATGCGCGAGGAGGTCAAACGAATCTTGGAGGAGGCGGGCGTCACGGCCGTCTCCGTCACGCACGACCAGGAGGAGGCGCTGTCCATCTCCGACCGGGTCGCCGTCGTCAACGACGGCCGGGTCGAACAGGTCGGCTCGCCCGGCGAGGTGTTCGAGAACCCCACCTCGCGGTTCGTCGCCTCCTTCCTCGGACAGGCGAGTTTCCTCCCGGCGTCGGTGACCGGCGAGGCCGTGGAGACGGCTATCGGGTCGTACGACAGCGACCTGCTGGCGGGCCTCGGAGACGGCTACGTCGGTAGCGACGTCGACGTGCTGGTCCGCCCCGACGACCTGCGGGCGACGCCCGCCCCCGAGGGCGACGCCGACGGCGTCGTCGTCCGCCGGCAGTACACCGGCCCCTCGTTCGTCTACCACATCCGCCTCCACGACGGCACCGTCGTCCGCTGCCTCCACAACCACACCGAGGAGTTCGACGTCGGCGAACCGGTCGCCGTGACGCTCGTGGCGGACCACGCCCTCGCGTGGTACCCCGCCGAGTGAGATGTCCGACGACTCGACCGACGCCGACGGGCCGACAACGGAGCACCCCGCGCCCTCCCGCCTCCGCTCCGCGCTCAGCTCGGTCGACTCGGTCGACCGGGGCCGACTCGCCGCGCTCTGTCTCGCACTCCTCGCCGCCGCCGTCGCCCTCCTCGTCGCGGCGGAACTGTTTCCGTACCGCTCGCTGAACCACGACGAAGGGGTGTACCTCCAGCAGGCGGAACTCCTCCTGCACGGCCGACTGTTCCTCCGCCCGCCCGTCGAGGAGGCGTTCCGACCGTGGTTCTTCGTCGAGAGCGACCGGGGGCTGTACTCGAAGTACGCCCCGGTGCCCGCGGCCGTCTTCGCCCTCGGGAAGGCGCTCGGCGGCTACCCGCTGGCGCTCGCGGGCGTCGCCGCCGGCCTCGTCGCGGGCGTCGTCGCCCTCGGCCGGGAACTGTTCGACGCCCGCGTCGGCGCCCTCGCGGGGGCCCTCCTCCTCCTCACCCCCCTGTTCGTCGTCCACTCCGGCGTCTACCTGCCGTACGCGCTGACGACGGCGCTGAACGTCGCGTTCGCCGTCGCCTACCTCCGGGGCGAACGGCGGGGGACGCTCCGCGACGCGGCGGCCGCCGGCCTCGCCGTCGGAGCCGCCTTCTTCTCGCGGCCGTACACCGCCGTGCTGTTCGCACTCCCCTTCGTCGCGCACGCCGGAGTCACGCTCCTCGGATCGGTTCGGCGGGGCCGTCTCGACCGCTCGCTGCTCGCCCGCCGCCTCGTCACCGCGGCCGGCGGAACCGCCGGCGTGCTCGCCGCCCTCGGTTACAACGCCGTCGTCACGGGGGACCCGCTCGTGTTTCCCTACCTCGCCTTCGCCCCCTCCGACGGCCTCGGCTTCGGCCGCCGGGCTATCCTCGGTCACGAGGTGGCGTACACCCCCGAACTCGGCGTCCGCGCGAACGCGCTCGTCCTCGCGGACCTGTTCTCCGAGTGGGTCGTCGCCGGACGGGTCGGCACCGTCCTCGCGGCCCTCGGCGTCGCCCTCGCCCTCCTCGGCCGTTCGGTCGTCCCCGGAGGCCGCGTCCGCCCCGGCCTCCTCGCGGCGACGTACCTCACCGTCGCCGCCGGCAACGTCGCCTTCTGGGGGAACTACAACGTCCTCGGCGCCCTCGAAGACGGCTCGGACGGCCTCGTCCACTACCTCGGCCCGTACTACCACTACGACCTCGTCGTCCCGACGGCGGTGTTCGCCGCCCTCGTCCTCGTCGCCGCCGCGGACCGCTTCCGGCGCGGGGTCACCGCGCGCGCCGCCGACCGGGACGGACGCCTCCTCGACGCCGGGCGGGGGCGCGCCTTCGTCGCTCTCGTCCTCGTCGTCTGTGCCGCCGCCGGCGGCGCCGTCGCCGTCTCGGCCGTCGACGAGGTGGCCGACCGCGACGCCGCCGTGACCGCAGAGTACCGCGCCGCCTACGCCCCCCTCGCGGACGAGGGGTCGACGGCGGCCGGGACGTCCCTGTTCTCGTCGTCCCCCCCGACGGTCGGCGCGTCCGGCGAGGGAGACGCCGTGGTGTTCGTCCCGACGCCGTACGGACCGTGGCTGAACCACCCGTTCCAGACGCTCCGCAACGACGCCGACTACGACGACGGGACGGTGTACGCGCTGGGCGACACCCGCGAACTCGCCGTCGCCGCGGCGTTCCCGGACCGCGACCTCCACCGGTACGTGTACGCCGGGTCGTGGGTTCCCACGGACGACTCGACGGTCCGCGCGGCCGTCGTTCCCGTCTCCCGCGTCTCGGGGGAACGGGCCGTCCTCGACGCGTCGTTCGACCTCCCCGAGGGCGCCGAGAGCGCGACGGTCAGGGTGCACGCCGACGACGGGTCGACCTACCTCGTCGCGACCGACGCCGAGGGGTCGATTTCGCTGTCCGCGGCGGCCGCTCCGGGTCGACTGACCGTCTCCGGTCCGGGACTCGAACCCGCGTCCGGGAGCGGGGAAGAAGGAAACGCGAGCGTCTCGCTCCCGCTGACCGACGACGACGAGGTGTTCGTCGAGGTGTTCGTCGAAACCGGTCCGGCCAGCGGGTTCAGCTACGAGGTGGTGTTCCCCGTCGAGCGCATCGACCGACCCGACGGCGAGGGCGTCCGCGCGCTCTCGCCGACCGTCGAACGGTGTCCGGTGCCGACGCGGTGCGTCCCGCGCGCCGTCGACGATTCGCCGTCGGGCGTCGGGGTGAACGCGACGCTCTCGGCGGTCTCGGACGGGGCGGACGAGCCGAACGAATCAGCGGACGGGTAGCGCCCGGCGCTCACCGACCCGGTTGCCGTCGTCGCTCCTCGACGCAGACGCGGAGGATGGAGGCGGCTATCTCGCCGCCGCCGGTGAACGGGTCGAGTTTCGTCTCCCCGAGTCGCTCGGCGTAGTCGATTGGTTCCTGTCGAATCCGGTAGCCCCGCATCGCCGGTCGGAGGAGAAGTTCGGCGGACAGCCCCGTGTTCTCCGTCCAGCGAATCGACTCGACGACGTCCTCGTGGTAGGCGCGCATGCCGGTCGTCACGTCGTACAGTCGGTCGCCGGAGAGGAGGCTCGCGATGGCCGCGAAGGCGCGGTTGCCGAGGCGGTTCAGCGCCGGCATCGCCTCGGCCCCGTGGTACAGTCGGTCGCCGCTCACCACGTCGTACCCCTCGTTCACCAGTTCGAGGAAGTCGGGGATGCGGTCCATCGGGTACGTCCCGTCGCAGTCCGTCGTGATTCGAACCGGATTCGACGCCTCGCGCAACGCCCGTTCGACCGCCGCGCCGTACCCCTTCGGGGGTTGTTTCACGACCGTCGCGCCGCGGTCGCGGGCGACGGCGGCGGTGCCGTCGTCGGAGCTATCGACGACGACCACTTCCGCTCTCCCGTCGGTCGCGGCGTCGACGTCCGCGAGGACCGACTCGATGGCCTCCACCTCGTTGTACGCCCCCATGACGACGCTCACGTCGTCGAGACCGTACGTTCGCTCGCTCATACTCGCGACTCGGCGCCGAGTGTTTTAGGTGTGCCGAAAAAATTCGCTCGCGGAGCCGGCGGCGGCTACCGCTGGGAGTCGCGGAGGACGAGTGGACCGATGGCGAGCGTCCGCTTTGCGACCGTAGCGATGCGGAGGATGTAGGAGGTAAAGAGCAGGAACGGAATCAGCGTCAGGGTGAACGCCCCGCTCACGACCCACGTGATGACGGGCACGTCGAGGAACTGCGTCGACCCGAACGTCTCCGCGCCGACGAACGTGAGCATCACGCCGGCGACGAGGAGGGCGGGCACCGCGACGTAGAGGATGTACTGCGAGAGGTTGACCAGCGCCCACTGGAAGTACAGCGTCTTGATGTGCTCGCGGGCCGGGCCGAACATCGAGAGGGAGGTTCGGAGGTCCTCGAACGCCCGCCTCTGGTCGTCGGTGAGCGAGTCGTCGAACTCGCCGGTGATGCGCTCGACCTGGTATATCTTCCACGAGTAGTTGAAGTTGAGCGCGGCGAACAGTACGTCGAACGTTCCGAAGGAGGCGCCGTCCAACTCGTCTTCGACTTCTTGGGCGTTGCCGTGGATGCTGTCGACGAACTCCGTCACCTGTTCGCGCAGTTCCTCGTCGTCGCCCTCGGCGGCGAGTCGGTCGACCACCTCGCTCCGTCGCTCCGTCTCGCGGACGAGCGCTTGGAGGAACGCCGAGGGGTCGGCCGGCACCGACTGTCCGAGCAGGTCCTTCGCGTACGTGCGAAAATCCATCGCGTCGCTCATCCGTTCGCGCTGGTCCCCCAGCGGACCGTTCTCCTGCGACAGCACGAGTTGGTTGATGGTGATGACGAGCGTCGTCCCGGTGACGAGCACGCTGATCATCGTCGAGAAGATGGTCTCTATCGTGTCGGCCGACGTTATCTCGGCGTCCAGCGGTGGCGCGAGGAAGACGCTGAAGCCGATGAAGCCGACGAAGATGAACAGCGCCAGCACGCCGGTCACGACCAGCCGATTCGCCTGGAGGAGGAACTTGATCTTCACCCTGCTCTCGTCCGCCCGTCCGCGCATCGTGTTCGCGGTGCCGATATCGCTCTCGCCGTTCCCCTCGGAACCGCCGTCACTCATCACCGGTCTCCTCGTCGGACTCGCCGTCGGCGGGTCGCTTCAGCACGATGTACTTCGTTCCACCTCCGACGTAGTCCAGCGTGTCAGCGAGTTCCCACCCGTCCGCCCCGAGTTCGTTCAGCTTCTCGGTCGGGTCGCTCGTCTCCTTTTTCGTCTCCTCGCGCGGCGGGCGGAGCGTTCGGTACTCCCACGTTCGCGTCTCGTTCGGTGACACAGACGGCGTTCGTCACCGGACGATAAGCGAATTGGGGCCGCCGAGAACCGCCCCGGTTAAAATGCTGGTTTATGGAGGCAGAAGGCTAGCCCCCGTCTGGGCGGTACGTCTAGTCGAATGCGAGAACTCCATCTCTCTGTCTCTGCGGACAAGCGGGACGAAGTGGTCCCCGTCCTCGACGACAACGACATCGACTACGTGACGATACCGCGCGACGGCGACGAGACGTTCTTCATGCTCCCCGTCCCGACAGCCGCCGTCTCCACGGTGCTCGAAGGCCTCGAAGAGGCCGACGTCGACGAGGAGTCCTACACGGTTGTGACGAAGGCCGAGACGGTGGAGATGTCCCAGTACGAGGGGCTCCGCGAGCGCTACTCCGCGACGGTCAGAAAGCTCTCGAAGGAGGAACTCCACGCGAAGGTCCGCGAGATGCAGTGGCCGTATCAAATTTACTACGTGGGGACGGTGCTGAGCGTCCTCGCGGCCGCCGCGGGACTGCTGCTCGACCAACCCGCGCTCATCATCGGGGCGATGATCATCGCCCCGCAGGCGAGTTCCGCGCTCGCCGCCCCCGCCGGCGCCCTCCTGAACGACTGGGAGATGTTCGTCGCCAGCGTCAGAGAGCAGTTTCTCAGTCTCGGCATCGCCATCGCGGGCGCGACGGTGTTCGGCGTGTTCCTCCAGTGGGCGGGGTTCGTCCCCGCGACGCTCGAACCGTCGCAGATAGAGCTCGTCGGCGTCAGACTGGCGCCGACGTTCCTCTCGACGACGGGCGCGGTCATCGCGGGCATCGTCGGGGCGTTCGGCTACACGACCGAGCAGTCGACGGCCATCATCGGCGTGATGATAGCGGCCGCCCTGATTCCCTCCGCCGCGGCCGCCGGACTCGGCATCGCGTGGGCGTCCCCGCTCCTCGCGACGGGGGCGTTCCTCCTGCTGTTGGTCAACATCCTCGCCATCAACCTCGGCGTGTTCGTCACCCTCCGGGTGATGGGCTACGTCCCGGACTGGCGCGAGGAGAGCGAGTCGTTCCGGAAGTCCATCTCCCCCGACAACCGGATGGCCGTCTACGGGACGCTCCTCGTCCTCCTCGTCTCCCTCGTCGCCACCGGCTACCTCACCGGCGCGAGCGTCGCCTTCGCCCGGTCGGTCAACCAAGAGGTAGAGGCGACGTTCGAGCAACCGGAGTACGCTAACCTCTCGCTGTCCGGCGTACAGGTCGGCTACGTCGGCACCTCGCTGGAGCGCGAACCCACGAGTATTACCGTCATGGTCGGTCGGACCTCGAACCACTCCTATCCGGACCTCGCCGGGCGGTTAGAGCGGCAGGTCGAACGCGCGACCGGGCGGAACGTCGCCGTTACCGTCGAGTTCACCGAAGTGCGGTCGTCGAACCGAACCCGGCCGCCGAACCCGGCGACGGCCTGAGGCAGGGTCGACTGATTCCTCCCGCCGCCCGAACGCCGACGCTCAGCCGTCGACCGGTTCGACGATGTCGGCGTCGTCGTTCGCGGGGCTGTTCACCCGCGTCGAGACGGGGTACGCGCGCATCTCCCTGTCGGGGAACGTATCGAGCAGCGACGCAGCCTCCTCGCCGTCCCCGCGGAGCCACGTCTCCTCCTCCTCGGGCGCGAGGATGACCGACATCCGGTGGTGGAGGTCGGAGACGAGGTCGTTCGGTTCGGCGGTGACGACGGCGAACGTCTCCAGCACCTCCGCCTCGGCGTCCTCGGCGCTCCCCCCGCCGGCGAAGTCGCCGAGGCCGGTCTGGGTCTGTTCCGGCTTCCAGCGCTCCCAGAGTCCCGCCATCGCGAACGGCCGGTCGTCCTCGAAGGCGACCCGGTAGGGCTGTTTCCCGCTCTCCGTACTCACCCACTCGTAGAAGCCGTCGGCGGGGACGAGACAGCGCCGGCGCTCGAACGCCTCGCGGAAACTCGGCTTCTCGCGCACCGTCTCCGCCCGCGCATTGATGACGCCGCCCGACCGGTCGTCGGCCCACGAGGGGACGAGTCCCCACGTCAGCGACCGGAAGGCGTCGGGGTCGTCGTTCGCTACAACGGGGAGTTCCTGCCCCGGCGCGCAGTTGTACCGCGGGTCCGGCGGCGTCTCGAACGCGGCGTCGAACCGCGCTTCTAGCTCCTCCGCCGGGGTGAACAGGCTGTACCGGCCACACATGCTCCCCGCTACGCGCGCGGCGGTGAAAACGGTGCGGTCGGTCCGGGGAACCGCCCGCTGCCGTCCGCAGTCGGGCGGGTTCGACCCGCACCCACTCGAAGGGTTTAGGCGTCGCCGTCCCCCGGTTGGAGACATGCGTATCGAGAACAGTTTCATCCCCGTCCGCGGCGTGGGCGAACGGACCGAACGGGGCCTGTGGGAGGAGGGCGTCCTGACGTGGGAGGCGTTCGACCCGCGGTCGGCGCCGGTAGGCGAGAAGACGGGCGAGCGAATCGAGACGTTCGTCGCCGACTCGCTCGAACGACTCGACGACGGCGACGCGCACTACTTCGGCGAGGTGTTCCCCTCGGGCGAGCGCTGGCGCCTCTACGAGAACTTCCGCGAGGACACCTGCTTTTTCGACATCGAGACGACCGGACTCGACGCCGCGAGCAACGACGTGACCACCGTCTCCTTCCACCGCGACGGCGAAACGACGACGCTCGTCCGCGGCGAGGACTTGACCGCCGAACGCCTCCGCGAGCAGTTCGCGGACGCCGCCCTCGTCGCCTCGTTCAACGGCAAGCGCTTCGACGTTCCCTTCCTGGAGGAGAACTTCGATATCTCCGTCGACGCGCCGCACGTCGACCTGATGTACCCCTGCCGCCGCCTCGACCTGACGGGCGGGCTGAAGTCCATCGAGAAGGAGGTCGGCATCGACCGCGACAGACCTGACCTCTCGGGCCGCGACGCGGTGCGACTCTGGCACCGGTACGAGCGCGATGGCGACGAGGACGCCCTCGACACCCTCGTCTCGTACAACCGCGACGACACTGCCAACCTGGCGAACCTGATGGACATCGTCGCCGACTCGCTGCACGCCGACTCGCTCGGCCCGTTCGTCGACGGCACGAACGCCGATTCGACCCGCTCCCCGGCCGAGCGGTGAGGAGGGGAGTCGGAGCCACCGGTCGGCGAGAGCGGAGACGAGAGTACTTTTGTACCACGGGCGATAGGCGGCGCACATGACCGACGACGCGGACTCCGAGGAGGCCGTCGACCCCGAGGGGGAGACGGCCGACGTCGACGAGGGTGCGGGCGAGGAAGAAGGCGACACCGGGGAGCGACCGGACTCCGCGGAGGCCGACGGCGGGGAGAACGCGGCCGACGGCGAGGACGGACGGGACGCCGAGCTATCGGACGGCTCCGACGACACCGTCCCGAACGTCGAACTCGGCCTCTATCAGCTCTCGGTCCGCGTCAGCGGCCGCTCGGACGACGACCTACAGACCGTCGAGGACTCGGCGAAGCGTCTCATGGACTACCTCATCGACCGCGCCGGGGAACTCGAAGAGCGACCCGACGACCGAGGGCTGAGTTAGGCGGACGGCGCCGGCGCCGCCGGCCCCCGGCGGAGTCGAGGTCAGGTGTTCAGGATATCTCGGATGCGGCGCGGTTCGCCGCTGAGCGCGGGGTTCTTCTCGACGATTTGCAGTACTTCGTGGTCGGTGACGTCGGGGTAGGACTTCTCGGTGGCGTCCTCGATGAGCGCCTTTTCGAGGCGGAACTCGGTCCCCTCGTACTCGACGTCCACGCCTTTGTCGTCGAACGACAAAACCGTCATAACGCAGGATAGTCCGGGGACCTACAAAAGCCCGTCCCCCCGGCGTCAGCCCTCCGTCTTGCGGGGCGCTTATAACGGAGGACGCGTCACAAGGGAGTGTGTCACTCGGTTCGGACCCGCTCGATGCCCTCGAGATACCCGACGGCACCACCGTCGAAGAACGCGCATTGGTGACCGACGGCGACGTGGTCGTCGGGGGACAGAGCACCGTCGAGTTCGGGGTCCGCGGCCGGAACGTGGTCGCCGGCGAACGGGTGCAGTTCGGCGGCGACATCGAGGCGGAGGGCGACTGCCGCCTCGACGTCTGGTGCGACGTGGCCGGCAACGTCCTCGTCGGGCAGGACGCCTACCTCGGCGAACGCGTCCACATCGGCGGCCGCCTCATGGTCTCCGGCGACTTGGACATCGGCGACGACGTCGACATCGAGGAGGGGTTCGAGGCCAGCGGTTGGATCGTGATTCGAAACCCGGTTCCGACGCTCGTCTTCTACTTCATCGTTCTCTCGCAACTCCTTCGATTAGGCGAGAACGAGACGGCGGACGAACTCGCCGAGTCACTCTCGGGCGACGGCGACGTCGACCCCTTGGTCATCCCGCGCGGTTCGACCGTCTCGGACGACGCGTGGCAGGCGTCGACGCCCGCCGTCGTCGGCGACAACTGCCGCCTGCACGGCAACATCCGCGCCGAATCCATCACCGTCGGCGAGGACGACAACATCTTCGGCAGTCTCCGCGCCCGAGGGGACATCTCAGTCGGGTCCGGCACCCGCGTCCACGGCGACGTGACGACGCGGGACGGCACCGTCACCATCGCGTCGGGGGCGCGCGTCCTCGGCGACGTCTCCTGCGCGGAACTCGAACTCCACGAGGACGCCGCCGTCGACGGGACGATGCGCGCGAAGGGCGATATGCGAATCGTCCGCGCCGACGTCTCCCGCGACGCGGAGTGAGGTCGTCCGACCCAGACTGAAACGCCCGCTTGAGTCTACGGTACCTCTTTTTGATAGGTCGCCGTACGTCCGTCCATAATGTCACAGCGACGAACCCTCGTGCTCGTCTGCGTCGTCGTCCTCGTCGCCCTCGCCGGGTGCAACGGGGCGGCGAACGGCGGCGACAGCGGCGGTATGAGCACCCAAGTGGCCGACGGTGGGGCCGCCACGGAGGCCGCGGCGGCCGAGTCGACGGGCGGGTCCGGCGGGTCGGGGTCGGGCGGCGACGCGTCCGCGCAGGCGAACGTCCAGACCCGACAACTCATCAAGACCGGAACCGTCGCCGTCGAAGTCGACGCCTTCGACGCCTCGAAAGCGAACCTCACCGCCGCCGTGCAGGGGTACGGCGGGTACGTCTCCGACACCTCACAAGAGCGACACAGCGTCGGCAACGAGACGTACACGACCGGTCGACTCGTCCTGCGCGTCCCCGCCGAGGAGTTCGACGCGTTGGTCGAGGATGCGAAGGCCGAAGGCGACGTGCGGGTGGTCGAGACGAACACCGAGGACGTGACCGACCGTCTCGTCGATTTGGAGGCGAGACTGGAGAACCTCCGCGCGCAACGCGACCAACTCCGCGACCTGTACGAGGAGGCGAACACGACCGAAGACGTGCTGGCGGTCCAACGGGAACTCTCCGACGTGCAGGGGGAGATAGAGCGACTGGAGGCGCAAAAGCAGAGTCTGGAGGACCGCGTCGCCTACTCCACCCTGACCGTCCGACTGAACGAACCGCGGCCGACGCCGAACCGCATCGCGCCGGACCGCTGGTACGACACGCCGGTCGTCTCGGCGTTCCTCCAGTCCGTCGACGGCGTCTTCGTCGTCGCCCGCGCCCTCGTCGTCGGCGCCGCCTACGCGCTTCCGTACGTCCTCGCGTTCGTCCTGCCCGTCGCCCTCCTCGGCGGATTGGTCTGGCGGTTCCGCCACCGCCTCCCGCGCGTCTGAACGGTCGGCCGACCGCGGGGACCGAAAGGATGTTCCGACCGTCTCTCCATCATCGACCATGCTCTCTGTCGCTCTCGCTGGCAAGCCCAACGCGGGCAAGTCAACCTTCTACAAGGCGGCGACGCTGGCGGACGTCGACGTGGGGAACTACCCGTTCACGACCATCGACCCCAATCGAGGGGTCAGTTACGCCCGAACGCGGTGTCCCTGCCTCGACCGGGACGAACGCTGCGGCAACTGCGAGGGCGGCGTGCGCTACGTCGGCGTCGAACTCCTCGACGTGGCCGGCCTCGTCCCCGGCGCGCACGAGGGTCGGGGGCTGGGCAACCAGTTCCTCGACGCCCTCACGAACGCCGACGTCATCCTCGCCGTCGTCGACGCCTCCGGCAGCACCAACGAAGAAGGCGAACCCGTCGAGGTCGGGACGTACGACCCCGTCGAGGAAGCGGACTTCGTCGAGGAGGAGTTAGAGCAGTGGCTCGCCGGCATCATCGAGAAGAACTGGGAGTCGGTCGTCCGCAAGTCCCGGTCGCCCGACTTCGACATCGACGAGGCGCTCTCGGAGATGCTGACGGGGTTCGGCGCGACGGAGTACGACGTGGCGGCCTCCCTGCGCGCCTTGGAGTACCCCGAGGACCCGAAACAGTGGACCGACGAGCACCGCGAGGCCCTCGCGAGCGACGTGCGCGCGCGGACGAAGCCCATCGTCCTCGTCGCCAACAAGGCCGACATCGCGCCCCCGGAGAACCTCGAACGCCTGCGCGAGACGGACAAACCCGTCGTCGCCGCCACCGCTGACGGCGAACTCGCCCTGCGGAAGGCCGCCGAGGCCGGCGTCGTCGACTACCTCCCCGGCGACGACGGCTTCGACATCGTCGGCGACGTGAGCGACGCGCAGGCGACGGGGTTAGAGAAGATACGCGAGGTAGTCGAATCGAACAGCGGGACCGGCGTACAGGAGGCCATCAACACCGCCGTCTACGACGTGCTCGACATGGTGACCGCCTATCCCGTCCAGAACGAGACGAAGTGGACCGACGGCACCGGCGAGATGCTCCCGGACGCCTTCCTCCTCGAACGCGGGTCGACGCCGGCGGACCTCGCGTACGCCGTTCACTCGGACATCGGCGAGGGCTACCTCCACGCGGTGGACGCGCGGTCGGCCCGCCGCATCTCCGAGGACTACGAACTGGACGAGGGCGACGTGATAAAGATAGTCAGCACCGCGAACTGAGGTGACGCGGCGGGGCCGCCGCTCGGAGGTCTACGGTACCGGAACGAAATCGGTCGAACGCGCCGCTCGCGGGGTAACGTTCTCGAAAACCGGGGATGTGAGGACCTACGTGTCCATGGCAGAGTCCTGCGTACGTCCCGGCCGATTACTACTCCGCGCCGATACGGTATAAGTCTACCTCGACGCGTTCAGTCCGAGAGCGCGGTCGACGTCGGGGCGGGCCTCGCGCGGCGGTCGACCGTGCCGGCTTCGTGGTCGAAATCGACGAATCCGGCCTCGTCGAGTTTCGGCAGGTCGACGTGGTGGAGGCGGATGAGGGCCGTTTCGCGGTCCGCGTCGGCCACCTCGTCGGGGGCCGTGCTCTCGCGTTCGGCGACGACGTCCGTAGCGAGCGATTCGATGTCGACCGTGCCGCGGCGGTCGTCGAGACAGGACAGCACGGTTCGTCGGTCGCGGTCGGCGAAGGTAGCGATTGTATCGTTCATCGTCGTTGTATGATTCGGAGGGACTGTCTGTCCCTTCGACCGTACTTTCGTAGAGACGAGACCCGGCTATCACTCCCGGCCCTACGTGGTTAGGGTTCCCGCCTGATTCCGTGATTGCGCGCTCGCGGAACTCCGGCGTCGCTCGGTCGCCGCCGTCAGACGACGGCGTCGTAGGCGTCGCCCATGATATCTAACGCCTCGCGGAGCGACTCCTCGTCGGTCGCGTAGGAGAGGCGGGCGTACCCCTCGCCGTGCGCGCCGAACGCCTCGCCGGGGACGACGATGACGCCGCGTTCGAGACACTCGTCGACGAACCCCTCGGGCACCTCGGGCATCACGTAGAACGCGCCCGTCGGCGTCGGGACGGTGAGGCCGATGTCTTCGAGGCCCTCGACCACGATGTCGCGGCGGCGGCGGAACGACTCGGTCATCTCGTCGACTTGGTCCTGCGGACCGGTGAGGGCCGCCTCGGCGGCGAACTGCGCGGGGGCGGAGGCGCACGCCTGCGCGTACTGGTGGACGCGGAGCATCCGTTCGATTCGCCGCGAGGAGGCGTGCACCCACCCGAGGCGCCACCCCGTCATCGAGTACAGTTTCGAGGCGGAGTTGACGACGACGACGTTGTCCGTCTCGGCGAACTCGGCGGGCGAGCGGAACTCGCCGTCGAAGACGGTGTACTCGTACACCTCGTCGGAGATGCAGAGCACGTCGTGTTCGTCGGCGATGCGGGCGAACTCCTCGACGTCCTCCGGCGGCGACACCGCGCCCGTCGGGTTGCCCGGACTGTTGACGACGAACGCCGCGGTGTCGTCGGTGATGGCCTCCTCGACGGCGGCGGGGTCGAGCGTCAGGTCGTCGCGCAGGGGGACGGGTACGGGCGTCCCGTCGGCGAGTTTCGTCAGGGCGTCGTAGGAGACGAACCCCGGGTCGGGGATGATGACCTCGTCGCCCGACTCGACGTGAGCCTCCATGGCGATGTGCAGGGCCTCGGACCCGCCCGCCGTGGCGATGATATCGTCGGGGTGCAGGTCGAGTCCTTGGTCGCGTTCGTGCTTCGCCGCGATGGCCTCCCGGAGCGACGAAATCCCCTTGTTCTCGGTGTAGGCGTCCGCGCGGCCGTCCCGGATGGCCTCGATTGCGGCCCGACGTGCGTGCTCGGGAGCGGAGAAGTCGGGTTGTCCGAGACCGAGGTTTATCGCCCCCTCCCCGGCGGCCTCGAACACCTCTCGGATTCCGCTTATCGACACCGCTTCGACTCGTGCTGAAAAGTCCGACATACGCTATCCGGCGTCCGCCGCCGGGATAGTTCTTCCCTCACACGGCCGCGTTCGCGGTGTACAAGCAACATTTTCTGGTACGTGTGACGCCGAAAACGAGCCGTTTTCGCCGCTCTCGGCCCCGAAACGGCCGTAAGACGTCGAAATCGCTCCGACGGAGGTGACGCGGCTTCGGCACAACCGTCGCCGCCGCCGCGCACCGAAAGGCCGTCCGTCCCGTACCCGCGCCCGGAGAGTCAACACGTGGCCACAGATAACGCGCGCGTCGACCCCGCACAGTTCCTCGAACACCTCCGCGCGTTCCGGTACCGCGAGGTGACGATGACCGCGGCGGCGTTCGCGGTTCTCGTCGGCGCCGTCGTCCTCTTCCCGGGCGCGGAGAACGTTACCGCCGGGATTCGGGCCGACGTGGGGGCGACGACGCTCGCCGTCTTCGTCGCCGTGGCGATTCTCGCGGGGGCGATAAAGGGCATGCTGGGCTTCGGTTACGCCCTCGTCGCCACGCCCGTCTTCGCAACCGTCATCGACCCGACGCTGGCCGTCGTCGTCCTCGCCATCCCGCCGTGGATGATAAACATGTTCCAGATAGGCGAGACGGACACCGGCCTCGACTTCGTCCGCGAGGAGTGGCTTCTGATGCTCTTGGCCGGAATCGGCGCCGTCCTCGGCGTCTCCTTCCTCGCGGCGTACAGCACCGGCCCCATCGTTCCGTTCCTCATCGGCCTCGTCATCTTCGGGTACGTCCTGTTTCAGGTGCTACAGGGGTTCGTCACCGTCGAGGAGGCCCACCACCCCGTCGCGCTCTCGACCGCGGGCTTCCTCGAAGGCTTCCTCCTGGCTGTCTCGAACCTCGGACCGCTCCTGCCCGCCTACTTCCACACCTTCGAACGCGACGCCGAGCGCTACATCGGCGGTCTGTCGATGGTGCTCGGACTCATCTTCACCGTCCGCATCGTCCAGATGGCGCTCTTCACGGACTTGATGACGACCTACCGGCTCTGGCTGGGGTGCGTCATCGCCGTCGTGACGCTCGTCGGCCTCCTCGCGGGGACGTACCTCCGGCGAGTCGAGGTGAACGAGACGTGGTTCAACCGGTTCGTTGTCGGCCTGCTGTTCGTCATCTCGCTCAACATCTTCCGGAAGACGGTGCCGGCGCTGTTCTTCTGACTCCTCAGCCCTCGTACTCGTCGCGCAGGTCTTCGATGTGACTCATCACGAGCGAGAGCGTCGCGTCCGCGTCCGCGTAGCCCTGTTCGTACTCGCCGTACGCCGTGTCCACGTCGTCGAGGAACGTCTCCACCGCTGCTTCGAGTTCGTCGCTCATATCCGACGGTCCGTCCGCGAGGTGAAAAACGCCCCGTCCGAGCGTCGCTCTCCTCTCGGTCCCCGGCCCGCGGCGCGCTCACAGCAGTAACTCGAAGACGGGGTACGAAGTGACGACTGCCAGCGCCGGCGTCAGCACCCACATCGTCGCGATGCGCTTGGCCGCCCCCGCGTCGAACAGGCTCCGTTCGTCGAGGTCCGCCGGTCCCTCCTCGCCGACGTCGGGCACCGCGGGAATCTCGTCGGGCTTCTCCGGCGGTTCCTCGTGACGCGCGACGTCGCCGATGGTCGGTCCGGTCGGGACTTCCTCGGCGCGCGAGGTGAGAAGCGCCCCCGTCGAGACGTCCACCTCGGGGCGTTCGGGCGTCGGCGTCGCCAACTCCGCCAGCGTCGCCGCCCGACTCGCTCGACCCCACCCGAGACCGATGATGGTGGAGGTGGTGCTCACGGCGAGACTCGCGGGGATGCCGAGGTACGACAGCACGGTGATGACAGTGCCGCCGACGACGGAGACGATGAGCGACGCCAGAATCGGAAGCTCCGTGATGTCGTCTCCCACCGTTTCGAGCGTTCGGCGCGCGATGGTGAAACTCCCCAGTCCGAAGGCGAACACGGCGAGCAGGACGCCTTGGTCGACGGTGAACGAACCGCCCGGGCCCACGAGCGGCGCCACGGCGTTCGCCGCGTTGGACGCCCCCGCCGAGAACGCCATGTAGCAGGCGATGACGACCACCGAGAGCGACCCGACGACGTCTCTCGCCGATGCCCGCGAGTTCAGGTGCGGACGGGGAACCGCCCCCGAGCGGTCGAACTGGACGAGGTGGAGGTCGAACTTCGTGAACGCGACGTAGCGGTCGAGGTAGGGGTAGACGTACCGCCCGACGACGAGTCCGACGCCGAAACTCAACAGCGGCGCGACGATCCACGCCGAGACGATGACGAACATCAGCGCCTGATTCAGCGTCTCCGAGGCCAGTCCCAACCCGACGATGGCGCCGACGGCCGTCATCGACGTCGAGGCCGGAACGCCGTAGAGGTTCGAGACGAGCAGCGACGCGCCCGTGAAGAACAGGACGACGACGCTCGCAATCGGCGTGAACTGCGCCGCCGGGATGATGCTGCTGCTCATGGTCGCGATGACGTTCCGACCGACCGTCCACGCCCCGAGCAGCGCGAACCCGACGAACAGGGCCGCCGCGGTCACCTTCCGAACCAAGCGCGACCCGACCGCCGGACCGAACGCGACGCCGGTCGAGGACCCGCCGATGTTGAACCCGACGAACACCGCGACGAGGATACCGGCGACTGTGAGCGGCGAGACCATGTAGTACGTCACTCGATGCCGCCCGCCCCCAGTTATAATCCGGGGAACGACTCCGAGTCCGGTCGCGCCGTCGGGTCCGTCGATTTATACCCGATGACGACCCATCTCCGCGCGTGCTCACGCTGACGTTCGAGGACGGGACGGTTCGCGTCGGCGGCCTCTCCGAGTCGGCCGTCGCGGCGGCCGACCTGCCCGGCGTCCGGTGGGACGACCGCGGAGTCGTCGCCCGCGCGTCCGCCCATCGCTACGCCGAGGTACGCGCGGCGCTGGACGAACGGGGCCTCGACTACGAGGACCGTGTCCTCCCGGAGACCCGTCTGGACCTCTCACACGCCTACGACTTACGTGACTACCAGCGGGCGGCCCTCAACGCGTGGCGCGAGAACGGGAACCGGGGGGTGCTCGAACTGCCCACGGGGGCGGGAAAGACCGTCGTCGCCGTCGCCGCGATGGCCGAACTCGGCGTTCCGACGCTCGTCGTCGTGCCGACGGTCGACCTGCTCACCCAGTGGCGACGCGAACTGGAGACGGAGTTCGAGATTCCAGTCGGGCAGTTCGGCGGCGGCGAGCAGGTGAAAGAGGATATCACCGTCTCCACCTACGACTCGGCGTACCTCCGCGCGGAAGAGATCGGCGGCGATTTCGGCCTCGTCGTCTTCGACGAGGTGCACCACCTCGGCGGCGCGGGGTATCGCGACGTCGCCCGACTGCTCGCGGCGCCGGCCCGCCTCGGCCTCACCGCGACGTTCGAGCGCCCGGACGGCGCCCACGACGTCATCGCGGACCTCGTCGGACCGAAGGTGTACGACCGTTCGGTCGACGACCTGGCGGGCGAACACCTCGCCGACTACGAGGTGCGGCGGGTCGAAGTCGACCTCTCGCCCGAGGAGCGCGAACGCTACGAGGAGGCGCAGGGGACGTTCGTCGACTACCTCAAGCGTTCGAACCTCTCGCTCGATTCGGGGTCCGACTACCAGAAACTCGTACTGCGCTCGGGGTCGGACCCGAAGGCCAGAGAGGCGCTCCTCGCCAAACAGCGCGCCCGGCGCATCATGATGAACGCCGACGCGAAGGTCGAGCGACTGGGCCGCCTCCTCGAGAGACACCGCGACGACCGGGTCATCGTCTTCACGGCGCACACCGACCTCGTCTATCGGCTCTCCGAGCGCTACCTCCTCCCGGCGATAACCAGCGAGACCGGGACGAAAGAACGGCGCGAACTGCTCGAACGCTTCCGCGACGGCACGTATTCGCGAATCGTCGCCGCGAACGTCCTCGACGAGGGCGTCGACGTGCCCGACGCGAACGTCGCCGTCCTCCTCGCGGGTAGCGGCTCCGAACGGGAGTTCACGCAGCGACTCGGCCGCGTCCTCCGGCCGAAATCCGGCGGCGGAACCGCGGACGACGCGGACGGTCCCTCCTCGGAGCCCCGCTCGGACGTCGGGACCGCGATACTGTACGAACTCGTCAGCGCCGAGACGGCCGAAGAACGGGTCGCGGCGCGCCGCCGGTAGGAGCGATTCGCCCTCAGACCAGCGTCACGTCGAGGCCGCCGGCGCGCTCGAACGCCTCGGCGCTCACCTCGAACGTCGTCGAGAACTCCGCCGTGCCGCCGGCCGAGACGGTCACCGACCGGTCCTGCGTGTACGTCTCGTCGCTCATTCGGACGCGCACGCGAACCGTGGCGACGCGTTCGACGCCGCCGCGGTTGCCCACCTCGCCGAACACGCGGAGGTTCCCGCCGTCGGTCGCCTCGTAGTCGAACGTCGACACGTACAGGTCCGGTTGGGCGGGCGTGTCGCGCGGCTGTCCCTCCGGCGGCGCGGGCGGTCGGCGCGGACCCGTCGCGCTCGGCGGGGAGCCGAGACACCCCGACGAGAGACCGACGAGGAGCGCTCCGAGGAGGCTTCTTCGCGTCGACGCCCGCGGCGGTTCCATACACGCCCGTCGACGGACGCTCTCAATAGTCTTTCCGACCGAGGCGCGGAGCGGTAGTCGCGTCGGGCGTCAGGCCGCGGTCGACCCGCTCGACTCGCCGCCGTACCAGAACAGCACCGCGCCGACGGCGGCGACGACGGCCAGCGCCAGCGTCGTCGTCGACGACCCAGAGCAGTCCCAGCGCGACCGCTCCGGCCGCGGAGAACCACAGCAGGCCGGTGTGGTCGCCGTCGCGGCCGTCCGTCCGGTCCGCGCCCTCGCCGTCCGATTCGGGGTCGGTGGTTCCGTCCCGCACCGTCGTCCCGCCGGCCGTCCGCGCCTCGCCGGCGGCGTCGGCCGGCGCCGCGTCGTCCGATTCGTTCGCGACCCGTTCCTCCTCTCTCGTCCGGTCGTCGGTGGGTGCGCCGGACATGCGTGTTGTCGTTGTGTATTGACATCATAATATTTTACGGATGTTTATGAATGATATTATTCGGAAAAGCAGTGATTGGGACCCCGTATCGGGCACGCGCCGCGCGGCGCGCGACTTTAGGCGGTCCGCCGCGAACTGCTCCCCGTGCTGACCAAGGACCTCCTGCGCGTCTCCCGCGCGGGCGGCGGCTACCGCCCGCAGTTCGTCGGCCGGGAGTCGCGCCCGCTGGCCGCCCGCGTCATCGGCGTCTTTCAGGGTCACGTCGGCGAACCCCGCCACCGCCTCGACGACGCCCTCGCGTCGCTGGAGGCGGAGGCCGACGATTTCAAACTCGTCCGCGGGTTCGCCGCGCTCCTCGACCGGGAGGCGACGTTCGAGACGTCGGCTCCCCTGCCGCCCCGGCGGGCGCGACGGGCGGCGTTCGAGGCGGCCGAGCGGGCGGGCGTCCCGACGACGCCCGACGAGCGAACCGCCGTCCTCGACGCCGCGGCGGACCGACTCGGGAGCGACGCCGCGGCGGTCGAATCGTCGCTGTACGCCGACCGCGAGGTCAACGAGGTGCTGACCGCGTTCGACGCGCGGTGGTCGGCGGAGGACCTGTTGGCTCGGTCCGGCCGACCGTTCGACCGCCCGGAAGAGTGGGACCGGTCGGACGGCGTCGACGTCTCTCCGGACAACCTCCTCCGACTCTACAACGTCTCGCTCGCCCAGACCGCCCTCTTCGACGCCACCGAGGTCCGCGTCCGGTGTTCTGACCCCCGAACGCTCGTGACGGCGGTCAAACGGCTCCGCCTCATGTACGAGGTGCGGACCGACGACGACGGCTGGGTGGTGGTCGTCACCGGGCCGGACTCGCTGTTCCGCAACACGCGGCGGTACGGAACGATGTTCGCGCGCCTTCTCCGAACGGTCGCGAAGATGACGGAGTGGGAACTGACCGCCGCTATCGACGACCGGGGGACCGAGCGTACGATGACGCTCTCGGACGACGACCCCATCGACGTCCTCGGCCCCGAGTCGGTCGCAGAGATGCGCTTCGACAGCGGCGTCGAGGCCGACTTCGCGGCCCGTTTCGGCTCCGTCGACCTCGACTGGGACCTGGTCCGCGAACCCGAACCGCTGGCCGTCGGCGCGAGCGTGATGATTCCCGACTTCGCGTTCGACTACAAGTTCGGTGAGTTCCGCGTGTTCTTCGAGATAATGGGCTTTTGGACCCCCGAGTACGTCGAGAAGAAGCTCGAACAGCTCGAATCCGTCGGCGACGTGGAGATGCTCGTCGCCGTCGACGAGAGCCTCGGGGTGAGCGAGGATATCGAGGCCCGGGACCATCGGGCGATTCCGTACTCCGGGTCGGTTCGTCTGAAGGACGTCCGCGACGCCCTCCGGCGGTACGAGGACGAACTGACCGCGGCCGCCGCGTCCGGGTTGCCCGACGAACTCCGACCGGCGGCCGACGCGATTTCACTGGAGGAACTCGCCGCGGAACGCGGCGTCAGCGAGGACGCGCTCGAAGACGTGGCGTTTCCCGAACACCGACGCGTGGGACGGACGCTCGTCCGTCCGGCGGTGCTGGACGACGTCGCCGAGCGACTCGAACCCGGACTGTCCTACCGCGACGCCGAGGAAACGATGGCCGACTGGGACATCTCCGACGTCGGGTCGGTCCTCTCGGCGCTGGGCTACGAGGTGGCGTGGGAGGGGCTCGGCGGGGGGACGCTCCGGTCGAAGGGCTGAGCGGGTCGGCCGAACGACCGCGACGCGGTCGCCGACGGGGTCCCCGTCGACCCGGAGACGGCATCCCGAGCGGCCGCCTACGACAGATCTTCCTGTCGCCCCTTCGGCACCGTCGAGCGCAGTTCGCCGTGCAGGTAGAGCCCCACGCCGATGGGTTCGACCCGCCCCTCGAACTCGTGGGCGGCGACGAGGTAGCCCCAGTCGCCCTCCCAGCGGTCGAGTTCTTGGTCCTCGCCGCGAACGAACCGCTCGGCCTCCGCGGGTTCGAGGACGACGACGTTCTTCGTCGCTTCTTCGCAGAAGCGCTGGACGGCGTCCGTCGAGGGCTTCCAGTGTTCCTGTCGGGCGCGGATGACGCGCATCCCGACGGCCTCCACGGGGGTCGGACTCACGAGGTCGCCCGCGAACGCCCATATCTTTCCTTTGCCCTTCTCCCAGAACGTGTGGCCGTCCCACGTCTCCGGCGCGAGACCGTACCGCTCCTCCCACCAGTCGACGACTTCCTCCCGCGTGGGACGGCCGGCGACGACCCGTTCGTCGGCCGTCTCCGGCAGGCGGTCGAACCGCTGGCCGTCGTTCTCCTCTCCGTTCGCCCCGTCCGCTCCGCTCCCGTCGCCGCTCATGCGGTCACCTCCAGTTTCGCGCAGAAGAACCCACCCGTGTCGTTGTGGTGCGGGTAGACGCGGTGGGCGCGTTCGATCGAAGAATCGTACTCCTCGTCCTCCCACTCGGTGACGCCGGGGGCCGTCTCGAAGTTCTCGGGGGCGTCCCACTCGACGAGTTCGCAGTCCTCCTCCTCGATAGCGTGGTCCAGCACCGCCTCGTTCTCCTCGGGTGCGAACGTGCACGTCGAGTAGACGACGGTGCCGCCGGGTCGCGTTGCCTGCACCGCGCGGCGGAGGATGCCCTTCTGGATGCCCGCGACGCTGTGGACGTGGTCCATCGACCACCGGTCGAGGGCGTCGGGGTTCTTCCGAATCGTCCCCTCGCAGGAGCAGGGGGCGTCGACGAGCGCTCGGTCGAAGGCGTCGATGGCCGCGGGGTCGTCGGTCCCTTCGCCGAACGGTTTCAACGAGTAGTTTCGCGCGTCCTGGTTCGTCACGACGAGGTTGCTCACGCCGAGTCGCTCGGCGTTGTGCCGGAGGGCCGACAGTCGGCCGAGGTTGTTGTCGTTGCCGACGAGTATTCCCGTATCCTCCATCAGGTCGGCGAGTTGTGTCGTCTTGCTACCGGGGGCGGCGCAGGCGTCCCAGACGACTTCGCCGGGGTCGGGGTCGAGGGCGAGGGCGGGGAGCGCCGACACCTCCTCCTGCCCGTGGAGCCACCCGTGGAAGTAGGGCCACGTCGTGCCGGGGCCGCGCTCGTCCATCTTCAGGATGCCCGGGTGCCAGTCGGTGACTTCGTAGCCGACGCCCTCGGCGTCGAGCGCCGACCGCGCGCGCTCCGCCGTCGCCTTGATGGTGTTGACGCGGACGACGGAGGGGAGCGGCCGGTCGCAGGCCGCGAGAAACGCCTCCTCGTCGTCCACGAGCGGCGCGTACCGCTCTAAGGGGTTCATTGCTCCCTCCTACCGGGGGGGACCGCTTGTGGGTTTCGGACCGCCGCTCTCCCCGTTCCCCGCCGCGGTTTTACGTCCCTCCCGCGCCAACGTCCAGCATGGCCGAGATAGCCGTCCTCGACGACAGCGTGTCGCTCTCGGAACCGACGATGGTCGAAGGGCTGCCCGGAATCGGGCTGGTCGGGAAGATAGCGGCCGACCACCTCGTGGAGGCGTTCGACATGGTCCACTACGCCAACGTCCACTGCGACGGCATCCCAAAGGTCGCCGTCTACCACGAGGACGACGCGTCGCTGGCGACGCCGGTTCGCCTCTACGCCGACGAGGACCACGACCTGCTCGTCCTCCAGAGCGACGTGCCCATCGCGCCGCGGGCCGCCTCGCAACTCGCGACGTGCCTCGCCGGCTGGTTCGACGAGACGCCGGTCACGCCCCTCTTCATCTCGGGGCTGCCCCGCGAGAAGAACGACGACGTGCCGGAGCTGTACGCCGTCGGGACCGGCGGCGGCGAGGCGGCCGCGGCCGACGCCGACATCGCCCTCCCGGACGAGATGGGACTCATCTCCGGTCCGACGGGGGCGCTCCTGAACGACGCCGTCGAACACGACCGGCGGGCGGTCTGTCTCGTCGTCGAGTCGGACCCGCAGTTCCCCGACCCGGAGGCGGCGCGCGTCGTCATCAAAGACGGGGTCGAACCGCTCACCGGAATCGAGGTGCCGGTCGACAACCTAGTCGAACGTGCAGAGGAGATACGGAACGCGAAGGAGCAACTCGCCCAGCGGATGCAACAGGGCGACGAGGAGAGCACGCAGGCCCAACCGCTCCGGATGTACCAGTAGCGCGGACGGACTACTCCCCCCGCAGGCGCGCCGCCGCGCCGCCGAGGAGGCCGACGATTCCGGCGACGACGCCGAACCCGGGGGAGTTCGCGCTCGTCTCGGTCTCGCCGACGGCCTCGTCCTCCGAGAGCGAACCCTCAACGTTCGTATCGGCCGACGTGTCTATCTGGAGTCCCTCCTCCTCGGGGTCGACCCGCGTCAGCGTCAGCGCGATGTGTTCTCCGCACCGCGTCGCCTCGGAGATGCGCCACGTCGACCCCACCTCGAACGACCCGCCGGACTCGGGGGTGTAGAAGTTCGTCCCCTTGATGACCTCCGTCGTCTGGTCGAGTTTTTCGAGGATGGATACCTCGTAGGTGGTCGCCTCGTCGGCGCTCCACCCGGCGGCGCCGCAGTTCGAGACGGCCCCTTCCGGCGGTTCCTCGTCGGTCGGGTCGCTGATCAGGAGGTACTGGTTCCGATAGGCCTCTCCCTCGCCGCTGAACTCCTCGTAGGCGGGGACCAGACCGCGCCGCTCGCCACCCGTCGAGTCGGTTCCGGTCCCGGCCTCGGTCTCGGTCCCCGTCGACTGTCCGGCCGCGGTTCCGACGCCCACGGCGAGACTCGTCGTCGCGCCGACGCCGACGAGAAACGTCCGTCGGGAGACGGTTCCAGCGTCTCGCGAACTTGGTTTATCGGTCATAGCCGCTGCATCGGACACGGCGAAGTTACGCGTTGTGGCGGACAGGGGCCCCTCGGTTCGGACGATTCTACAACCCTTATGCCCGGCGAGGTACTCCCTCGAACCATGACCGAAGACGCTTCCGACCCGACGGACGGCGAACGCGCCGACGCGGAGACGGAGGAGGCGACCGACGCATCCGCGGGGGCCGAAGCGGCGGCGTCCGAGACCGAAGCGGCGTCGAACGCGAGCACCAACGGGCAGACGGGCGACCCCCTCGTCGCGCGCGCCGCCGAGTACGACGAGGAACTCGCCGAGGACGTGGCCGCCCTCCGCGGACGCGCCGACGAACTCGAGGCCGAACTGGCGGCCGCAGAAGAGGAGAACGAGGAACTGTCGAACCGCCTCAAGCGGACGCAGGCGGACTTCCAGAACTACAAGAAGCGCGCGAAGAAGCGGCAGGACCAGATCCGCGAGACGGCCACCGAGGACTTCGTCGAACGCGTCGTCACCGTCCGCGACAACCTCCTGCGCGCCCTCGACCAGGAGGAGGGCGCCGACATCCGACCGGGAATCGAATCCACACTGGAGGAGTTCGACCGCATCCTCTCCTCGGAGGGCGTGAGTACCATCGACCCCGACCCCGGCGAGGAAGTCGACCCGACGCGCCACGAAGTAATGATGCGGGTGGACAGCGGCCAACCCGAGGGCACCGTCGCCGACGTCTACCAGGCCGGCTACGAGATGGGCGAGAAGGTCATCCGCGCCGCGCAGGTGACCGTCAGCACCGGCGGCGGGGAGTAGTCCGGACGGCCCGTCGGCGAACCGAACGCCGCGTACGCTTTTTGTCGAACCCGCGCCACGTTCGCCCGTGCGACTCCCCTTTCGAAATCGCTTCCGTGAGACGCCCCGAATGCACTTTTCCGTCCACGAGGCGGACGAACCGCACGAGAGGCCCGACGACCCGGAGGACCTCCTGTTCGTCCTCGGGTGGGGCAACGAACCCGAGCACGACCCCGTCTCGTGGCTCATCGACCGACTGACCGACGAGTACCGCGTCCACGCCGTCACCCTCCCGACGAACGGGTGGGACTTCGAGGACCAGTATCTCGCCCCCGTCCGGGCGTACTACGAGGACCGCGAGTTCGACGCGGTGTTGAGCCACAGCACCGGCGGACTCGTCGCCGCCCACCTCGCCGCCCGCGTCGACGTTCCCCCGCAGGTTTTCTTGAGTCCGTGGTGGGGGATGGCGCCGGGCGGAGGGTTCGAGTCCGCCGTCCTCCCGTACTTTCTGCGCCTCCCGACGGCGCGGCGACTGTTCGAACCGGACCGCGACCGGACCGACATCGGGAATCTGAAGCCCGAAGCCGAGTTCGAGGCGGGACCCCGCGGAGTCTCGCCGGCGTTCCTCCGTACCGTCGTCGACGCGCAGGCGCGCCTGCCGCCGTTCGACCCGGCCGACGCGGTGTTCTGCACGCTGTCGGACCGCATCGTCAGCGTCCGCGCTATCGGCGACCGAACGCCGGCGGCGAACCTCCGACCGTACGACGGCGGCCACGAGTTCTTCGCCTCGTCGGGCCGGGAGCGGGTGGTCGAGGACGTACTGGCCGCTCTCGGAGACGGCGTCGAGGCGATTCGCTGACCGCGGTCGGTGGTCGTCAGTTCGGCGGGGGAACCGGGGTCGCGAGAGACTGACTGCGGTTCGATAAAAAACCCGGTCACGCGGTGCGGGACAGAACGGCGAAACCGGGAGACGGCGGCGACACGTCCGGAGAGCCGTCGCGGTCCCGTCTAGTAACCTTTAACCGATTTAGACCAGTAGTTGGCGTCAAGATGGCGAGCAACAAGATTCTCGGTATCGACCTCGGTACCACGAACAGCGCATTCGCGGTGATGGAAGGGGGAGACCCCGAGATTATCGTGAACGCCGAGGGAGACCGCACCACACCCTCCGTGGTCGCGTTCACCGAGGACGACGAACGACTCGTCGGAAAGCCCGCGAAGAACCAGGCGATTCAGAACCCCGACCACACCATCCGCTCCATCAAGCGCCACATGGGGGAGGACGGGTACACGGTCGACATCGACGGCGAGGAGTACACGCCGGAGCAGCTCTCGGCGATGATCCTCCAGAAAATCAAGCGCGACGCCGAGGACTACCTCGGCGACGAGGTCGAGAAGGCCGTCATCACCGTTCCGGCGTACTTCAACGACCGCCAGCGACAGGCGACGAAGGACGCCGGCGAAATCGCCGGCTTCGAGGTCGAGCGCATCATCAACGAACCGACCGCCGCGTCGATGGCGTACGGCCTCGACGACGACTCCGACCAGACGGTCATGGTGTACGACCTCGGCGGCGGGACGTTCGACGTTTCCGTCTTGGACCTCGGCGGCGGCGTCTACGAAGTCGTCGCCACGAACGGGGACAACGACCTCGGCGGCGACGACTGGGACCAGGCCATCATCGACTACCTGGCCGACGAGTTCCAGAACAACCACAACATCGACCTCCGCGAGGACCGACAGGCGCTCCAGCGCCTGAAGGACGCCGCGGAGGAGGCGAAGATTGAGCTCTCCTCGCGCAAGGAGACGACCGTCAATCTGCCGTTCATCACGGCGACGGACTCCGGTCCGGTCCACCTCGAAGAGAAACTGACGCGCGCGAAGTTCGAGTCGCTCACCGCCGACCTCGTCGACCGCACGGTCGGCCCGACGGAGCAGGCGCTCGAAGACGCCGGCTACTCGAAGGAGGACATCGACGAGGTCATCCTCGTCGGCGGGTCCACCCGGATGCCGCAGGTCCACGACAAAGTCGAGGAGATACTCGGCGCCGAACCGAAGAAGAACGTCAACCCCGACGAGGCCGTCGCCCTCGGCGCCGCGATTCAGGGCGGCGTGCTCGGCGGCGAAGTCGACGACATCGTCCTGCTCGACGTGACGCCGCTCAGCCTCGGTATCGAGGTGAAGGGCGGTCTGTTCGAGCGACTCATCGAGAAGAACACCACGATTCCGACCGAGGAGTCGAAGATATTCACGACGGCCGCGGCGAACCAGACGTCTGTCCAGGTGCGCGTCTTCCAGGGCGAACGCGAAATCGCCGAGGAGAACGACATGCTCGGCGAGTTCCAACTGAACGGCATCCCGCCGGCGCCGGCCGGCACGCCGCAGATAGAGGTCACGTTCAGCATCGACGAGAACGGCATCGTCACCGTCGAGGCCGAGGACAAAGGCTCCGGGAACGCGGAATCCGTCACCATCGAGGGCGGCGCGGGCCTCTCCGACGAGCAGATCGAGCAGATGCAGGACGAGGCCGAACAGCACGCCGAGGAGGACCAGGAGCGCCGCGAGCGCATCGAGGCCCGCAACGAAGCCGAGAGCGCCGTTCAGCGCGCCGAGACGCTCCTCGAAGAGAACGAAGAGCAGGTCGACGACGACCTGCGCGCCGACATCGAAGCGGCCGTCGAGGACGTCGAGGAGACGCTCGAAGACGAGGACGCGACGAAGGAGGACCTCGAAACCGCGACCGAGGCGCTCTCGAAGGAACTGCAGGAGATCGGCAAGCAGATGTACGAAGGGCAGGCCCAGCAGGCCCAGGCCGGCGGCGGCGCCGGTGCCGGACCCGGCGGCGCGGGCGCCGGCGGGATGGGCGGCATGGGCGGTATGGGCGGCCAAGACGGTCAGCCCGGCGACGACGACGAGTACGTCGACGCCGACTTCGAGGATGTTCAGGACGAGGACGAGGACGGAGACGAGTCCTCGTCCTGAGCCAACCAGCACGCGTCGCGTTCTCGTGACGAAGACGACGACGCGGACGAAGACGACGACGCGGACGAAGACGACGACAACTGACGCGCCCGTCGACCCCTCGCGCTCGAATTCTGTCGTCGCCGACCCGTTCTTTTGAAGTAGTTCAACCGAGTAAGCCAGACAACGAATGAGCGAGGACTTCTACGACGTGCTCGGCGTATCGCGAGACGCGTCCGAGGACGAGATCAAGAAGGCCTATCGCGAGAAGGCCACACAGTATCACCCCGACGTCTCCGACGAACCCGACGCCGAGGAGAAGTTCAAGAAGGTGAAGAAAGCCAAAGAGGTGCTGACCGACGAACAGGCCCGCCAGCAGTACGACCAGATGGGTCACGACCGCTTCGAGCAGGCCGAGAAGCGGGGCGGTACCGGCGGCGGCGCGGGCGCCGGCGGGATGGGCGGCATGGGGGGCATGGGCGGAATGGGCGGCCAAGGCGGACAGGGCAACCCCTTCGAGGACATCTTCAACCAGTTCTTCGGCGGCGGCGGCATGGGCGGACAGGGCGGCCAGAGCCGCAACCGCCCGCGGCAGGGCCAGAACCTCCGCACGCGCGTCGACCTCACCCTCGAAGAGGCCTACGAGGGCGTCGAAAAGCAGTTCACCGTCACGCGACCCGAGCGCTGCCCGGAGTGCGACGGTGCGGGCCACCCGCCGGACGCCGACGTGAACACCTGCCCGGAGTGTAACGGACAGGGCCAGACCACGACCGTCCGCGACACGCCCCTCGGCCGCGTCCAGCAGACCCAGACCTGTCGACGCTGCGGCGGCGAGGGCGAGACGTACAGCGAGTCCTGTTCTCACTGCGGCGGCGACGGCGTCGTCCGTGAGGAGGCGACGCTGACGGTCACCATCCCGGCCGGCATCCGCGACGGCCAGTCGCTCCGCATGGAACGCGAGGGCGCGCCCGGCGAGAACGGCGGGCCGAACGGCGACCTCCTCATCGAGGTGTCCATTGCGGAGCACAACGACTTCGAACGCGACGGCGACGACCTCTACCACAACCTCGCCGTCTCTTTCCCGCAGGCCGTCTTCGGCGCGACGGTGGAGATTCCCACCGTCACCGGGACGACGGAGTTCGAGATTCCGGACGGGACGCAGAGCGGCGAGTCGTTCCGCGTCCGCGGCGAGGGGATGCCGCACCTCCGCGGCCGAGGCAACGGCGACCTCCACGTGCAGGTGCAGGTGGTGACCCCCGAGAACCTGAACAAAGAACAGCGAGAGGCGCTCGAAGCGTTCGCGGAGGCCGGCGGCGAGGAGGTCGACGTGAAAGAGGGCTTCTTCGAGAAGATCAAGAACTCGCTGTAGTCGGTCTCTCCTCCTCGCTCACGCCGGACGCTCCCGTTCGTGGGACCGGGACGTTTCCGTGGCCGTTCTCTCCCGCCGACACTGATCAACTACCTGATTTCTTTCGGCACCCGAACGAGACTGTCAGGTTTCGCTGGAACTCCGAACGCACGTCCGGTGCCAGTAGTTGCATACGTCTCTCGACCGTAGCCACGCGTGGATGTCGCACACCAAAGCCAACTACCGTGACGGAGGCGAGAAGGCCGACGGGATGTTCTTCCTGCGCGAGGAACTCGACGCCGAGAACCTCGGATTCACCGTCGTCGAGGCCGACCCCGACTGGACCGGCATGGAGCACGACCACGCCGACGAGGACCACGAAGAGGTGTACTACCTCGTCGAGGGCGGCGCGACGCTCCACGTCGACGGCGAGTCGGTCGACCTCGAACCCGGCGACGCCGTGCGCGTCTCGCCCGACGCGAGCAGGCAGTTGGAGAACGGGTCCGAAGAGAGCCGACTGGTCGTCGCCGGCGCGCCGTAGACGGCGACGACGGGGTCGCGTCGGTATCGCGTCGATACCCCGCCGGGGCCGCTCTCGGCGGTCGTCCGCCGCGCCCGACCCCCCGCGGTTCTTCGAATTCGACGATTCCGGAACGTTATTTTGCTTCGCCCCCTCCACACGGAGTGATGACTCTCGGCGACGACGACGAGATACCCGTGACTATCGTCAGCGGGACGCTCGGTGCGGGTAAGACGACGCTCGTGAACCACGTTCTGGAGAAGCAGACCGACCACGACGTCGCCGTCCTCGTCAACGACATGGGCGAGGTCAACGTCGACGCCCGACTGGTCGCCGGGGCCGACGACGACGTGATCGAACTGACGAACGGGTGCGTCTGCTGTCGGCTCAAGGACGATTTGGCGACCGAGGTGGTCCGTCTGGCCGAGGAGCGCTCGTTCGACTGCCTGCTCGTCGAGGCCTCGGGCATCAGCGAACCCCTTCCCATCGCGCGGACGTTTCTGGAGGAGGAGGCGGTGTCCGAACGCTACCGCCTCGACACGATGGTGTCCGTGCTCGACGCCTACGGCTTCTGGAAGGAGTTCGACCCCGAGACGGAGCGTCCGAACGAGGACGAGGAGCGGGGAAGCGAGAGCGGCCGGGAACTCGCCGACGTGCTCGTGGACCAAGTGGAGTTTTGCGACGTACTCTTATTGAACAAGTGCGACCTCGTCCCCGAGGACGCCCTGGAGAACATCGAGAGCGTCGTCCGCGAACTGCAACCGCGGGCGGGTCTCCACCGGACGACCCGTTCGGACATCGCCCCGGAGACGGTGCTCGACACCGGTCTGTTCGACTTCGACGCCGTCAGGCGCTCCGCCGGGTGGAAGCGACGCCTCGCCGAGTCGCACGAACACGACGACCACGACCACGGGAACGGGAACGCCCACGGCGTCACCTCGTTCTGCTACGAGTCCGAACGCCCGTTCGACCCCGAACGCTTCGAGGCGTGGATGGACGAGTGGCCCTCCGGCGTCTACCGCGCGAAGGGCTTCTTCCTGCTCTCGACGCGGCCGGATACGGTGATGGGGTTGAACCGCGCCGGCCCGTCGGTGACGGCCGGACCCATCGGGCAGTGGCGCGACGACGACGACCCGGCGACGCGACTCGTGTTCATCGGCGCGGACGTGGAGGAGGAGGCGATTCGAGCGCAGTTGGACGAGTGTCTCTGTACCGACGAGGAGATGGCGGACGTCGACGCGGGCGAGAGCGCCGTCAGCGACCCGTTCCCGCGGGCGTGACCTGCTCTCTGAGTTCGTCCCACGACTCGTCGAAGCCGTAGTTGGACTCCCGCGCTCTTTCGGCCGCCTGCGCCTCCTGATACACGTCGTCGTACTCGAGCAGTCCGCCCCAGCCCTCGTCGTACATCAGGGTGCAGTAGATACACATCGTATTGTTTCGGACGCGCGGGACGCACATAATAGTTGTTCGCGCCGGCGCTCAACGTCGCGGAGCGGCGTCGTCCGAAGGTATATCCCCGGTCGGGACCCCCTCGACAGTATGAGCGACCGAACGCCTCCGAATCGCACCTCCATCACGGGTCGCTGTGAGCACTGCGAGTGGGAGGCCCTCGCCGCCTCCTACTCCGAGATGGTCGAGATGTACCACGACCACCTGCGCGAGGAGCACCCGAAGGCGTGGCTACGCGCCTGAGGTGAGGCCAAAAAAAGTGTGAACCGGACGGCTCCCAACGGGACTACCTACGGTTCGAGGAGGACCTTCGTGACGCCCTCTTCGCGGTTGTCGAAGCGCTCGTACATCTCGGGCGCCTCGTCGAGGCCCACGCGGTGGGAGACGTAGAAGCTCGGGTCCGCCTTCCCCTCGATGATGAGGTCGCGGAGCTGACGGTTGTAGGACTTCACGTCGCACTGGCCGGTGCCGAGTTTCTGGCCCTTCTCGAAGAGTTTCCCGAAGTCGATGCCGAGTCGTCCCTGTCCGGCCATCGCGTCCGGTGCGCCGGGGTCCGAGGGGACGTAGAGGCCGACGATGCCGAGTTGGCCCGTCGGACGGACGGTGTGGATGAGGTTGTTGAGCACGACCGCCGGGTTCTCGCGGGCGGGGTCGTACGCCGAGTCGCCCTCCTTATCGGAGTCGATGGCCTGATAGCCGACCGCGTCGACGCCCTTGTCGACGCCGCCGCCGTGCATCTCCTTGATCTGCTCGACGGGGTCTTTCTCCTCGAAGTTGATGGGAACCGCGTCGCAGTGCTCCTCCGCGAGGTCGAGTCGGCTCTCGACGCGGTCGACGATGTAAATCTCGGAGGCGCCCTGAATCTTCGCGCTGTAGGCGGCCATCGTCCCGACCGGCCCGGCGCCGTAGATGGCGATGGACTCGCCGGGTTGGAGGTCGGCGAGTCGTGTGCCGTGCCACCCCGTCGGGAAGATGTCCGCGAGGAGCGCGAAGGAGTCCTCGTGTTCGGTCCCCTCGGGAAGCTTCAGCGCGTTGAAGTCGGCGTACGGGACTCGCAGCTTTTCGGCCTGCCCACCCTTGTACGGACCCATGGCGACGTAGCCGTAGGCTCCGCCGGCGAACCCGGGATTGACGTTCGTACAGAAGCCCGTCTTCCCGTTCTCGCAGTTCTCACAGAACCCGCAGGCGACGTTGAACGGCAGGACGACGCGGTCTCCCTCTTCGAGGGAGCTAACGCCGTCGCCGACTTCCTCGATGACGCCCATGTTCTCGTGCCCGAAGACGATACCGGGGTCGGCGTCGGTCCGACCTTCGTACATGTGTAGGTCCGACCCGCAGATGGCCGACGTCGTGATGTCGACGATGATGTCGTTCGGGTGCTGCAGTTCCGGTTCGTCCACGTCCTCGACCGCCACCTCGTGTGGTCCTTGGTAGACCACGGCTCGCATCGACAATTTATGTCACCACTCCGTACTGCGGTTCGCCGGGTATTATGTCATTTTATAGACCATGGCGACTGTCACGATAATTGTTGGCATGACTCTCGGAGACAGTTCCGCAAACCGACTGATTTCGCGGCGACGGGATTTTTGCGGGACGGTTCCTCTCCCCGGTGTGACTCCCGACGCCCCGCCGTCGCGGCCGGCAGACCCGACCGTCCTCGGCGACCTCGTCGCGCGCGACCGGCGGACGTCCGCGCCCGCCCTCCGGGCCCGCGACGCCGGCCGGTCCTACAGTTACTACGACTTCGTGACGACGACGTACAAGGCGGGTAACGTCCTGCGGTACCTCGGCGTCCGCGGCGGCGAGACGGTGGCCGTCGCCCCCGACCCCCTGCCGGAACCGGTGCTGGCGTTCTACGGTGCGGCGCAGTTGGGGGCCGCGACGACGTTCCACCTCGACCCGACGGGTTCGGCCGCGCCGGCGGACGCGCCGCGGGCCACTCTCGTCGGCGTCGACCGCGAGGGCGAGTTCGACCTCCCGCCGGGGTGCAAACTCGCCGTCTACGGCGGCTCGCCCGAACGTCCCGAGACGACCCACTGGGAGCAGGAGGTGTGGAGCGAGAACCCCGCGGTCCACCCCGCGACCGTCGCCGCCGACGACGCGGCGCTTCGAGCGGACGGACGGACGTACTCCCACGCGGAACTGCTCGATGCGGCGGCCACGGCGGTCGAGAGCGGGGAGATGATGGCCGGCGAGGAGGTGGTCGTCCGCGACTCCCTCGAACGGCCGGGAGCCGTCGCCGCGGGCCTCGTCGCGCCGGTTCTCGTCGGCGCAGTCGTCACCTTCCCCGACTCGGACACCGTCGGCGACGTGGCCGTCGGTGACGGTCCGGAGGGGCGGTCGGTGTCCCCCGCGGACGTCCTCTGAGAGCGCTTCTTTCCTCCCTGCCGCTCTCGCTACCGGGCGCTCCGAATCTCATCCAAGGAGTCGGGGTTCTCGATGCTGGAGAGGTCGCCGGGGTCCTCATCCTCGTGCACCGCGGCGATGGCGCGTCTGATTATCTTGCCCGATTGCGTCTTCGGGAACTCGCCGACGAACAGGAGTTCCCGCGGGCGGAACGGTTTGCCCTGCTCCTCGCCGACGAGTTCGCGCAGTTCCTCGCGGAGGCCGTCGGACGGTTCGAAGCCGTCTTCGAGGACGACGTAGGCGACGACGGCGGTGCCCGTCGTCTCGTCGTCGACGCCGACGGCGGCCGCCTGATTCACCGCCTCGTGTTCGATGAGGACGCCCTCTATCTCCGCGGGACCGACCTTCCGCCCGGCGACGTTCAGCGCGTCGTCCGCGCGGCCGTGGAGGAACCAGAAGCCGTCCTCGTCCTTCTGCGCCCAGTCGCCGTGGTCCCACATGTCCTCGAAGGTCGACCAGTACTCCTCCAGGTAGCGCTCGTCGCCGCTCCAGAGGCTCTTGGTCATCGAGGGGCAGGAGTCGCGCGCAACGAGGTAGCCGCGTTCGTGCGCGTCGGCGATGCTCTCGCCCGTCTCGTCGACGACGTCGACGCTCATCCCGAGGCCGGGGCCGCCCAGGCTACACGGTTTGAGCGGCTGGTTCGGCATCGGCATGAGGAAACAGCCGCATATCTCGGTGCCGCCGGAGATGTTCATGATGGGCGTCTCGCCGCCGCCGACGTGCTCGTAGAACCACATCCACGACTCGGGGTCCCACGGTTCGCCCGTCGACCCGAGCAGTCTGAGCGTCGAGAGGTCGTGTCGGGTGACCAACTCGTCGTCGTACTTCCGCAGGGCGCGGACGGCGGTGGGCGAGATGCCGAACACGGTGAGGCCGTGCCGTTCGATCATGTCCCAGAAGCGGTCGGGTTCAGGGTGGTCGGGGGCGCCCTCGTACATGAACACCGTCCCGCCGAAGGTGTGGTTCCCGATGAGGGTCCACGGTCCCATCATCCACCCGATGTCGGACACCCAGAAGAAGCGGTCCGTGGGCTTGTGGTCGAACCCGAAGAATATCTCCTTGGCCGTCTGCATCAGGAGGCCGGCGTGGGTGTGGACGATGCCCTTCGGCGTCCCCGTCGTCCCCGACGAATAGAGGAGCATTGACTCCTGCGCGGAGGGGAGTTTTTTCGTCTCGTACTCGTCGTCCGCCTCGGCGACCGTCTCGTCCCACCACTCGTCGCGCGTGGTCCACGTGATAGCACGGTCCTCGCTCGCCTCCAGACCGATGCGGTCGTAGACGACCGTGTGTTCGACCTGCCCCGCCTGTCGTATCGCCCGGTCCGCCGACTCCTTCAGCGTCACCTCGCTCCCCCGGCGGTAGAAGCCGTCCGCCGTGAACAGCACCGAACACCCGGAGTCCTCGATGCGCGTCGCCGTCGCGTCTACGCCGAACCCCGAGAAGATGGGGACGGCGATGGCGCCGACTTTCAGACAGCCGTAGAGGATAGAGACGACTTCGGGCACCATCGGCATGTAGAGGCCGACGGTGTCGCCCGTCTCCACCCCGTAGGATTCGAGGACGTTCGCCACCTGGTTCGACTCCCGATAGAGGTCGTGGTACGTCACCGTCCGCTGGTCGCCCGGTTCGCCCTCCCAGATGAGCGCCGCTTTGTTCCGGTTCTCCGCGTCGGGGGCGCCGTGTCTGTCGACGGCGTTGTGCGCGACGTTTATCGTTCCTCCGGGGTACCAATCGGAGAACTGCGGGCCGTCGGCGTCGTCGCGGACGACGTCGTAGTCGCTGTAGAACTCGACGCCGAGGTAGTCGACGAGTTCGTCCCAGAACCACTCGACGCCCGACTCGTCGACGCCGTCGACCGACTCGCTCGTTCGCCGTATCAGTTCCTCGTAGTCCGAAATACCGTACTCGCGCATGAACGCGTGGACGTTCGTCGACTCCGCGAACTCCCGGGACGGTTCGTGGACCACCTCGTCCGTGTCGGGTACCTCCATCACGTCCTGACATCGTCGCGTCCGCTGAAGTAACTTCCCCGAACGATGATGCGCGTCGGGTTCTTCCGGAACGTTCATTTATATCTCGGATGACCGTCCTCGCGTTATGTCGACAGACTCAGCCGGCGGGTCGCCGATTCAGCGCTTCGGCGCCCGGATGTCGAGCGTCGTCGAACGGGTGATGCCGAGTCCGTTCCTGTTCGCGATCCTCCTCAGCTACGTCGTCTTCGTCGGGGCCGTCGTCGTCGAGGGGGCGAGTCCGTTCGCCCTCGTGGGATACTGGTACGACGGCTTCTGGGTGCTGCTCGATTTCGCCATGCAGATGGTGCTCATCCTCGTCACCGGCTACGCCCTCGCGTACCACCCCGTCGTCCGCGGCGGCATCGAGTGGCTGACGTCGCTCCCGAACGACGGCAAGCAGGCCGCCGTCCTCGTCGGCGTCATCTCGATGACCGTCGCGTGGGTCCACTGGGGCCTCGGCCTCATCGTCGGCGCGGTGATGGCCCGCGAGATGGGGCGGCAGGCCGCGAAGACGAACCTACAGGTCCACTACCCGCTGCTCTGCCTCGCCGGCTACATGGGCATGGGTCTGACGTGGCACTGGGGTCTCGCCGGGTCCGCCCCCCTCCTGATGAACACGCCCGGTAACGTCTTCGTCGAACAGGGCATCGTCGAGGGACTGATTCCCACCTCGGAGACGGTGTTTCACCCCTACACGCTGACGCTCGTCGTCACCGGCATCCTCTACACCTCCGTGGTGCTGTACCTCCTCGCGCCGGAGCGCTCGAACGCCCAGCCGATAACCGAGTACGTTCCCGAGTCCGAACTGTTCGGGGCGTCCGCGGACGGGGGCGACGCCACCGGAACGGATGCGACGGGTGCCGACTCGAACCCGACCACCACGGGCGAGAAAATAAACCAGAGCCGCGTCGTCGGCGGCATAATCGCCCTCACGGGCGTGGTCTTCGCCGGGTACACCTTCGCCACGCAGGGCCTCTCGGCGCTGAACCTCAACCTCGTCAACTTCCTCTTCTTATTCCTCGGCCTCGCGCTGTACACCCGACCGAAGGCCTATCAGGAGCAGTTCTACGAGGCCATCTCCTCGACGGGCGGCATCGTCCTCCAGTTTCCCCTCTACGCGGGCATCATCGGCATGATGAACAACTCCGGGCTCTCGGAGACGATGGCCGAGGCGCTCGTCTCGCTGTCGACGCCGGCGACGTTCCCGGCCGTCGCGTGGATAACCGCCGGCGTCGTCAACGTGTTCGTCCCATCCGGCGGCGGCGAGTGGACGGTCATCGGCACCACCGTCCTGCAGGCGGCGAACGAACTCGGCGTCCCCGCCGGGCAGGCCACCGTCGCCTACGCCGTCGGCGACGCCCACACCAACCTCCTGCAACCGTTCTGGGCGCTCCCTCTCCTCGGCATCACGGGGATGCGCGCCCGCGACATGTTCGGCTACGGCGTGACGATGATGCTCCTCCTGATTCCGTTCCTCGCGGTGGGCCTCATCTTCATCCCGTACTGACACTTCGACCCCGCAACTTCTTTTCGGAGCGGTGTCGTACTCGCGTCCATGTACGTACGGGACGCCAAGAACCGAGACGAGGTTTGGTTGCTCGACCGCATCGAGGAGTCGGGGCTCGAAGACCCGGCGTTCCGGTCCCGCGATTACGTCATCGCCCTCGACGAGGAGAGCGGGGCCAAAGCGGGACTCGGCCGCGTCCGCGTCCACCAGACCGACGAGGAGGAGTTCTGCGAACTCGCCTTCGTCCTCACGCTCGACGTTTGGCGCGGGCAGGGTGTCGGCGCGCACGTCGTCGAGCGACTGGTCGCGGAGGCGGACGACGCCGAGTTCGACCGCGTCTACACGTTCACCGTCGAACCGGACTACTTCCTCACCTTCGGCTTCGAACCGGTCGACGGCGACGACCTCCCGCCGGTTCTCCGCGAACGCCTCGACGCGGTCCGCGCGGAACGCGGCGACGACGCCATCGCGTTGCGGGTCGACCCGGAGGCGTTCGAGATGCCCGAGGCGTACCGCGACCGGTTCAAGCGGGCGACCCCCGCCGACGAACCCGACCCGGGCGAGGTGTCGATAGAGGAGACGGCCGAGGACTTCGGCATCGACCCCGAGGAGACGACGCACAAGTACGACACCGGACGGTAGCGTCCGGACGCGGTCGGTCGACCCTCGGACCCTCGACTTCAGGTCCGGTCTTCGAGAAAGTCCGAACTGAAGACGATGTAGGCGAGGACGCTACAGAACAGGATGGGCGGGAGGATGGCGAACGCCCAGAGCGGTTCGAGTCCCCACCCCAGTAGGAGCAGGACGGTGAAGAGACCGATGCCCAGAAAGGGCAGGACGGCCAGGACGGCGCGTTTTCGGTTCCGTCCCCCCGAGTCGGGTTGGAGCGGCGCGTCCGGGTCGAACTCCTCGTCGAACGCCGCCTCCTCGCCCTTCCCCTCGTCGTCTGCGTCTGCGGGGGCGGTGCCGGGACTGCGCATGGTCGTCGTCGGGCGCCCATCGGTAAAAGCGCCGCGCCTCTTCGACTCTTCGACCCTCCGAGTCTTCGACCCGCCGGGCCACGCTCCCTCGCTCCCCGTGACTCCGCGGCCTCAGCGGTCTCAGCGGTCGCCTTCCATCCGCGAGGCGAGTTCGACGAGACCGAACAGAACGGCGAGCACCAGCGTCGAGAGGGTGACGGCGTAGGCGGTCATCGACAGCGGCGTCGTCGGGATGACGAGCAGACCGCCGAACAGCGCCGACCGGGGGACGGCCTCCGCGCCGTTGCTCCCGATGAAGAAACCGAGCACGCCCGAGAGGGCGACGACGCTGACGCCGACGGCCAGCAGGATGGACCGGCCGCGGCCGTCCTCGGCCGTCGACGTCACCGGTTCCGTGACGGTGTCGGATTCAGATGACACACCGGGTGTTGGGGGCCGGCACGCTTGGCCGTTGCCCTTCGGTCCGCAGGGCAAGCTACAAACGCCCGCGAGGGAAACTCGGTTCCCATGTCCGACGAACTCGTCGAACGCGCCCGCGACGTCCTCGAACAGGCCCACGTCCCCTACTCCGAGTACCGCGTCGGCGCGGCGCTCAGGACGGCCGACGGCGAGGTGTTCGTCGGCTGTAACATCGAGAACGCGAACTACTCGAACAGCCTCCACGCCGAGGAAGTCGCCGTCGCGGAGGCGGTGAAGAAGGGACACCGCGAGTTCGACCGCCTCGCCGTCTCCTCGGGCGCCCGCGACGGCGTCACCCCCTGCGGGATGTGCCGGCAGACGCTCGCGGAGTTCTGCGAGGAGGACCTGCCCGTCGTCTGCGACGAGGGCGACGGGGAGGTGACGGAGTACGCGCTCGGCGAACTCCTGCCGAACACCATCTCCTTGGACACCTTGGAGGCGGCCGAACGCAATCGGGAGTGAGTCGCCGGTCGGAGGGGTAGGTGCGCTCCGAGCGGTGACCCGAAGCACAAGCACTTCAACCTCTCTCCACGCACGAGGGGTATGGACGACAGCGAGGACCCGAACAGCGAGGTCCAGTACCACATCGAACTCTCGGCCGGGGACGTCGCCGACGCCGTCCTCCTGCCGGGCAACCCCGAACGGGTCGACAAGGTGACCGCGCTGTGGGACGACGCCGAGGAACAGGCCTACCACCGCGAGTACCGCACGGCCACGGGGACGTACGAGGGGACGCCAATCTCCGTTACCTCTACCGGCATCGGCGGCCCGTCGGCGGCCATCGCCATCGAGGAACTCGCGCGCGTCGACGCCGAGACGCTCATCAGAGTCGGCTCCTGCGGCGCCATCCAACCCGAGATGGACGTCGGCGACCTGGTCATCACCTCCGGCGCGGTCCGACAGGAGGGCACCTCCAAGGAGTACGTCCGCGAGGACTACCCCGCCGTCGCGGACCACGAGGTGGTCTCCGCCCTCGTCGCCGCCGCCGAACGACTCGGCTACGACTACCACGTCGGCATCACGATGAGCGCCGACTCCTTCTACACCGGGCAGGGTCGCCCCGGATTCGAGGGGTTCCGCGCCGCCGGGTCGGAGTCGCTCGTCGAGGACCTGCGCGAGGCGAACGTGAAGAACATCGAGATGGAGGCGGCGACGCTTCTCACCGTCGCGAACGTCTACGGCCTCCGCGCCGGCGCCGTCTGCTCGGTGTACGCCAACCGCGTCACGGGCGAGTTCCGCACCGAGGGGGAGTCGCGCGCCGTGAAGACGGCCAGCCTCGCGGTCCACCTGCTGGCGAAGATGGACGAGGTCAAACGCGAGGCGGGGGTCGACCGATGGCACGCTGGCCTGTCGCTTGAGTAGGCGCGACTCGTCTCCTCTCCGACGACGCGGGAGGGCTTTATCCGGGGCCGAATCACCGGCAACTTTCTCCGCACCACGGCGCAGGCGGGCGATTCGCTCCGAATCACGTTCCAAAGCCCCTTTATCTGATGCCTACGCAGAGTCACACATATGAGTACGAAGGTCGTCGTCCTCGGTTCCGGCTACGCGGGTACCGGCGCCGTCAAACGACTCGAAGAAGAACTCGATTCGGATGCGGAACTCACCTGGGTCTCCGAAAACGACTACCACCTCGTCCTCCACGAGGCCCACCGCTGCATCCGCGACCCGAGCGTCGAGTCGAAGGTCGCAATCCCGGTCGACGAGATAAAGGAACCCGAGACGGAGTTCGTCAAGGGCCACGTCGAGAACGTCGACGTCGACGGGAAGGCCGTCGAACTCGAAGACGGCGAGGTCGACTACGACTACCTCCTCGTCTGTCTCGGCTCCGCGACGGCGTTCTACGGTATCGAGGGTCTCGAAGAGCACTCCCTCGAACTCAAGAGCCTCGACGACGCCCGCGAGATTCACAGCGAGGTCAAGGCGGCCGCCGAGGAGGCCTCCGAGGACGACCCCGCGAAGATAATCGTCGGCGGTGCGGGCCTCTCGGGCATCCAGTCGGCCGGCGAGATAGCCGGCTACCGCGACGACCACCGCGCGCCCCTCGATATCACCATCGTCGAAGGCCTCGACGAGGTGTTCCCCGGCAACGACCGCGAACTGCAGGGTGCGCTCCGAAAGCGCCTCGAAGCGCGCGACATCGATATTCTGACGGGCGATTTCATCTCGAAGGTCGACGAGGAGAACATCTACCTCGGCGGCGGCGAGGACGAGGACCCCGAGGAACTCGACTACGACGTGCTCCTCTGGACCGGCGGTATCACGGGTCAGAAAGAGGTCGCCGAGTCGAAACTCGACAAGGACGAGCGCTCGAACCGCATCTTCGCCGAGCAGGACTTCAAGACGAGCGACGACGACGTGTTCGCCCTCGGCGACTCCGCCCTCGTCGAACAGGGCGACGACGCCATCGCGCCGCCGACGGCGCAGGCCGCCTGGCAGGCCGCGGAAGTCGCCGGCGAGAACGTCGCCCGCGCCACGAAGGGTCAGCCCCTGAAGACGTGGGACCACAAGGACAAGGGGACGGTCATCTCCGTCGGCGAGGACGCCGTCGCCCACGCGGTCAAGGTGCCCGGCCTCGGCGAAATTCCGCCGAACGTCTTCGGCGGCCCGGCGGCGCGGACGCTCAAAAAGGGTATCGCCGCGCGCTGGATCGCCGACGTGACGACGCCCCGCCGCGCGCTCGAAGCGTGGGACGACCTCTGAATCCGGACGTCGCCGGCTGAACGCCCGTTTTACGTTTCGTCTTTCCGCGCTCTCCGAGAGCGGAAGCTCTCGGAGTTGCGAAACGAGAGCATTCGGAGGGGCTTAGAGGAGAGACGAGACGGCGGACCCAGGGGTGTGCGGCCGGTGCTCTCCGGGCCGCGCGGCGGTTTCCGGGCGGTGCGCTCGAACGCGCACCGCGAGGGCTTCGCTCAGTGCGAGGGTTCGCCTTCGGGGGCGCGCATGTCCTCGATGCGGAGGATGAGGATGTTGCTCGTGTCGTCCTTGCCGTCGACGATGCCCTCGATGACGAGTTTCGAGAGCGGCGTCGGGCCGACGCGCACCTCGTCGCCCTCGTGGAAGTCGCGAACCGACCCCTGCACGTGAATCTCCGCGCGGCAGAGTTCGGGGTGGTGGACCGAGGAGAGGTCTATCTCGTCGACGTTGACGCCTTCGACGGCCTCGCCCTCGTGGAACAGGGGGACGGCGGCGGGTTCGTCCATCTGGTCGACGTCCAGCGCCTCGTAGGCGTTCGCGGTCGGCTTGTAGCCGCCTTTCGGACCGGGGACGCCTTCGACCAGTTGCAGCGCTTTCAGGCTCTGCATCTGGTTTCGGATGGTTCCGGGGTTTCGGTTCACCTCTTCGGCGATATCCTCGCCTTTGACGGCGTCCTCCGACTGACGGTAGAGGTTGATCAACGCCGTCAGAATCGTTTTCTGACTAGAAGTCAGCTCGATCGATGACATAGAAGAACGTTCGCCGTATACGTCCTTAAATCCGATGGATGAACAGTACAATCCGGTCGCTGTACTACGATTTTCGACGGTTTCTGTGCAGTATTTTCACAAAACGTGGTTGCGGCGGGCGATTCGTCGCGCCGTCGTCGGACTGTCTTGACTTTACGTGTTTCTCTCGCTCGTACGTGAGACAAACGTGTACCGGTGGCCGGAACGCGGCGTCGGGCGGCGTCGGAAACCGAGCGTCTCAGACCGACGCGGCGGTCGCGGCGGTGGCGCCGACCGGGCGGGTCTCGCCGGGGTGTCGCAGTTTCTCGGAACGCTCCTCGTCGACGCCCGCGCTCTGCCCGTCGACGAACTCCACGGAGACGCGCACGTCGCGGTCGGTCTCCTGTTGTACCTGCTGGCGGACCGCCTCGGCCAGCGCCGGGTACGGTTCGTCCACCGGGCGCACGACGACGACGCTCACCTCCGGCGTCTCGCCGACGTACCGAACCATGCCGACCTCGGTCCGGACGGACGTGAGGTCGAGTTCGTCGTACCGTTGCTGTTCCATGACGTCCTCGACGGCGCCGTTAGCGGCGTTGTCGAACGCGACCTGTCCGAACAGGAGACCGCCCGCGCCGAGGAGCACGGCGAGGAGACAGGTGAGGGCGACGGCCGCCGGGACGTACTTTCGAACCCCGCGGCTCACCGACTCGCCGGCGCCGTCGTCCATCCGTTCGGCCGACGACCCCGCGCCGTCCTCGCCGTCGTCCATCGCCGCGCGTGCCTCGTCGTCCCACGCCTCGGGGCGATAGCCGAGATACCACAGCACCGAGAACGCCGAGACGTTGACGGCGACGGCGTTGACGACGAGAAGGAGGCCGGCCCCGAGGGCGACGCTCGGGAGGCCCCACGCCATCCCGATGCCGACGGCGGCGGCGGCGGGGATGAGGGCGGCGGCGATCATGACGCCCACGAGCGAGACGGGCAGCGCCGTCGCCAACCCGAACGCGCCCGCCGACCCCGCACAGAGGCCGACCAGCACCGAGAGAAAGCCCGGCGAGATACGCTTGCTGATCTGACCGACCGTCGAGACGTCGAGCATCGAGGTGACTATCTGCCCGGATTTCAGCGTCATCCCGAGAAGGAACGCGCCCGCGACGGCGGCGCCGAACCCGAGCAGTTGCTGGGTGAACCCCATCCGTATCATCCGCCGGTCGTTCAGCGAGATGCCGACGGCGGAGATGAGCGCCGACCCGACCTGCGGGGCGATGACCATGGCGCCGACGACGACGGCCGGCGAGTCCATCAGCAACCCCGCGGCGGCGACGAGGGCGCTGAATATCGTCAGCGCGTAGTACGTCAGCGGGTTCCGGTGCATGTCGAGCGCCTTCGCTCGAATCTCCTCGCGCGCGACGGCGTCGTCCTCCTCGGCGCCGGCGACGAACCGGTCTTCGAGTTCGTGGTAGCTCCGAGTCTTCGCCGTCTCCGCGCTGGCGATTATCGTGTACTCCCGGTCGTCGACGCCCGCGTCGCGGAGTTCGCCCATGACGTACTCGACCGCCTGCGTGGGGAGCGGAAACTCCACCAGCACCGTATCGCCTCGCTCCGTCGCGTTCTTCGTGACGACGAAGTCGATGTTTTCCGACTCTAAGATATCGATGACCGTCGACCGCGACTCCTCGCTCACGAGGAGCTTTATCAACCGCATCGACTCGAACCACGGCGCTCGCCGTCTTGAGGATACTGGCGGTCGCACGGTGCGCGACTCGCCGCCGGCGGGAGCCTGACGACTGGCCGAAACGTTCGTCTCACCGGCCAGAACGCTCATTCCCCCGCGCCAGTGACACTCCCTCGTGCGACTCATTCGTGTCCGGGTGGACGACGAGACGCGTGACTCCGTCGTCGCCGCTCTCGACGGGGAGGAGGCGACGTACGCCGTCGTCCCGGACGCAGAACGCGTCGACAGCGCGTTCGTCGAGGTACCGGTCCCCGACGGCGCCGTCGACCCCGTGCTCGCGTACCTCCAAGACAACGGCCTCGACGAGGACGCCTACACCGTCGTCGTCGACGCCGAGCGCTCGGAGTCGGTGAACCGCCACCTCGCCGAGCGATTCGTCGAGGGGCCGAAGGGCGACAGAGGTATCTCCCACGTCGAGATACGGCAGCGAGCGGAGGATTTGACGCCCGGCCGGGCGACCTACCTCGCGTTCGCCGCGCTCTCGGCGACGCTCGCCACCGCCGGCCTGCTGTTGAACTCCGCCATCGTCATCGTCGGCGCCATGGTCATCGCGCCGTTCGCCGGGTCGTCGCTGTCGGCCTCGGTCGGCGCGGTCATCGACGACCGGCCGATGCTCATCCAGAGCGTCAAAGACCAGGCGCTCGGTCTGGTCGTCGCCGCCGTCAGCGCCGTCGCCGTCGCCTACGCCGTCCGCTGGACGCTGTTCGTCCCGTCCACGCTCGCCGTCTCGCGCGTTCAACAGGTCGGCTTCTTCATCACGCCGACGCTTCTGGCCCTCGCCATCGCTATCGCCGCGGGGGCGGCGGGTGCTCTGGCGCTGGCGACGGACCTTCCCGTCTCCATCGCGGGCGTCGCCGTCGCCGCCGCCATCGTTCCGTCCGTCGCCGCGGCGGCCGTCGGCACCGTCTGGGGCCAACCCGTTCTCGTCCTCGGCGCCGTCGTCCTCCTCCTGATGAACATCGTGTTCATCAACATCGCGGCGTACCTCGCGCTGGTCGCCCTCGGTTACCGCTCGTCGGTCGTCGCCAGCACGTGGCGGGACCTCGGACCGAGCGTCCGGACGGCCGGCTACGCCCTCGTCGTCGTCGGGTTCGTCGCCGTCGCGGCGGCCACCGGCGCCGCAACCTACTCGCATCTCACCTTCGAGCAGGACGTGAACGCCGGCGTGCAGACCACGCTCGCACAGGAGGAGTACGACGGTCTCGAACTCGTCGGCGTCGCCGCGCAGTACGACGACCCCGGCGTCTTCGCCTCGCCCGAGAGCGTCACCGTCACCGTCGTCAGCGACGCCGACACGAGGCATCCGGATCTCGCCACGGACATGCAGGGGCGGGTACAGGACGTCACCGGGCAGAACGTCGCCGTCGAGGTCCACACCCAGGACTACCAGCGCGCCGCGGCCGAAGCGGACTCGTCGACCCCCGTCGCGGACTGGTTCTCCGACGCCTACCGGAGACTCGCCGGCCTGTTCGGTCGCACGGTGGAGGACGCCGACGACGCGGCCGATAACGCGACCGACGACGCGACCGGCGTCCTCGTCGGTTCTCCGTCGGCCGCGGCCGTCTGACCGCCGCACCTCCCTTCTCGAACCGGAACCACTACCCGTCCCCTGGCCGCACCTTCTACGATGACGAACACGGTGAGAATCATCGGCGCACCGACCGACTACGGCGCGAACCGACGCGGGGTCGACATGGGTCCCTCCGCCATCCGCTACGGCGGCCTCGCGGCCGAACTCGACGGCGCGGGACTCACCGTCGTCGACGACGGCGACGTGACCGCGCCGCCGGCGGAGGCGCGGGACCCCGAGGCCGAAGCGCCCTCCGAGGGGAACGCGAAGTTCCTCCGCGAGACGCGGGAGGTGGTCACCTCGGTGGCCGACCGGGTGGCCGCCGCCCTCGAAGGCGGGGAGACGCCCTTGGTTCTCGGCGGCGACCACTCTGTCGCCATCGGTTCCGTGACGGGGTCCGCGCGCGACGCCGAGGTGGGTCTCGTCTGGTTCGACGCGCACGGCGACTTCAACACCCCGAGCACGTCGCCCTCCGGAAACGTCCACGGGATGCCGCTGGCGGCCCTCCTCGGCGTCGGCGACTTCGCCGACACGCCGTGGGCGAACGCCGCCGGACTCTCCGAGGAACACGTCGCCATCGTCGGCCTGCGCTCCGTCGACGACACCGAACGCGAGGCCATCCGCGACAGCGACGTGACCGCCTACACGATGTCGGATATCGACGAACGCGGCATCGACGCCGTCGTCGACGACGCCCTTGACGTGGCCTGCGCGGCGTCCGACGGCGTCCACGCCAGCCTCGATTTGGACTGGCTGGACCCCCGCGAGGCGCCCGGCGTCGGGACGCCCGTCCGCGGCGGCGTCACCTACCGCGAGGCGCACTTCGCGCTCGAACGGGTGGCCGAGACCGATGCGCTCCGCTCTCTGGAACTGGTCGAGGTGAACCCCGTCCTCGACGAGCACAACGAGACGGCGGCGCTGGCGACGGAACTCGCCGCCAGCGGCCTCGGCAAGCGCATCCTCTAACGATTCATCGAGACGACACACCGGATTTCCGGTGAATCTCGCCGTCGGTTCGCGGCAACAGTCACCCACCGTCAGCAGTACCGAACACGGCGGGTATCGACGACTGTCGGCGTCGTCACGGGGATACTCGGAACCATCGGCTTCGCTCAACTGTACCGACGACAACGACAGAATCACTCCGCTCGGTCGCTCCGATAGCAGGTTTCCACTCGGCGCTGAACGCTCGTCCGAGCACTCGAAACGAGAACGGCGACGCGTTTTCGCCGCCGACTCGGCGCTTACTCCGCGTCCGCGTCTTCGTCCACGTCGTCGGACCCGACGTGGTGGACGTCGACGCTGGCGACGCTGTCGCCGGCGTCCATCTCCATCACGATGACGCCCATCGTGTTGCGACCCACCGTCGAGATGTCCTCGACGGGCGTCCGAAGAATCTGCCCGGACTCGCTCATGACGAACAGGTGGTCGCCGTAGCCCACCGTCTCCATCGCGCAGACGGAACCGTTGCGGTCGTTCGTCTTGATGTCGATGAGGCCCTTCCCGTTCCGGGACTGCCGGCGGTAGTCCTCTATGTCGGTGCGCTTGCCGTAGCCGTTCTCGGTGACGGTGAGCACCCAGTTGTGCACGTCCTCGTCGACGGCGGCGACGCCGACGAGTTCGTCGTCGCCGGTCAGGTTCATCCCGCGGACGCCGCGGGCGGAGCGACCCATCGCCCGGACGTCCGACTCGTCGAAGCGGATGGCCATGCCGTCGCGCGAGGCGAGGACCAAGTCGCGCGTTCCGTCCGTGACTTCGACGTCGGTGAGTTCGTCCCCGTCGTCGAGTTTCGTGGCGATGATGCCCGTCGAGAGGATGTTTTGGAACTTCTCGACGCCCGTGCGCTTCACGTAGCCGTTGCGCGTCACCATCGTGAGGTACTTCTCCGTCTCCTCGTCGATGTCGGCGGTGTTGACCACCGAGGTTATCTCCTCGCCGTCGTCCAGTTCGAGGAGGTTCACCGCCGATTTCCCGCGGGCGGTCCGGGACATCTCCGGGACCTGGTAGGTCTTCAGCTTGTACACCTGCCCGTGGTTGGTGAAGTACAGCAGGTAGTCGTGGGTGTTCGCCACGAACACCGAGGAGACCGTATCGCCCTGCTTCAGGTCGGTGCCGATGATGCCCTTCCCGCCGCGATGTTGGGCGCGGAACGTGTCGAGGGGCATCCGCTTGATGTAGTCGTCCTCGCTGACGACGACGACCACGTCCTCCTCGGCGATGAGGTCCTCGTGGGTGACCGACCCGGTGTCCTCGATAAAGGAGGTGCGTCGGTCGTCGGCGTACTCCTCGCGTATCTCGGTCAACTCCGAACGGATGACCGCGTCGAGTTCGTCGGCGTCGTTCAGAATCTCGTTGAGACGGTCGATTCGGTCCTGTACCTCCTCGTACTCGGTCTCTATCTCGGCGGCCTCCATGGAGGTCAGCGAACCGAGTTGCATGGCGACGATGTGGTTGGCCTGGTCCTCCGAGAAGTCGAAACTACGCAGCGGTTCGCCGTCCACCTCGACGGTCTGTTCGCCGCGGAGGGCGGCCTTCGCGTCGTCTCGGCTCTCGGAGTTGCGGATGGTCGCCACGACGTCGTCGATGTTGTCCAGCGCCTTCAGACGGCCTTCGAGGATGTGCGCGCGGTCCTCGGCCTCCGCGAGTTCGTACTCGGAGCGCCGGCGGACCACGTTGCGGCGGTGGTTCAGATACTCGACGAGCGTCTCTTTCAGCGTGAGGACGCGCGGTTGCCCGTCGACGAGGGCGAGGTTGATGACGCCGAACGTGGATTCGAGGTGGTGTTCGAGCAGTTGGTTCTTCACCACGTCGGGGTTCGCGCCGCGCTTGAGTTCGATAACGACGCGGATGCCGTCGCGGTCGGACTCGTCGCGCAGGTCGCGAATCCCCTCTATCTTCCCCTCGTTGACGTCGTCCGCGATTCGTTCGATGAGACGCGCCTTGTTCTCCTGGTAGGGGAGTTCGTTGATGACGATGTTCTCGCCTTGCTCGTCGACGTCGAAGTCGGCGCGGACGCGGATGCGGCCGCGGCCGGTCTTGTACGCCTTGTGGACCGCGTTGCGTCCGACGATGTTCGCGCCCGTCGGGAAGTCCGGCCCCTTCACGAACTCCATGAGGTCCTCGATGGTGCAGTCGGGGTTCTCGATGAGGTGCGTCGTCGCGTCGATGACCTCGCCGAGGTTATGAGGAGGAATGTTCGTCGACATCCCGACGGCGATGCCCGATGAGCCGTTGACGAGGAGGTTCGGGAACGATGCCGGCAGGACGACCGGTTCCTGCATGCGGTCGTCGTAGTTCGACTGGAAGTCGACGGTGTCCTTCTCGATGTCGTCGAGTAGTTCCTCCGCGATGGGGGCCATGCGGGCCTCCGTGTACCGCATCGCGGCCGGCGGGTCGCCGTCGACGGAGCCGAAGTTCCCCTGGCCGTCCACGAGGGGGTAGCGCATCGAGAAGTCCTGCGCCATCCGCGCGAGGGCGTCGTAGATAGCCGAGTCGCCGTGCGGGTGGTAGTCCCCCATCGTCTCGCCGACGATGGAGGAGGACTTGCGGTGCGACGAACGGGAGGAGACGCCCGCCTCGTTCATCGCGTAGAGGATGCGCCGGTGGACGGGTTTGAGGCCGTCGCGCACGTCCGGCAGGGCGCGACCCGCGATGACCGACATCGCGTAGTCGATGTACGACTGCTCCATCTCCTGCTCGATGCGCGCGGGCTTTATCTCCGCAGCGATGCCCGCGCCCGGTCTGAACTCGTCTGGTGCGTCCGAACTCATCTATATGTCCACCCACTCGGCGTCGGTCGCGTGCTCTTTGATGAACTGCTTTCGCGGTTCGACGGCGTCGCCCATCAGGATGTTGAACATCCGGTCGGCGGCGGCGGCGTCCTCGACGGTTATCTGCTTGAGCACCCGGTTCTCGGGGTTCATCGTCGTGTCCCAGAGCTGTTCGGGGTTCATCTCGCCGAGACCCTTAAACCGCTGGACCTGCGTCGGGTTGCCGTCGCACTTCTCCTCGACGATGCGGTCGCGTTCGGCCTCGGTCATCGCGTCGTACGTCTCGCCGCGGTAGCGGACGCGGTACAGCGGCGGTTGCGCTGCGTAGACGTAGCCCGCCTCGACCAGCGGCCGCATGTAGCGGTACAGAAGCGTGAGAAGCAGCGTGCGGATGTGCGCGCCGTCGACGTCGGCGTCGGTCATCAGGATGACGCGCTCGTAGCGCACGTCCTCGACGTCGAACTCCTCGCCGACGCCCGCGCCGATGGCGGTGATGAGCGCGCGGACCTCGTTGTTCTCTAAGATCCTATCCAAGCGGTGCTTCTCGACGTTCAGAATCTTCCCGCGAAGGGGGAGGATGGCCTGAAAGTGCCTGTCTCTGCCCTGCTTGGCCGACCCGCCCGCGGAGTCGCCCTCCACGACGAACAGTTCGGACTCGGCGGGGTCGCGGCTCTGACAGTCCGCGAGTTTGCCGGGCAGCGCCGTCGACTCCAGGGCGGACTTCCGGCGCGTGAGTTCCTCGGCCTTCTTCGCCGCGCGGCGGGCCTTCGCCGCCTCGACGGCCTTCATCACGATGGACTGGGCGGTGCCGGGGTTCTCCTCGAAGTACGTCCCGAGTTGCTGGTGCATGACGGACTCGACGATGCCGCGCACCTCGCTGTTCCCCAACTTGGTCTTCGTCTGTCCCTCGAACTGCGGGTCGGGGTGTTTGATGGAGATGACCGCGGTGAGTCCCTCGCGGATGTCCTCGCCCTTCAGGGAGTCGAGGTCGTCGAGGTGGTTGTTCTCCCGAGCGTAGTCGTTGACGACGCGGGTGAGCGCCGTCTTGAACCCGGTCATGTGCGTCCCGCCCTCGCGGGTGTTGATGTTGTTGGCGAAGGCGTGGATGGAGCCCTGCAGTTCCTGCGTCGCCTGCATCGCTACCTCGACTTCGATGCCCTCCTCGGCGTCCTCGTAGTAGATGACGTCGTCGTGCATCGTCGTCTTCGTCTCGTTGAGGTAGCGGACGAACTCGCGGATGCCGCCGTCGAAGCGGAACGAACTCTCCTTCTCCTCGGGTTCGTCGCGGAGAGAGATACCGACGCCCGAGTTGAGGAAGGCGAGTTCGCGGAGGCGGTTCTCCAGGGTGGTGAACTCGAACTCAAGCGTCTCGAACACCTCGTCGTCGGGCTTGAATCGAATCGTCGTGCCCGTCTCCTCGTCGGAGTCGAGGTCGCGGACGCGTTCGAAGGCGTCGACCTGCGGCTCGCCGCGTTCGAAGCGGTGCCGCCAGAGGGCGCCGTCGCGCTTTATCTCGACTTCGAGCCACTCCGAGAGGGCGTTGACGACGCTCACGCCGACGCCGTGGAGACCGCCGGAGACCTGGTAGGATTTGTTGTCGAACTTGCCGCCGGCGTGGAGGACGGTCATGATGACCTCGACGGCGGGGCGGTCGTACTGCTCGTGGGTGTCGACCGGGATGCCCCGGCCGTTGTCGGAGACGGAGACGGAGCCGTCGTCGTTGACGGCGACCGATATCTCGTCGCAGTGGCCCGCGAGAGCTTCGTCGATGGAGTTGTCCACCACTTCGTAGACGAGGTGGTGGAGGCCCCGTGAGTCGGTGGAGCCGATGTACATTGCCGGGCGTTTCCGAACGGCTTCCAACCCTTCGAGGACCTGGATCTGCCCCGCTCCGTACTCACTTTCGTGTGACATACTATCTGCTTCGGGGTTAGCTATCTCCGGCCTTAAACCCTCGCACGCGCGCCCGCGTGAGTACTTACTAATACCCCGATAGCCGGCGTCGCTCCGCGTCCACGATGGCCCCGCGTGCGCCCGGACGTTCGGTTCTGCGCCGCGAACCGCCCGGTGGGAAGGCCTCTCTCCGCCGGCGCGGACCCGTTCCACTTTCACCCTACTCCCGAACAGTACTTAAGCGCTCATCCAGAAGATTTCCTCACAGAATGACCTCGTTCCAGTCGACACTCGGCGAGGACGCCGGTATCGCGGAGGAGTTGGCCGAGAGCCAACGCGCGATATCCATCGCCGAGTTCTTCGAGAAGAACAAGCACATGCTCGGGTTCGACTCGGGGGCGCGAGGCTTGGTCACCGCCGTGAAGGAGGCGGTCGACAACGCACTCGACGCAACCGAGGAGGCCGGTATCAAGCCCGACATCTCCATCGAAATCCGCGAGGCCGGCGACTACTACACGCTCGTGGTCGAGGACAACGGCCCCGGAATCACGAAAGAGCAGATTCCGAAGGTGTTCGGGAAACTGCTCTACGGCTCGCGGTTCCACGCGCGCGAGCAGTCCCGCGGGCAGCAGGGTATCGGTATCTCCGCGGCGGTCCTCTACTCCCAACTCACCTCCGGGAAGCCCGCGAAGATCACCTCCCGCACGCAGGGCGACTCGTCGGCTCAGTACTTCGAACTCATCATCGACACCGACACGAACGAACCGGAGATTCAGGTCGAACGCGAACTCGAACCCGGCGAGTCGGACCTCTCGCCCACCCACGGCACGCGCATCGAGGTGGAGATGGAGGCGAACATGCGCGCCCGCCAACAGCTCCACGACTACGTCAAGCACACCGCCGTCGTCAACCCGCACGCCCGGTTGGTCCTCGACGAACCCGGCCTCGAAGAGCCCATCCGCTACGAACGGGTCGAGGGGGCGGAACTCCCCGCGGAGACCGAGGAGATTCGTCCGCACCCCCACGGCGTCGAACTCGGGACGCTCATCAAGATGCTCGGGCGCACCGAGTCCTACTCGGTGTCGGGTTTCCTGCAGGAAGAGTTCACCCGCGTCGGCGCGAAGACGGCCGACAAGATACTGAACAACTTCCGCGACAGACACTTCGGCCGCGAGATGGGGTGGGGAGTCGTCGAGAGCGACGAACTCGACCTCGACGCCGAAATCGAGGACGCCATCGCCAACAAGGGCGCCGAAGCGACGGCGGCGCTCGCCGAACGCGTCGGCGACACGCTCCGGAACCGCGAGCGCACGACCTACTTCGAACTCGAGGACATCGTCGACACCGTCGCGGACGACGTCGGCGAGGAACACGACGTCGCGTTCGGCGACACCGTCCGCGAGAACGCCGTCGCGGCCGCGTGGGCCGTCCTCGGTGAGCAACGAGACCTGTACGCCGTCGTCGACGGGGCGACGAGCACCCAGAAGGACGACGCGACGGTTCGCGGCATCGCCGACCGCGTCGCGGAGAAGTTCGGCTCGAACGACCGCCACCGCGCGACGAGAGACCAGGTCCGCGAGTACGTCGACCGCTCGGCGGACGTGCTCGTCTCAGAGGACGTGACGTTCGGCGACACGGCCCGCGAGAACGTCACCGATGCGCTGTGGGCGGTCATGCGCACCGTCCCGGACGACGCGCCGAAGGTGAACGAGGTGGCCGACGACCGCGATATCGCCTCCCAACTCCTCGAGGCCATGCGCGAGGCGGACATCCTCGCGCCGCCGACGAACTGCCTCTCGCCCATCACCGCCGAGTTGGTCGAGGCCGGCCTCCGCAAGGAGTACGACGCCGACTTCTACGCCGCTGCGACCCGCGACGCCGAGGTTCACGGCGGCGACCCGTTCATCGTCGAGGCGGGCATCGCCTACGGCGGCGAACTCTCCGCGGAGGGCTCGGTCGACCTCCTGCGCTTCGCCAACCGCGTCCCCCTCGTCTACCAGCGCGGGGCCTGCGCGACGACGGACGTGGTCAAGCGCATCGGCTGGCGCAACTACGGCTTGGACCAACCCGGCGGCTCCGGTATGCCGAGCGGTCCGGCGGTCATCATGGTCCACGTCGCCTCCACGAACGTCCCGTTCACCTCCGAGTCGAAGGACGCCCTCGCGAACATCCCCGAGATAGAAGACGAGATAGAACTCGCCATCCGCGAGGCGGCGCGCGAACTGAAGTCGTACCTGAACAAGCGCCGCTCGATGCAGAAGCGCCGGAAGAAACAGGACGTGCTCGGGCGCATCCTGCCGGAGATGGCCGACAAACTGTCGGAGGTTACGGGCCGCGAACGGCCGAACATCGACGGCGCGCTGGCCCGCATCATGAACAACCTCAGCGTCGACCGCGAGGTGGACGGCGACACCGTCACCCTCGTCGTGGAGAACTACTCCGACCGCACCGAATCGCCCGACATTACCGACATCGTCTCGGTCGAACCGACGGACGTGCCCGACGGCGCCACCGTCGTCGACTTGGACGGCGAGTGGTTCGTCAAGTGGAACCCGTCGGTGTCGGCGGGCGACACCGTCGAACTCAGCTACACCGTCGCCTCGGACGCGTCGTTCGACATCAACGTCGACGGCGTCGAAGCGGAGAAACTCACCGTCAACACCTAACACACATGAGCACGAACCAGAACGACGAACTCGCCCAGGAGCGACTCATCAACCTCGCCGCGGAGTTCTACGACCAGTTCGCGTCGGGCGACATCCCCCACATGGACATCCCCACGCGGACGAAGAGCAACATCGTCTTCGACGAGGAGTCGAAGGTGTGGGTGTACGGCGACCGCAAATCCACGCGGTCGGCCAACAGCGTCCGCGGCGCGCGGAAACTTCTGAAGGCCGCCTACGCCATCGAGTTCCTCGTCAACCAACTGGAGGAGAACCGCTCGTCGACCCTCCGTGAACTGTACTACCTCTCGGAGTCGTGGGACAACGAAGAGGCGCAGTTCAACGACCAGAGCGAGTCGAATCAGCTCATCGAGGACCTCGAAATCGTCTCGCACGTCACCCGCGAGGACTTCCACATGCGCCCCGAGGAGTCCGGCGCGAAGGTGATGGGACCGCTCCACCTCCGCGAGCAGACGCGCCGCGGCGACCGTGATATCCACTGCCAGGACGACGTGGGGCAGGGCGGCTACCAGATTCCGAACAATCCAGACACCATCGAGTTCCTCGACAACGACGCCGCGTTCGTCCTCTGCGTGGAGACCGGCGGCATGCGCGACCGACTCGTGGAGAACGGCTTCGACGAGAAGCACGACGCCCTCGTCGTCCACCTCGGCGGCCAACCGGCGCGGGCGACGCGCCGCCTCACGAAGCGCCTCCACGACGAACTCGACCTGCCCGTCGTGGTGTTCACCGACGGCGACCCGTGGTCCTACCGCATCTACGGCTCCGTCGCGTACGGCTCCATCAAGTCCGCGCACCTCTCGGAGTACCTCGCCACGCCCGAGGCGAAATTCATCGGCATCCAACCGCAGGACATCGTCGACTACGACCTGCCGACGGACCCGCTGTCGGACTCGGACGTCAACGCCCTCGAATCCGAACTTGAGGACCCGCGCTTTATGACCGACTACTGGGAGGAGCAGATCGAACTGCAACTCGACATCAACAAGAAGGCCGAACAGCAGTCGCTGGCCGCCCGCGGACTGGACTTCGTGACCGACACGTACCTGCCCGACCGACTTGGCGAGATGGGCGTGCTGTAGCGTCGCCTCGTCGCCTATATCTGTTCGCCGCGCAGGAACCGCTTCACCGCCCGACCGAACACTCTCGGGTGCTCGGAGGCGGCGGCGTGTCCCGCCCCGGACAGGAGCGCCAGCGTCGCGTCCGGGAGCGCCGCCTTCGTCTCTCGGAGCAGGTCGGCGGGGAACAGTCTGTCCTCGCTCCCGCCGAGTACGAGGGTCGGCGCCGTCACCTCCTCCAGCCTCTCGCTCGCGTCGTGGTCGCGGACCGCCCGAATCGACGTCAGCACGTCGTCCGGGGACGGCGGCGCCAGCGCCGGACCGACCGCGCGCAGGAGCGCGGGGTACGCCCGCCGCCGCCACCCCGCGTACGTCTCGCGGACGACGGAGGCGTACAGTTTTCCCCACTCCTCGCTCGCGGCCCACGTCTCCCAGTCGTTGAGGACCGCCCGGCCGGCGTCGCCGACGTGCGCGCCGGCGGCGGCGAGGACGAGTCTGTCGACGTGGTCCGGGTAGTCCGCCGCGAGGTGCTGGGCGACGAGGCCGCCCATCGAACAGCCGAGAACGTGCCCGCCGTCCAATTCGTCCAGCGCCGTCGCCACCGCCCCGGCGAGGTCGCGCGTCGTCGCGTCCGGGTCGAGGTCGCGCGGGCGGCCGACCGTCCAGACGGTGAAGTCGTCGGTGAGGCCGCGAGACGCCGTCCGCGCGAGGTGCGCCGCCGTCGCCGCCCGCGAACCGGAGAACGCGTCGCTCAGTCCGGGGAGGACGACCAGCGTCTCGGGGCCGTCGCCGGCGCGGTAGTAGGGAATTCGCCCGTCGAACCGACCGCGGTCGACCGTCGGCGTCGTGAGTCTCATCTCGCGTCGGTCGACGGCCCGGCGGTGCAAAACGGTTGCCGCGACCGGACCGACCGCCCGGCCGGTCAGGCCCCCCGACCCCTCGGCTCAGACCGCGTGGTCGGTCGGGTCTTCGAGGACGACCGGAATGTGTCGGGAGGCGACGTCGACGACGAACGCCTCGGGGTCGGTCTTCAAGAGGTCGATGGTGTCGTAGTGAATCGGCAGGACGAGTTCGGGCGCAAGCGCCTCCGCGAGGTCGGCCGCCTCGTGGCGGTCCATCACGACGCTGCCGCCGATGTTGGCGAGAAAGAGGTCCACCGACAACTGCTCGAACCCTTCGAGTACGTCGCTGTCTCCCGGCCAGAACACCTTGACGCCGTCGACGGAGAGGAGGTACGCGCAGCCGAGTCCCCGCGGGTGGACGAGGCTCCCGTCGTCTCTGGCGTGCGGGCTATCCTCCTCGTTGTACGCCGGCAGCGTCCACACGTCGACGGCGCCGACGCTCAGGTGCTCCTCCTCGCCGACGCGGATCACCTCGTACGGCAGGTCCTCGACGGCCTCCACGTCGCGGTCGATGTTCGCCGGGTTCACGCCCTCGAAGACGACGACGGTGGCGTCTTCGTTCGCGACCGAGCGAATCGCGTCGGAGTCGTAGTGGTGGTCGTGCGTGACGCAGACGACGTCGCCGTCGCGGGCGTGGTAGTCGTCGAGGACGCCGTAACGGCCGGGGTCGAGATAGGCGACGGAGCCGGATTCGGACTCGATTCTGGCGGTGGCGTAGCCGAGCCACGAGACTTCGAGGTCGCGGAAGGGAACGGTCATGCCGCACGCTACCGCGCGGAGGACATAACGCGTTTCGGCTCCGTCAATCCGGTCAGTCGTCGGCGGGCCCCAACTCGTTCGACGGGGCGAGGATGGACGCGCCCTCGAACTCCATGTCGACGGCCTCGTGGACGCCGAGGAGGTCGAGCACCGTCGGAGCGACCTGCCGCATGTCGATGTCGCCGTCGAGGGACAGCGACGGGGCGGCGGGGCCGCCAATGCCGAAGAACGGCGTCGTCTCGGGGTCGACGCGGCCGTGCGACCCCTTCACCTTCGAGGGGTCCGTCGAGACGAACCCGTCCTCGCCGAGGAACAGTTCGCAGGGGTCGTAGCCGGGTTTCTCGTGGATGTCGACGCTATCGGCGTAGGGGGGCATCGCCGCCTCCTCGCCGTCGTCCCACCAGTAGTAGGCGAACCACGCGTCCGGGTCGGCGACGAGGACGAGGTCGCCCGCGCTCTGGCTATCGATGTCGTAGGCGGCCTGGTCGTCGCCGTCGAGGATGCGCTCGATGCCGTCGAGCGATTCGAGCGCCTCGCGGGCCGTCTCGACGGCCTCGGCGTCGCAGTAGACGTGCGCGACCTGGTGGTCGGCGACGGCGAACGCCTCGGAGGCGGAGAGGTCCGGCACCTGTCCCTCTTCGTCGCCCTCGGCGTCTCTCGTCTTCATCAGACCCGCCTCGCGGAGCGCGCGGTTCGGGAAGACGGGCCTCGACACCTCGTGGAAGCCGTACTCGCTGACGACGACGACGGCCGTCTCGTCCCACTGGTCGGTCTCTTCGAGAAAGTCGAGGTAGTCGCCGACGAGTTCGTCGACCTCCGAGAGCGCTTCGTCGAACGCCTCGGAGTTCGGCCCGTGGCTCTGTCCCGTGTAGTCGAGATGCGGGACGTACGTCCAGAGCATCTCCGGGTCGTAGCGTTCCGTCGCCTCGCGGGCCGCCGAGAGGATCCACTCGCTGCCCTGCGCGTTGGCGGCCGGCCCCCAGTAGTTGTGCAGGGGGAAGTGGCCGTACTCCTCGCGGAGTTCCTCGTAGAAGCCGTCGGGGTTCGTCCAGCAGTTCATCTCGATGAGGTTGTTGTTCTCGTCCTCGATGGGTTTCGGCGTCACCGCGACGTCCGCCGAGGTGCCGTAGAGGTGCTGGAAGAACAGCGCACCCGTCGTCACGTCGGCGTCGCGCGCGGCCTCCCAGACGCGGTTGCGGTCGCCGCTGTTTCGACCCCACAGTTCGACGGTGTCGGTCTCGCGGTCGTACTCCGCGTTCGAGACGTCGCCGTGCGTCGAGGGCGAGACCCCCGTCGAGAGCGTCGTCTGCGAGGGGATGGTCACCGCCGGGAACGGCGGCACCGCGCCCGTCGTCGCGCCGTCCCCGAACAGGCCGGCGAGGTTGGGCGTCGACTCGGGGTCGACGTGGTCGGGTTGGAGGCCCACCACGTTGAGGACGACGACCCGACTCGCTGCCGACGGTTCGGGTTCGGGGTCCGGTTCGGAGTCGCTCACCGTTCCGCCTCCCTGACTGTGTCTGCGTCCGAATTTGCGTTCGTGCCGGCGCCGGTACCGGCGGCTTCGTCCCCGCCGCCGTCAGTCCGGACCGGGTCGGTCGACTCCGCCGCGGCGTCGTCACGGTGCGCTTCGACGTAGGATTCAAGCATGGCGAACTGCCGGGAGAGGTCGTGTTCGTCCACGTCCATCGGCTCTTTGAAGAACGACGCGAGGTGCGTCTGCGTTCCGCCTTCCCCGTGCTCGTCGGCGTAGGAGACGAGGCGGACGAGGTCCAACACGAGAGGGGCGGCGAGGGCGGAGTCCGCGCCCTGCCAGGTGAACTGGAGGGTCATCTTCGTGTTCATGAACCCCTCGAAGTGGACGTGGTCCCACGCCGTCTTCCAGTCGCCGAGCGAGGGGGTGTAGTCGATGCGGACGCGGTTGTGGGCGTCCGACCCGAGCACTTCCGAGAGCACGCCGCCCTTGCTCTGTAGCTTGCCGGCCTTGTTGTCGTCGTCGTCGAGCACCTTGCCGTCGCCGTTGCCGAGGATGTTGAAGCCATCCCACGACATGACGTTGAGGTTGCGCCCGGCGAACATCGGCCCGAGCGCCGTCTTCAGCAGGGTCTCGCCGGTCTTGGCGTCGCGACCGACGTGCGGGACGTTCTCGCGGTCGGCCAACTCGCGCAGGCCGCCGAGTTCGCTCCCCGTCGAGGGTGTGAAGTTGACGTACGGGTGGCCGTCGACGAGGGCCGCGTAGGCGTACAGCGAACTCGCCGGGAGGTCCGCGTCGTCCGCTTCGAGGGCCGCCTCGAAGGCGTCCAGCGTGTCGTACCGCTCGGGGTCTCTCATCGGCGGTTCCGAGGAGGCGAGGTTGACGACGACCAGTCGGTCCACGTCGTGTTCCTCTGCGAACGCCGCGTAGTCCGCGCGAATCTGTTCGACTACTCCGCTCACGCCGTGGTCGCTGTCGAGTGTGTCGCCGTCGGCGAGCGAGACGGCGCTGCCGCAGTTCCGCGCGGTGCCCGTCTCGATGCGCTCGTCTATCTCGCGCAGGTCGTCGGCGACGGCTTCGAGCGTCGCCCGGTCGACGATGCCCGAGTCGGCGAGGTCGGTCGCGGCGTGGAGAAGGGGGCGTTCGGCGATGTCGTGGCCGGAGAAGACGAACCCGTCGACCGGCGGCAAATCCAGCCGGGTGCAGGGTTCGCGGGCCGTGACCATGCCGGTGTCGTCGGTCGTCCCGCGGGCGATTCCGCGCGCCCCGGAGATAGCCGTGGCGGCGACGTTGCCGCGGGCGCCGACGAACCAGACGCCCGTTCGCGTTCGCGTCATAACTCCCTCACAGAACGGAACAGGGTTAGTTATGCGTCCGCTTTACCCGACCGGCGGGTAAATCGCTTCTCGCCGACCGATTCAACGACCCGTTAACTGGCCGCTACTCGGGGCTATCGAGCCGTTTCCCTCGCGCCGGAACCTGTAGGGCGACGATAACAAAGCGGGGATGGTCCTCAGTGTCGTACATGCGTCTCATCGACTCTCACGCTCACATGACGTCGCGCACGACGGACGACTACCGCGAGATGCGGCGGTCGGGCATCGAGTGCGTTATCGAACCCTCGTTCTGGTCGGGGTCGGACAAACTCTACCCCGAATCGTTTTTCGATTACTTCGAGCACATCCACGACTTCGAGACCGAACGCGCCGAGCGCATCGCCGGGATGGACCACTACATCACCGTCTCCATCAACCCGAAGGAGGCGGTCGACCGCGAGATGTCTGAGGCGGTCATCGACCGACTGCCCGAGTACCTCGAACGCGACCGGGTGGTCGGCGTCGGCGAGATCGGGTTCAACCTCCAGACCGACGAGGAGGAGTGGGCGTTCCGCGAACAACTCCGCGTCGCCGAGGAGCACGAGGCGCCCGTCATCATCCACCTCCCCCACGAGGAGAAACCGAAGGGCGCGGTTCGCACCGTCGACATCATCGAGGAGATGGACGTCACGCAGGAGCGCATCATCATCGACCACAACGAACCCGCCACGATGGAGACGACCGCCGCCACCGACTGCTGGCTCGGCTTCACGCTCTACCCCGGCAAGATATCCATCGAGGAGGTGATGCCCCTGCTGGAGGAGTACGGCACCGACAGGCGCATCATCAACTCCTCGGCCGACTGGGACGACTCGGACCCCCTCGCGGTTCCGAAGGCCCGCGACGCGATGATAGACGCCGGCTGGGACCGAAGCGAGGTCCGGAAACTCCTCTTCGAGAACCCCTTGGAGTTCTTCGCTCAGTCCGAGAGTTTCGACTACGCGCGGGAGGTAGCCGCCGAGTCGTCGACGGCCGCGTCGGCCGTCGAAGCGGCCGAGACCGGGTCGGGGGGCGAGTAGATGTCGCTCCAGTTCGGTTTCTCGATGAACGCCTTCCGGGAGTACTCGACGGTCGGCGCCATCGAGGCCGTCGCCGACGCCGGGTACGACGGCATCGAACTGCTGTTCGACGAACCGTTCCTCTACCCGCCGACGGCGACGGGCGAGGAGTACGACGAGGTGGAGTCGGCTCTCGACACGAACGACATCGCCATCAGCAACTGCAACGCGTTCATGCTGACGGCCATCGAGGACTTCCACCACCCCTCGTTTATCGAACCCGACGAGGACTACCGCCGCCGCCGCGTCGACTACACGCTCGACACCATCGACGCCGCCGCGGAACTCGGCTGCGACCGCATCTCCATCGAACCCGGCGGACCCGTCCCCGAAGAGAAGTCCCGCGAGTGGGCGATGGACACGTTCGTCGAGGGTCTGGACGAACTCGCCGAGCGAGCGGAACGGAAGGGCGTCGACGTGATGGTCGAACCCGAACCCGACCTGCTTATCGAGACTTCTGACGAATACCTCGACCTGATGGACCGCGTCGACTCCGAGCGCATCACCTGCAATTTCGACGCCGGTCACCTGTTCTGCATGGGCGAGGACCCCGCGGAACTGGTCGAGACGCTCGCCCCCTACACGCGCCACTATCACCTCGAGGACATCCCCGAGGACCGCTCGCACGAGCACACCCAACTCGGCGACGGCGCGATGGACATCGATGGCTTCCTGCAGGCGGTCGAGGACTCCGGCTACGACGGCTACGTCACGGTCGAACTCTACCCGTACCAGGAGACGGCCGCCGAGACGGCACAGGGCGCCATGGACTACCTCCGCGAACGCGGGTGGGCCTGAGGTCGATGGCCGCGGGCGTCGGCGACGCGTTCGGGTTCGAGCGGGTTCGACGAGTGGCGACGGACTACGCCGAACTCGTCCGACTGCCGAACCTGTTCACCGCGCCGCCCGACGTGCTCGCCGGCGCCGCCCTCGCCGTCGCCCTCGGAGCGCCGGCCTCGCTCCCGACAATCGCCGGTCTCTGCGTCGCCTCCGCGTGCGTCTACGCCGCGGGGACGACGCTGAACGACGCGGCCGACGTCGCCGAGGACGAACGAGAGCGCCCCGAGCGGCCGATTCCCTCCGGTCGAATCGGTCGAGGGAGCGCGCTCGTCTTCGGCGGGGCGCTCCTCCTCGCCGGCGTCGGCGTCGCCGCGGCGACCGGGGGCGCGCTCCCCGGACTGGTCGCGGCGGCCCTCGCCCTCACCGTCGTCCTCTACGACGGCCTGCTGAAGGGCGGTCCGGCCGGCTTCCTCGCTATGGGCGCCGCCCGCGGACTGAACGTCTGCCTCGGCCTCGCCGTCGCCGGCGCCGCCGCCTTCGACGCCGTCGCGCTGTTGTTTCCGATCGGGGTCGTCGTCTACGTGGCGGCGTTCACCCGGATGGCGGAGTCGGAGACGGGCGGCGGCGAGGGGTCCGAAGTCGCCGTCGCCGCCGCGGGCGCGACGTTCGCGGCGATGGTCGTTCCCGTCGTCGCCACTGTCCTCGGAACGCCGACCCTCGGACTCGCCGCCACCGTCCTCGCCGCGTGTTTCCTCGCGTGGGACTGGCACGCGCTCGGTCCGGCGATGGCCGACCCCGTCCCCTCGAAGGTCGGACCGGCCGTCGGCACCTGCGTCCTCGGCATCGTCCTCCTCGACGGCGCCGTCGCCGTCGTCGCCGGGCCGTGGTTCGCCGTCGCCGCCGCGGCGTTCGCGGTTCCGACGCACGTGCTCTCCGAACGCTTCGACATGAGCTGAACTTACGGTACACACTATGAAACTGGCATTCTCCACCAACGCGTACACGAACTACACGCTCCCCGAGGCCGTGCGTCGCATCGCCGACCACGGTTACGCGGGAGTCGAACTGCTCGGCGATACGCCGCACGCGTACTTCCCCGAGTTCGATTCCGACGACGAGGCCGCACTCGCCGACGCTCTCGACGAGACGGGCATCGCCGTCTCGAACGTCAACGCGAACACCGCGATGGGGTATTACGGGGACGCGCCCGAGACGGCCTTCTTCGAACCGAGCGTCATCAACCCCGACCCGGACCTGCGCGCGTGGCGCGTCGAGTACACGAAGCGGGCCGTCGACCTCGCCGAGGCCACGGGCGCGCCGGCGGTCTGTCTCGCCTCGGGTTCCCCTCTGCCGGGGACGCTACCCGAGGCGGCGTACGAACACCTGCTCTCGTCGCTGGACGAGATTCTCGACTACGCCGAACCGCGCGGCGTCGACGTCGGCATCGAGTTCGAACCCGAACTCCTCGTCGAGTGCACGGACGAGGCGCTCGAACTCGTCGACGACGTGGGTCGAGAGGGGTTCGGCATCAATCTCGACCTCGGTCACTCGGCCGTTTACGGCGAACAACTGCGCGACACGATAGAGAAGGCGGCGGGACACATCACCGGCGTCCACCTCGAAGACATCGCCGGCGGCGTCCGCGGGAAGCACTACCACCTCGTCCCCGGCGACGGCGACTTGGACTTCGCCGAGGCGTTCGACGCCCTCGACGATATCGGCTACGACGGCTTCGTCACCCTAGAACTGTACACCTACCCGGACCGACCGGACGAGGCCGCGAGACGGGCATTCGAAGCGCTCGAACGCTACGTGTAACTGCCAGTTACTGCGACTCGGCCAACCGCTCGATTCGCTCCAAGGAGTCGGCGTCCGCGGCGTCTTTGTCCGCCCGGACCGCGACGAACCGCGGGAACCGGAGCGCGTACCCCGAGGAGTATGTCGGCGAGCGCTGTATCTCCTCGTACCCCACCTCGAAGACGACCGAGGGGTTCAGTTCGACCGTTTGACCGTCTTCGCTCGCTATCTCCGGTTCGAGCAGTTCGGAGAGTTCGGCCAGTTTCTCGTCGGTGATGCCGGTGGCGACCTTCCCGATGGTAACGTACTCGCTGTCGCTCCCGTCTCCGTCTCCCCCGCTCCGCCGGGCCGACAGCAGGAACGTCCCGAGATGGTTCGCGCGGCGGCCCTCGCCCCACTCCGCGCCGGTCACCGCGAGGTCGACCGTCTCTACGTCGGGCTTGCGCTTCAGCCAGTTCTTCCCCCGGTCGCCGGGCGAGTAGGTCGAGTCGGGATTCTTCAGCATGATACCCTCGTGACCGGCGTCGAGGGAATCCGCCTCGAAGGCGGCTATCTCCTCCTCGTCGTCGGTGACGAGGAGGTCCGAGACGGCGTCTTCGGGTAGTATCTCGACGAGGCGGGCGTGCCGTTCGGTGACCGGCGCGTCGAGCAGGTCCTCACCGTCGGCGTGCAGGCAGTCGAACGCGTGGAGTTCGAGTTCGACCTCCTCGCGCATCCGGTCGACGTCGTGCTTGCGGCGGAAGCGCCGCAGCACCTCTTGGAAGGGGCGCGGCGACCCGTCGTCGTCGACGGCGACGACTTCGCCGTCGAGGATGGCCGGCGCCTCGACGTGTTCGGCAGCGAACTCCGCGATTTCGGGGAGCGCGTCCGTCACGTCGTCCATGTTTCGCGAGAACACCGACACCGAGACGTCGTCTCCGTCGTCCTCGTCGTTCGCCCCGCCCTCGTCCGTCCCGCCGTCGACGTGCACCTGCACGCGGGCGCCGTCGAACTTCCGTTCGACCGCGACCGCCCCCCACTCGTCGAGGGCGTCGGTGACGGTGCCCGCCTGCGCCAGCATCGCCTGCACGGGGCGCCCGACGTCGAGGCGGACCGCGCCGAGACCCTCGATACCGAGTTCGCGGGCCATGACGGCGACCATGCCGTAGTCGTTCGACACCTGCAGGGCGCGTTCGACGGCCGCGAGGTGCTCGTCGGTTGCGCGGACGGTGGGTTCGGGTTCGGGTTCGCTCTCTCCGTCCCCGTCTTCTTCGCAATCGGCTCTCCCACCTCCCTTCTCCCGTTCGGACTCGTCTTCCTCCTCCTCGTCGGCGAGGAACGCCTCGGCTATCGCGTCGCGGACGGCGCCCTCGCCGACGCCGATTCGCATCTCTCCGAGGACGAGGCGGGCGAGGAACTTCGCCTCCTCCGGATTCGCCCGGTTGAACAGGCCGAAAAGGGTGTTGAGCTTGCGGTCCTCGCTGCCGGCCCCGGTCGCGGCGGCGAGTTCGCGGAGCGTCTCGTCCACCTCGCGAACGGTCAGGTCGTCGCTCTCGTCCCCGTCGCCCCCGCTCCCGAACGCCGCCAGCCCCCGCTGGCCGCCGAAGTCGTAGCCGGCGGCGACGGCGCCTATCTCACCCTCCTCGGCGAGTCGCTCCTCGACGTCGTCGGCGGTGACGTTTCGCTCGGCGGCGCGAGCGAGCGCCTCCCGGAGGAGACGCGGCCCGATATCGAGCGTCGTGGTGTCCCACGCCGGGAAGACGCGACCCTGCACGAATCGGGCGACGGTGTCCAACTCCTCGCCGCTCTCGCGGAACAGGTCGCGGACCAGAGCGACGGTGGCGAGGTCCGCGGGTTCGGCCTCCATCTCCGACGCGCGCGCGGCGAACTCGGCGAACTGCATCGTCCATCCGTGGTCTCCGCGAGGGAAAAAGCGTCTCGAATCGCCGCCCCCGAGACGTCGGTTCGTGAACGCGTGACGGTGTCGCCGCGTAGTCGCGGGATTCAAGCCCGCCGGGAGCGCAGGAGGCGGTATGAGCGACGAGCTTGCGGACAGAGTCCGCGACGTGCTCGCCGTCGACCCCGAGGAGTACCAAGCGCAGGCGGAGGCTGACGCGGAGGTAGTGAAATCGGAGTTGGCGGCCGGCACGTTCGACAACCACCAGTCCATCGTCGGACTGGAGTACGAGTTCTACGCGGTCGCGGACGGCCGGTGGGCCTCCGAGGAGACCGAGAGCAACGGTCTGATGCGGGTCCCCCGTCGACTGCTCGAACTCATCGGCTTCGAGAAGGAACTCGGCCTCCACAACGCCGAGATGACGACGAGCCCGCAACCGCTGAACCCCCACGGGCTCCGCGCCCAGGAGTCCGAGGTGCTCGCCCGCCTCACCGCCGCCCTCCAGTGCACCTCCTCCGAGGGAATGCGCCTCGTCAGCGACGGCCTCTGGACCATCCCACCCCGCGGGGAGACGGCGAGGGGGTACCTCACCGACAGCATCTCCGACGGCGGCATCCGCATCGCCACGAACATGACCGACGCCGTCCGCTACCACGCGATGGCGAACGGCGAACACCCGGTCGAGCAGATGTCCGTCGACGCTCCGCACGTCGAACTCGACGCCGACACGGTGATGCCCGAGTCGCTCATCACCTCCATCCAACCGCACTACCAAGTCGCTCACGCCGCGGACCTACCCCTCTACTTCAACTACGCGCTCCGCATCGCCGGCCCGCTCCTCGCGCTCGGCGTCAACTCGCCGTTCTTCCCCCCGGACCTCTACGACGACGCCGACCCCTCGGAGATTATCGCGGACGCCCACATGGAGAACCGCATCGCCGTCTTCGAGTCGGTTCTCAACGGCGAGGACGCGGAGAAGGTGCGGTTTCCCGACGACCTGCCGGACGTGGAGACGGCCGTCGACCGGGTGGCCGCCGACGCGACCATCGTGCCGATGCCGGTCCCGCGCGGCGACCGCTTCGACGACTCCTTCGCCACGCTCCGCCGCAAGCACGGCACCTTCTGGCGGTGGGTCCGCCCGGTGTTCGACGGGGCGACGCGCTCCTCGGCGAACGCCCGCATCGAGTTCCGGCCCATCGCCGCCCAACCGACGGTCCGCGACTCCGTCGCGTTCCAAGCGGCGTTCGCCGGCCTGATGGAGAGCCTCCCGAAGCGCGAGCACCCGGTCATCAATCAGGATTGGGCGACGGCGAAGGAGAACTTCTACGCGGCGATGCGCGACGGGTTCGACAGCGGGCAGCGCTGGGTCGCGAACGACGGCCACGAGACGACGAATCCCGTCGAAGTCTACGACGACATCCTCGCGCACGCCGTCGACGGCCTGAAATCCGCCGGCTGTTCGGAGGCCGAGGCCGACCGGTACGTCGCCCCCCTGCGCGTCCGCGCCGAGACGGGACAGACGCCCGCCGGGTGGAAGGTCGACCGCGTCCGCAACCGACTCAGCGACGGCGCGGACTTCGAGACGGCCGTCTACGAGACGCAACGGGACTACATCGGACGGCAGACCGAGACGCTCCTGGAAGGCTCGTTCGCCGACTGGGTGTAGCGAAGCGGGGCGGCCTCGCTCTCGTCTCGGTGACGGCCCCGCCGCTCGAAATCGAGTATCGAAAGGAGAAGGAACCGGAATCGGCGCGCGAGTTCGCCGTTAGAGGAGACCCTCGAACTCCTTGTGCTGGGTTATCTCGACGCCGTCCTCGGTGACGACGCAGATGTTGATGCCGTTGCCGGAGGCCAGGTCGCGTTCGACGGCGCTCTTGACGGCGCGGGCGGCGACGGTCTTCGCCTCGTCGATGGACAGCGAGTCGCCGTACTCCTGTTCGAGCACACCGAGGGCGTACTGGCTGCCGGACCCGGTGACCGTGTACTCCTCTTCGAGGATGGAGCCGGCGGGGTCGATGCTGTAGATGTGGGGGCCGTCCTCGTCGACGCCGCCGAGGATGGGTTGGACGACGTAGAACGCGCCCGAGCGGAGGAAGTTACCGAGGAGCGTCGACAGCGCGGTCATGCTCATGTTCTCGCCGCGACGGGACTCGTACAGACGGACCTCAGCGCGGATGGAACGGATGAGCGACTGGGCGGCGGAGACCGACCCCGCGATGGTGAGCGCGCCCGTCGGGTGAATCTCTTCGACCTTCTGGACGTCCTTCGAAGAGACCATGTAGCCGAGACTGGCCCGCATGTCCGTCGCGAGGACGACGCCGTCTTCGGTCTTGAGACCGACCGTCGTCGTTCCCGTCTTCGTCTCCTGCGGTGCCGACTCGCCCGCGCGTTCATCGGCGTTCGGGAACTCGCCGAGTTCGGGGGCGAACACGCCCGAGTGGTCGCCGTTCAAGGGGTCGAGGCGGCCGGAGGCATCGTCGTTCGTGGGAGTACGCATTACCCCCTTTTGAAGTCCGGCGCTGATAAATGCCACCCTTCCCTCCCCTGTTGCCAGTTCCCGGCGTTTCGGCAGATAGCGGGCCGATAGGGACGTTTCGATGTACCCGACGCGGCCGCTCCGAAGCGAGTGTCCCGAGAACGGAGTCGGCCGACGACGGTTCAGTCGGTTCGGCGCTCGACGCCGGCGCGTTCGTAGGCGGCGCCGGCCGCCTCGACCATCCGGTCGACGGGCAGGCGCACGCCGACGCGGCGCGCGAGGAGTGCGACGGGCATCAGCAGGATGCCGAGGGCGATCGTCAACTGGTAGAGGGCGAACGTGGCGGTCCGGTGCATCGCGTGGAACATCGCGTCGACTGAGGAGGTGCGCCAGGTGTATATATACGTTCCGCCGACGGCAAGCAGTCGACCCCGGCGCTGTCTGTCGATTAAAGCTAGCTTGCGTTCCGCCCACCGAAACTCTCGTCCGGCGCGCTCACGGCGTAGGAGTCCCGTCACTGCTCCCGCTCGTCGCTATAAGTTACGAGATGGATTCGAGTTGCATCCGCGACTGACAGTCAGCACTGCGTGACAATGTGTGCCGGTGTCGGCGAGCGGACGACGGAACCGCAAGACACGAAACCCCGTAGCGCTACCGAGAGGTATGAGCAACTATCTCGTCGCCATGGAGGCCGCGTGGCTGGTCCGCGACGTCGAGGACATCGACGACGCCATCGGCGTCGCCGTCAGCGAGGCGGGCAAGCGACTGAACGACAAAGACAAGGAGTACGTCGAGGTGGAAGTCGGCGTGACAGGCTGTCCCGCCTGCGGGGAGCCGTTCGACTCGGCGTTCATCGCCGCCGACACGGCGCTGGTGGGGCTACTTCTGGAAATCGACGTGTTCAACGCCGACGGCGAGAAGCACGCCTCCCGCATCGCCAAGAGCGAAGTCGGCGGCGCCCTCCGCGACGTCCCCCTCTCGGTCATCGACGTCGTCGAGACGGAGGGTGACGAGGAGGAAGAAGCCGAAGCGTAGTTCTCCGGAAAGCTTTTCATATAACCTCGGGTTATCTCGGGGTATGGAACTGCCGACCCCGCACGACCTGCGCGAACGGCGGAAGGAACTCGACCTCACGCAGAGCACGCTCGCCGAGATGGCGGGCGTCTCCCAGCCCCTCATCGCCCGCATCGAGGGGGGCGACGTCGACCCGCGCCTCTCGACCCTCCGGCGCATCGTCAACGCTCTCGACGAGGCCGAGGGAAGCGTCGTCCGGGCCGACGACCTGATGAACACGACCGTCGTGAGCGTCTCGCCCGACGATTCCGTCCGGACGGCCCGCGACCGGATGCTCGACGAGGGGTTCTCCCAACTGCCGGTCATCCGCGACGGCCGTCCGGTCGGCATCATCTCGAACGGCGACATCCGCCGCGTCGGCGACGACGACGTGGGTGACCTCCCCGTCGCCGAGGTGATGCGCGAGGCGGTCACGACGGTCGAACCGGCCGCCACGCTGGAGGAAATAGACTCCTCGCTGGACCACCACTCGGCCGTTCTCGTCGTCGAAGGGGGGCAGACCGTCGGCATCGTCACCGAGGCCGACGTGGCCGCGCGGCTCTGAGTTCGTCGGTTCCTTCACGCAGTTCGTTCCTTCCGAAACTCCCTCCTTCCCCTCGACCCGCCGCGAGACCGTTCAGAGGTCGAGTCCGCGAACCGAGACGCCGGAGCCCTCCTCGACGCGGCCGATGATACGGCCCTCCGTCTCCGCCGCCAGCGCCTCCGCGTCCTCGGGTGCCAGCGCGGCGACGAATCCGGTGCCCATGTTGAACGTGCGGTGCATCTCTTCGTCCGAGACGTTGCCTTCCTCCTGCACGAACTCGAACACAGGCTGGGGCTCGAACGCGTCCTCGACGACGTACCGGAACTCGCCCATGCGTTCGAGGTTCGTCCACCCGCCGCCGGTGACGTGCGCCGCCGCGTTGACGCCGTGTTCGCGCATCGGGTCGAGCAGGTCGGTGTAGATGCGGGTCGGTTCGAGCAGCGCCTCGCCGACGGTGTCGTAGCCCTCGAACGGGCAGTCGTCGCCGTACTCGTGGTTGCGCGTCGTCGCCTTCCGCGCGAGGGTGAGGCCGTTCGAGTGGATGCCCGACGAGCGGAAGCCGACCAGCGCGTCGCCCGCCTCGGCCTCGCCGGGGAACAGCGCGTCCTTTCGCGCCAGTCCCGCACACGTGCCCGCGAGGTCTAGCCCGTTGACCACCTCGGGCATGACGGCCGTCTCGCCGCCGACGAGTTCGACGCCGGCGGCTTCCGCGCCCGCCGAGAGACCCCGTCCGACCTGCTCTGCGAACCGTTCGTCGGGGCTGTCGACGGCGAGGTAGTCGACGAACGCGACGGGGCGGACGCCCGCCGCCACGAGGTCGTTGGCGTTCATGGCGATGCAGTCGATGCCGACCGTCGAGTAGTCGTCGAGGGCGTCGGCGACGATGAGTTTCGTCCCCACGCCGTCGGTGGCCAAGGCGAGATAGCGGTCGCCGATGTCCAACAGGCCCGCGTAGTCGCCCTCGCTCTCTCCGACGGCGCCCACCAGCGCCGCCGTCGCCGCCTCGCTGGCGTCGATGTCGACGCCCGCGTCCGCGTAGGTCAGTTCGTCGTCCTCGGTCGCATCGTCCGCGGGGTCCCCGCCCGCGCCGGTGCCGGTCATGTCCGAACGCGCGCGGTGGGAGGGCAAAAAGGTGCCCGTCCGCCGCGCGCGCGAGGCCTCCGCGACGCACGGAATCGCCGCGGCGTCGGTCCCGGCGCTCCCGAACGGCGGGGGGTCTTTGGTAGTCGGCGCCAACACCTCCGGTAGGAGCCGCGAAACCGGATTTCGGACGCCGGTCGAGACACGTCTTCGCACGGTTCGGCGAGACGCGCGTAGAACCGTTCGTGAAGAATCTAACCGCCTCTGAGGCGTTCGTGAAACATCACTAAACTGTCGTGGAAGACGGTAAACGGTCCGAAAATGACGGTAATGCTCGACTGATTATATGGGAGAAGAACACGTAGGACAGAGTGACGGTAACCACCGATGTCAAGCGCCACCTCCACCCTCGAACGAACGCCGGTCCGACGTAGTATCGGCCTCGCAAGCAACGCCGCCCGCCTCACCGTCCGCTCGGCGCAGACGGTGACGTTCTGGGCAGCCGTCCTACTCCCGCTAACGTACCTCCCCCTCCTCCACGGCGGCCTCGAACAGGCCGAGACGCTCCGGTTCGCGGGGTTGCTCGCCTGCAACGCGTTCGCGCTGGTCGCCGGCCACGGCTACGGCCGCGACTGACGTTCGGCGTCCGTCGAGGAGAGCGACCGGACTCCGACGTCGCCGCCGTCCGCGTCCGGACGGCAGGTCCCCGCGCCGTCGTCTCTCGGTCAGAACAGTCCGCCGAAGACGAACAGACCGAGCGTTAGCAGCACCGACGGCACGAACACGACGAGAAAGACGATTTTACTCCAGGAGAACACCGTCTTGCCGTCGAGCGACCCGAACGGGAGCATGTTGAACGCGGCGAGAAACACGTTGATGGTGACGCCGCGAGAGCCGACGAGGCCGACGAACTCCGACCCGCCGAACGCCCCGAGGAAGAGCAGCGGGAGGAATATCGCGGCCAAGAGGAGGTTCGTCACGGGGCCGGCGAGGGCGATGAGGCCGTGTTCGCGCTCCGTGATACGGCCGCGGTGGTAGACGGCGCCGGGCGCGGCGAAGATGAAGCCGAGGATCGCACTCATCACGGCGAAAAAGAGCATGCCGTAGTCGGCGCGGAACTCCGCTCGCTGCCCGAAGCGGACGGCGACCACCTTGTGCGCGAGTTCGTGCAGGAGGAAGCCGACGCCCGCGGTCAGGAGGCTGACGAGCAGGGGGCCGAGGAGGCCGCCCTCGGTGACGGCGGCGACGGCGCGGGTGCCGCCGCCGGCGAAGAAGATGGCGAAGGCGAGACCGAGTGCGGCCCACGCGACGGCCAGGTCGCGGAGTTCGCGGGAGCTAAAACTGAGCGAGGTGTTCGTACTCATGAGGTCGAATCAGCGACCGTTCGGACGGCGGGCGGATGGGCCTTGCGGATGCGGTCGCGGGTCGGTGCGGTACCGGGTTGGGTATCGGCGCGGCGCCGGTGTCGTCTCAGGTGAGGAGGCCGACGAGGACGTCCCACCCGTTGCGCGCGCCCTCGAACATCAGGTCGATGATGCCCGCCGGTCCGCCGAGGTCGACCGCGAACAGGGGGAGGACGTAGCCGATGAACAGCGCCGAGGCGACGATGCTCCCGATGTTCGTCGCCGCGACGACGACGATGAGGCGGAACAGCGGCACCTCGAACATGTCCGAAACCAGTTCGCCGACGGGCGTCTCCTCGTCGGCGAGGAGTTCGTTCAGGCGACCGATGTCGCCGACGTTTACCGGGCGGTACTGCAGTTCCATGTAGCCGGTGAACCACCCGGGTGCGAGGAACGGGTTGATGGAGGTCATCCACGCGACGGCGCCGCCGACGAGGGCGGAGGGCCACCGCGCCCCGGCGGCCTTCGCCAGTCCGGCGGCGAAGACGCCGTTGATGAGGAACCACGCGGCGAACAGGCGGAGCAGGGTGTCGTTGCCGGCCGTCGAGAGCGCCAGCAGGCCGAAGAACACGACGACGGCGACGGAGATGGCCGTGCCCACTATCTTCGCCCACGGAACGCCGCCGAGGCCGTCGTCGGCCGTCCCGACCAGCGACTCCATCGGCGGCAGTTCCTCGGGGTTGGTGAGATAGCGTTCGATGCCCGCGCGGTGACCCGCGCCGACGACGGCGACGACGTCCCGGCCGGTCCGGCGGAGGCCGACTAGTTGGTGGGCGATGTAGGCGTCACGCTCGTCGATGAGCGCCTGCGCGCCGCCCGGCGAGAATTCCCGGAACTCCTCCATCATCGCGCTGACGGCGTCCGTATCGGTCATCTCGCTCATGTCGAACTCCTCTAGTTCGTCCACCTCGTCGTCGGGATTCTTCGCGAAGGCCGTCGCCAGCGTGAGGGCGAGTCCCCCCAAGAGCAGTCCGCCGCCGACGCCGACCGTGAGACTGCCGAGGACGCGGACGGTGAACGGACCCAGTCGGGCGACGAGCGGGTCCGCGAGACCGAAGGCGACGCCCCCCACGAGGCCGGCGGCGACGCCGACGCCGACGGAGACGGCGGCGCGTTCGCCCGTCGGGAGGACGGACCCGGCGACGACCCAGAGGGCGGCGGCGACGGCGGCGAAGACGAACAGGCCGCCGGTGACGCGGGCCAGCACGTCGAGACCGATGCCGACAGCGCCGCCGAACAGGCCGACGGCGGGGCCGACGAGGAGGCCGACGAACAGACCGAGGACGACGGCCACGCCGCGACTGTCGCCGAGGCCGAAGGCGAGGCCGCCGACCATCCGCAGTTTCTCGACGAACGACATCCGCGACCAGAACCGCCGCATCGTCTCGTTGATGTCACGGTCGACGAGGGCGACGTCGATGCCCAGTTCCTCGGCCGTCTCGACGGCCGCGAGCATGTCCGCGCCCGGTTCCACGTCGAACTTCTCGCCGAGTTGCGCCTGTACGTAGGAGAGCATCCAGTAGGCGATGAACTGGAAGACGGTGTTCCCCCGGAGGAGGTCGCCGGGTTCGATGTCGTCGGGCGTCCCGCCCTTCATCTGGCGGTACCGACCCTCGTCGAGTTCGACGGCGACCACGTCCGGGCGCTCCTCCGCGACGACCTCTTCGACCTCGCGGACGCTGTCCTCGGAGACGTGGGCCGTCCCGACGACGCGGACGCGACCTTCGCCGGCCGCTTCCTGACTCATTACCCCCGATTTCGGGCCACGCTTTTTACCCTTGTCGGAGCATCTCGCGGGTATGTCCGACCTCACGTTCGACGCCGAGACGCCGACGACAGCACACGAGACCGCCGTGGCGTGTCTCAAAGACGCCGTCGAGGCGGTCCTTCCGGACCGCGTCGTCCGCGACGCCGTCTCGCTCGACGGCGACGACCTCTCGATTTCGGAGACGACCTACGACCTCTCGGCGTTCGACCGCCTCCTCGTCGTCGGCGGCGGGAAGGCGGGCGACGGCGTCGCGGACGCCCTCGAATCGGTCCTCGGCGACCGCATCGACGCCGGCGTCGTCGTCACGCCCGACCCCGGCGCGAGCGAGCGAATCGACCGACTGCCGGGCGCCCATCCCGTCCCCTCGCAGGAGGGCGTCGACAGTGCGGAGCGAATCGTCGACCTCCTCGCCGACGCCGACGAACGAACGCTCGTTCTGGCCGTCGTCACCGGCGGGGCCAGCGCCGTCATCCCGACGCCCGCCGAGGGTATCGCCCTCAAAGACCTCCAGTCGACGACCGACGCCCTCCTCCGGTCGGGCGCGCACATCGGCGAACTGAACGCGGTCCGCAAGCATCTCTCGACGCTGAAGGGCGGCGGTCTGGCCCGCCTCGCCGCGCCTGCGACGGTGGCCGGCCTCGTCCTCAGCGACGTCGTCGGGAACGACCTCGGCGTCATCGCCTCCGGGCCGACGGCCCCCGACGAGACGACGTACGACGACGCGCTCTCGGTGCTCGACCGCTACGACCTCGACGTGCCCGCGAGCGTCCGCGAGCGACTCGAACGCGGCGCTCGGGGCGAGTTGGCGGAGACGCCGAAACCGGGCGACCCGGCGTTCGACCGGGTGCGGAACCACGTCCTCGCCGACGGCCACTCGGCGCTGTCGGCGGCGCGGGAGACGGCCCGAGAACGGGGGTACGAACCGGTCATCCTCTCCTCGCGCGTGCGCGGCGAGGCGCGCGAGGCGGCCAAGACGCACGCCGCCGTCGCCGAGGAGGCGGCCGCCACGGGCGACCCGGTCGACGCCCCCGCCGTGTTCCTCACCGGCGGCGAGTGCACCGTCACCGTCCGCGGCGACGGCGAGGGCGGACCGAACTTGGAGTTCTGTCTCTCCGCGGCGCGGGAACTCGAAACCGACGCCGTCCTGGCCGCCCTCGACAGCGACGGCGAGGACGGCGGGACGGGCGTGGCCGGCGCGGTGGTCGACGCGGAGACGGCGGCCGGCGTCGACGCCGGCCGCGAGGCTGCCGCCGCACTCGCCGACAACGACGCCCTGCCGTTCCTCCGCGACCGGGACGCGCTGATTCGGACGGGACCGACCGGAACCAACGTGAACGACCTTCGGGTCGCCGTCGTGGAGGGAGACGGACCGGGGGACGCTGTGGACGCGCGCGGAGAGTAAAAAGACGGGAAAGCTTGTATCCCGTGGCGCCCTATCGGCCGCTATGGCACGCCTCCTGCCCTCCTCGTCGAAGACCGAGGTCGACGCCTCGCCGCGCGTCATCGGCCTCGACGACGACGACGCCGACGGTCTGCTGTCGGCGCTCTCCTCCGCGACGGCCCGACGGGTCCTCTCGACCCTCCACGAGGAACCCGCGAACCCGGCCGCCCTCGCCGACGCCGTCGACACCTCCCTGCAGAACGTCCAGTACCACCTCGGCCGCCTCGAAGACGCCGGCGCCGTCGAAGTCGTCGATACCGTCTACTCCGAGAAGGGCCGCGAGATGAAGGTGTACGCGCCCTCGGACCGACCGCTGGTCGTCGTCGCCGCGGATCAGGAGGAGACGACCGGTCTGCGCGCCGCCCTGCGCCGCCTCCTCGGGGCCGTCGGCGTCGTCGGCGTCGCCAGCCTCCTCGTCCAGTGGGCGGCCACGGGGGCGACGCTCCCGTTCGTCGCCCAGTCGGGAAGTGCCGGCGGCGACGCGGCGACGATGGAGGCGACGCGCGTCGCGGACGAGGCGGCGACGGCCGCCGGACTCCCGCCGGGACTGCTCTTCTTCCTCGGGGGGCTGAGCGTCCTCGTCGTCTGGTCGTTCATTTGGTACCGCCGCCGCGACTGAGTCATCCGATTCCGTCGAGGGGTGTCGACTTCCCCGTAGGTATTCATACCTCGCGCTCGAACCACTGCGCATGAATCACCGGGCCGAGGTGAAGGGAATCGGCGTCGGCGTCGACGCCGAGGGCGGGAACGTCCCGGCGGTGGTCCTCCAAGCCCGCGAGGAGTATCTGCCCATCGTCATCACCTCCGACCAAGCGCAGGCGATCCAACTCGCCCTCTCGGGCGAACCGTTCGAGCGACCCCTGACTCACGACCTGCTCGTGGACATGATAACGGAGTTCGGCGGCGCCATCGACTCCATCCGCATCGACGACCTCGCCGACGGGACGTTCTTCGCCAAGATAGACGCCGAGCGCTACGAGGACGGCGAACCGAAGACGTTCGTCTTCGACGCCCGCCCGAGCGACGCCGTCTCGCTGGCCGTCCGCGTCGACTGCCCCATCGTCGTCTCCGACGAGGTGCTGGACGAAGCCGGCCAACCGCCCGAGCGCTTCGACCTGGGCGAACAGTCCGACGAACACGACGACCTGGACTTCTGAGGGGCGGGACGAACGAAACGGGGCGCCGTGAGACTTCCACGCTTTTACCGTCGGCCGACCAACCTTGAGTCATGACGCTCGACGTGGACCCCCCGTCGCCGCCGGAGCTCAGCCCGAACGTCGACCCCAACGAGTACGACGACGCCGACGTCGTCGGCGACAGCGACTACCGCCGCGAGGAACTCGGCGCGTTTCTCGCCGAGGGCGCGTGGGAGGAGGCGTTCGCGGCGTGGGCCGCCGAGACGCAGGTCACCGCCGAGGAGTGGGACATCGTGACCGACCTCGGTCTCGGGTCGGATTTCGATTTCTTCTGGGACGACTTCGCCGGGCGCGTCGGTTATCACGCGCCGGGCCTCCCGCAGGACTGGAAGGAGCGGGAGGTCCACCCGGAGTTGAACTCGTGGAAGCAAGTCTCCAGCATCAACGCCGGCCTCACCGAGTTAGGCCAGACGGCCTGTGACGTGCTGAAAGACGACTACATCGACTGGGAATCCGAGTACGAGGCGCCGGACGACCTGCCGGACTTCTGAGTCGCGTCGCGGATTCCCCTCGCGAGTGAGAAGACACTTGTCGACAGACGAATAGGTTTCTCGTATGCGACGACGCGCCCTCCTCTCCGCATCGGTCCTCTCGCTCGCCGGCCTCTCGGGCTGTCTCGGCGACGTCCGACGGCGGGTGAGCGGTCGGGTGACCGCGAGTCACGCGACGGCGGTGATGCACTCCGCCGACGACCCGTGGATTCGCGGCGGCCTCTCGGCCGACTCCGACCGCGCTTTCCACGCCGAACTGTTCACCGAGGCACCCGACGACGTCTACGAGGTGTTCACCGACGACTACCCGCGGAAGCCGCGTTCGTTCGACAACGACGTTCGCAACGACGACTACTCGGCGGGATTTTCGCTCCTCGCGGAGGCGAAGATGCCGCGAGCGGAGGCGTACACGGTTCTTCCGGGCGGGGACGGCGAGGAGGGGTGGGCCGAGTGGGATTCGGTTTCGCTCCCCCTTCGGCGTCGGCCCTACGGGGACGGCGCCGGACTCCCGGACCACCTCCGCGACGCGGACGAACTGCTCTGTACGATGCTCGCGCGCTACGAGGCCGAATCGTCGCCGTCGACGGCGACGGTGACCGTCTACGACGAGGAGCGCGGCGGCGTGGTCCGAGAGACGACCGCGAGGCCGTGGTCTCGGTCCTGACTCCTTATCGGCCGTAGTGTTCTTCGAGGTAGTCGACGATGTCCTCGGCGTCGTACACCGCCTCCTCTCGCTCCCTGTCGAGGAGGAACGGAATCGCGTCCTCGCCGCCGATAGCGGTCAGTTCTTCGTGCGTCTGTTCGTTGAGCACGTCGCCGCCCTCGTCGCCGGGTAGCCGCGGGTTGTGGACGACGTAGGAGACGCCGAGGTCGGTGAGTGTGCTGCGGACTTTCTCGCTGTACGGACAGCTCTCGGCTTGGTACAGTTCGAGCACGGGTCGGGGTTCGTTCTCCGAACACTCGAAGCTACTCGCCGAACGCGCGACCGCCGCGCCGAACCGTTCGCACGGTTCCACGGACTTGATATACGTTCCCGGATTTCCTCCTGTATGGACGACCTAAGCGACCAGTATACGCCGGGGGACGTGGAGTCCGTCGTCGGCGACTACTGGGACGAGGAGAACGCCTACGAGGCGGCGAAGGAGGCGCACGCGGACGACCCGTCCTTCTTCTTCGTCGACGGGCCGCCGTACACCTCCGGCCAGATGCACCTCGGAACGGCGTGGAACAAGACGCTGAAGGACGCCATCATCCGCCACAAGCGCATGACGGGCCACAGCGTCACCGACCGCCCCGGCTACGACATGCACGGCCTCCCCATCGAGGTCAAAGTCGAGGAGGAACTCGGCTTCGAGACCAAGCGGGACATCGAGGAGTACGGCATGGAGTCGTTCATCGAGGAGTGCAAGTCGTTCGCCGAGCGTAACCGCGAGGCGATGGACGAGGATTTCAAATCCATCGGCGTCTGGATGGACTGGGAGAACCCTTACCAGACTATCTCGCCGGAGTACATGGAGGCCGCGTGGTGGGCGTTCCAACGGGTTGCCGAACGCGACTTGGTCGAACGGGGGAAGCGCTCGGTCAACTACTGCCCCCGCTGTCAGACCGCCATCGCCGCCAACGAGGTGGAGTACGACGAAATAGAGTCGCCCTCTATCTACGTGAAACTCCCGCTGAAAGGGAGAGAAGGAAGCCTCGTCATCTGGACGACGACGCCGTGGACCCTCCCCGCGAACACGTTCGTCGCCGTCGACGGCGAGATGACGTATCAGGCGGTCCGCGCCGAGAAAGACGGAGAAAGCGAGGTGCTCTACCTCGCGGAACCGTGCGTCGAGGACGTCCTGAAGAAGGGCCGCTACGAGGATTACGAGGTCGTAGAGGAGGTCACGGGCGAGGAGATGGTGGGCTGGGAGTACGACAACCCCCTCGCCGAGCACCTGACCAAGTACGCCGACTTCGAGGGCGCCCGCGAGGTGTACACCGCCGACTACGTCGAGGCCGACCGGACGGGACTCGTCCACTCCGCGCCCGGCCACGGGCAGGAGGACTTCGCCCGCGGGCAGGAACTCGGACTCGATATCTACGTCCCCGTCGACGGCCGCGGCGAGTTCACCGAACAGGCCGGCGAGTACGCGGGCACGTTCGTCCGCGACGCGAATCCCGAGATAATCGAGGACTTGGAGGCGAACGGTAGCCTCCTGCACTCCGGCGAGCACAGCCACCGCTACGGCCACTGCTGGCGGTGCGACACGGACATCATCTTCCTCGCCACCGACCAGTGGTTCATCACGGTCACCGACATCAAGGAGGAACTGCTCGACAACATCGAGGAGTCCGAGTGGCACCCGCAGTGGGCGCGGGACAACCGCTTCCGCGATTTCGTCAGCGACGCGCCCGACTGGAACGTCTCTCGGCAGCGCTACTGGGGCATCCCGCTTCCCATCTGGGAGTCGCCGGACGGCGAGGACTTCGTCGTCGTCGGCACGCGCGAGGAACTCGCAGAGCGGGCCGACCAGGACGTCGACCCCGAGACGCTTGACCTGCACCGACCCTCCGTCGACCCCCTGACCATCACCGAGGACGGCACGACGTACGAACGCGTGCCGGACGTGTTCGACGTCTGGATCGACTCTTCCGTAGCGACGTGGGGGACGCTCGACTACCCCGGCGAGACGGAGGCGTTCGAGGACCTCTGGCCCGCGGACCTCATCGTCGAGGCGCACGACCAGACCCGCGGGTGGTTCTGGTCGCAACTGGGGATGAGCACCGCCGCGTTCGGCGAGAGTCCCTACGACTCGGTGCTGATGCACGGGTTCGCCAACGACGAGAACGGCCGGAAGATGTCCAAATCGTTAGGCAACATCGTCACGCCCGAGGAGGCCATCGACCGCGCCGGTCGGGACCCCCTGCGCGCGTACCTCCTGAGCCACGACCAACAGGGCGTCGACCTCTCGTTCGAGTGGGACGGCCTCTCCGACACGCAGTCGTCGCTTAACATCCTCTGGAACGTCTTCCGCTTCCCCCTGCCGTACATGGAACTGGACGGCTACGACCCGGCGACGCCGGACCTCGACGAGGGCGAACTCACCGTCGTCGACGAGTGGGTGCTCTCGCGTCTGCAGACGGTGAAGGCCGAGGTGGCCGAGGCGTGGGAGGAGTACGAGGTCCACGACGCCCTCAACGCGGTATTGGAGTTCGTCACGGGCGACGTCTCGCGCTTCTACGTGAAGGCCATCCGCGAACGGATGTGGGAGGAGGAGGATTCTGACTCCAAGCGCGGCGCGTACGCCACGCTGGCGACGGTGATGAACGAGACGGTGCGACTGCTCGCGCCCTTCACCCCGTACGTCGCAGAGCGGATGTACCAGCGCATCGACGGCGGCGAGACGACGGTTCACGCCCTCGACTACCCGGCCGCCGACGAGGAGTGGCGCGACGAGGAACTGGAGCGAAACATGGCCGTCCTCCGGAGCGTCGAGGAGGCGGCCGCGAACGCCCGCCAACAGGGCGAGCGCAAACTCCGGTGGCCCGTCCCGCGCGTCGTCGTCGCCAGCGAGGACGAGGGCGTCGCCGAGGCCGTCGAGGCGCTCTCCGACCTCCTGGCCGACCGGGTGAACGCCCGCGAGGTCGAGGTGGTGGAGACGTTCGACGAACTCGTCGAGTACGCCGACCCGCAGATGGGCGTCATCGGCCCCGCCTTCGGCGGCGAGGCGCAGAAGGTGATGGAGGGCGTCAAGGGCGCCTCCCGCGAGGAGGTAGAGGCCGGAATCGACGTCGACGGCGAGACGGTCGACCTCGACGACGAGATGGTCGAGTACCGCGCCGAACCGCCGGAGAACGTCCACGGAGCCGACTTCGACGTCGACGGCGCCGACGGCGGCGTCGTCTACGTCGACACCTCGCTCACCGAGGAGATAGAGGCTGAGGGCTACGCCCGCGACGTCATCCGCCGCATCCAGGAGATGCGCAAGCGCCTCGACCTCGACGTCGAAGAGGAGATAGCCGTCTCGCTGGACGTGCAGGACGACCGAGTGGCGGACCTCGTGGCGCGGCACGATAGCCTCGTCGCGGAGGAGGTTCGGGCGACCACGCTCGATTCGGACGGCGACGACGCCGACCTAACCGAGGAGTGGGACGTCGAGGGCGTCACCGTCGTCATCGGCGTCGCGCGGACCGAGTAGCGAGGGAGACCCCGTCGCGGCCCCCGCGTTTCTTCCCGAGTGTCGTTCTCCGAAACCTGGAGTACGGCGAAAGCTTTTGCCGTCTTCTGACGACCTACACGTGTATGAAGAAACTCGTTAACGACCCATCGGACTACGTGGACGAGATGCTCGACGGGATGCTGGCGGCGCATCCCGATAGGCTCCGTCGTCTCGACGGGACGAAGGTGCTCGTCCGCGCCGACGCGCCGGTGGACGGGAAGGTGGGCGTCGTCTCCGGGGGCGGGAGCGGCCACGAACCGACGCACGCGGGCTACATCGGCGACGGGATGCTCGACGGCGCGGCGGCGGGCGAGGTGTTCACCTCCCCGACGGCGAACGAACTGAACGAGATGGTGCAGGCCTGCGACGCCGGCGAGGGCGTCCTCTGCGTCGTGAAGAACTACGAGGGCGACGTGATGAACTTCGACACGGCCGCGGAGATGGCCGAGATGGAGGACGCCGAGGTGGCGCAGGTAGTCGTCGACGACGACGTCGCGGTGGAAGACTCGCTGTACACCTCGGGTCGCCGCGGCGTCTGCGGCACCATCCTCGTCCACAAGGCCGTCGGCGCGAAGGCCGCCGCGGGCGCGTCCTTGGAGGAGGTACAGGCCGTCGGCGAGAAGGTCGTCGAGAACGTGGGGACGATGGGCGTGGCGCTCACCTCCTGTGTGACCCCCGAGAAGGGCGAACCGACGTTCGATTTGGGAGACGAGGAGATAGAACTCGGCATCGGCATCCACGGCGAACCCGGAACCGAACGCACCGGGATGATGACCGCCGACGAGGTGGCCGACCACCTCACCGGGAAGGTGCTGGAGGACCTCGACGTCGAGTCCGGGGAGGAAGTCGTCACCATCGTCAACGGGATGGGCGGCACCCCGCAGTCGGAACTGTTCATCGTCAACCGGCGGGTCCAGCAGATACTCGACGAGGAGGGCGTTGAGACGTGGGACGCGTGGGTCGGCGACTACATGACCTCCCTCGACATGATGGGCTGTTCGGTAACCGTCTGCCGCGTCGACGACGAACTGAAGGACCTGTTCGAGGCCGAGGCGGACACGCCGGCGCTGAAGCGCTGAGCGCTCGCCGACGCCGACGCCGACGCCGAGACGAAAACCGACCGACACGACTACTTTTCCGTTCGCCGTAGTTTCAAGCCGACCGGCGCCGTTCACCCGGTATGGTAGACGAATCCGTTCAGCGAGAGGCGCTCGTGGCCGCCGTCGAGAACGTGGCGGCGCGCATCGAGTCGGAGAAGTCCCACCTCACGGACCTCGATTCGGCAATCGGCGACGCCGACCACGGCAACAACATGCACCGGGGCTTCCAGGCCGTCGCGGAGAAGACAGACGAGTTCGAGGGGATGGACGTCGACGAACTCGTCAAGACCATCGGGACGACCATCATCGGCAACGTCGGCGGCGCGGCCGGTCCGCTGTACGGCGGGTCCATCATGACCGCGAGCCAGGAACTCGAAGGCGGCATCACCGCCGAAACCTCCGTCGCCTTCGCGGAGGCGTACTTGGAGAAGGTGAAAGACCGCGGCGACGCGCCCGTCGGCGCGAAGACGATGGTCGACGCGCTGACGCCCGCCGTGCACACGTACAAAAAGTCCATCGAGCACGACGACCTGCCGCCGCTGACGGCCCTCGCGAAGGCCGTCGACGCGGCCGAACGCGGCGTCAACTTCACCGTCCCGCTACGGGCGTCGAAGGGCCGCGCGTCGTTCCTCGGGTGGCGGTCGGTCGGCCACCAGGACCCCGGCGCGACGAGCACGCTGTTCATCTTGGAGGAGATTCTCGACACCGCCTCGGAGTATCTGGAGGGTGAGACGGACGCCGAAGCGGTCGCCGAGTCGGTTCCCGACGAGGACCCCGAGGAGGCGCAGGAATGATCGGACTCGTCGTCGTCTCGCACAGCGCGAAGGCGGCGGAGGGCATCCGCGACATCGCCGCGCAGATGGGCGGCGGCGACGCCCGCATCGAACCCGCCGGCGGCGACGGCGACGACGGCGGGGAGATAGGCACGAACGCCAACCGCATCGGCGAGGCCATCGACGCCGCGGACGACGGCGACGGCGTCGTCGTCCTCGTCGACCTCGGCAGCGCCGTGATGAACACCGAACTCGCCTTGGAAATGACCGACGCCGAGGCGGTCATCGCCGATGCGCCCGTCCTCGAAGGAGCGCTGAACGCCGCCGTCGAGGCAACGTCGTCGAAGGCGACGCTCGACTCGGTAGTCGAGTCCGCGGAGGACGCGCGCGAGTACCACAAGCTGAACGACTGAGAACGTAAAAAAGAGGTATCGACGCTATTTTCAGAGGCCGAGCGTGGCGACCCACGAGGAACTCGGGAAGACGCCGGCGATGTACAGCACCGCGACGAGGAACGTCCCGAAGACGATGGCGGCCGCCGGCGGGTCCCAGTGGGTGTCGCCGTGCGCGTAGAAGATGCGCTGGAACATCTCGCCGAACAGGCCGCAGACGACGCCGAAGACGGCGCCGACGACGAGGGCGACGAGGAGCGACCCCTCGCCGCCGTTGGTTACCGCGAGCGCCGCCGTGCTGGCCGGGAGCGCCATGTGGTGCGTCACCGGGATGCGCTCGACGCCGAGGTTGAGAAAGAGGAGCGAGGCGGCGCTGATGCCGAACGCGAGGAACGCGCTGCCCGTCACCATGGCGATGTAGGCGCCGAGGATGCCGACGACGAGGCTGACCATCGCCACGTTCGCCCACTTGTACTGGTGGGGGAGCCACGGTTCGACGGCGAGGCGGGACGGCGCCGCCGCCGTCCCTCCGTCCGTCTTCACGTTCCCGCCCCCGCCGTCCGTCGCCGCGTCGCCGATGACGCGCATCTCCTCTCGTTCGAACGGCGACATGTCGAGGAGGCTCTTCCCGCGGCGCTTTCCGACCAGGTCGTAGCCGAACGCGACGCGGTGGATGAGCGCCGAGAGCGTGACGCCCATTGCGATGTGGTCGTACGGCATGGCGAACGTCCCCGAGAGGACCGTCAGCCAGTAGCCGACGATACCGAAGGCGCCCCCGACGGCCAGCACGTCCGGTTTGGTTCCGAGGGCGAACCCGATGTTCTTCGCCTCGTAGTAGTCGAACCCCGAGTTCATGTAGCCCTTCTTCGCCGCGTACGCCGCCGCGGCCGCGCCGCCGGCGAAGCTGATAGCAGGAGAAAACGGCGCGCCGAAGGCGACGGAGCCGGTGATGCTCCCGGCCTCGGCGTTCGCGAGCGCCGCCGCCTCGCCGGCGACGACGAGGAAGCCGGTGAAGATGAACGCCGGAAGCGCCCCCAGAGCGGCCCCGAACGCGCCGCCCGCGAAGGCGGCGATGAGAAGCTCTATCGTCCAGAGGTCGGCGAGCGCCATCTCACTCGCCCCCGTCGCGCGCCCAGTCACGGGAGCGTTCGACGGCGTCGATCCAGCGTCCGTACCGCTCGTCGACGTTCTCGGCGCCCTCATCGGGGGAGAACTCGCGGTCGACCTGCCAGTTGTCGCGGAGTTCGTCGAGGTCGCTCCAGTAGCCGACCGCCAGCCCCGCCGCGTACGCCGACCCCAGCGCCGTCGTCTCGTCCACTTGCGGCCGAACGATATCCGTATCGAGGATGTTCGCTTGGAGTTGACAGAGGTAGTTGTTCTTGACCGCGCCGCCGTCGACGCGGAGCGAGGAGAGGTCGATACCGCTGTCGGACTCCATGGCTTCGGCGACGTCGCGGGTTTGGAAGGCGATGGATTCCAAAGTGGCGCGAACGACGTGCTCGCGGCGGGTGCCGCGGGTCATCCCGACGATGGTGCCGCGGGCGCGCTGGTCCCAGTGGGGCGCGCCGAGGCCCGTGAATGCGGGGACGAAGTACACCCCGTCCGTCGAGTCCACCGAGCGGGCGAGTTCCTCGGTTTCGGCGGCGTCCTCGATGAGGGTCATGTCTTCGAGCCACTCGATTGCCGCGCCCGTGATGAAGATGGAGCCTTCGAGGGCGTACTGAACGGGTTCGCCCGAGCGCTGGAAGCCCACAGTGGTGAGCAGACCGTTTTCGCTGCTGACGGCTTCCTCGCCGGTGTTCATGAGCATGAACGAGCCGGTGCCGTAGGTGTTTTTGGCGTCGCCGGCGTCGTAGCAGGTCTGGCCGAACAGGGCGGCCTGCTGGTCGCCGAGCGCCCCCGCGACCGGAATCTCGGCTCCCAAGAACCCGTCGGCGTTCGTCGACCCGTACGTCGCCTCGTCCGAAGAGGGACGAACTTCGGGGAGCATCTCGGCGGGAACGTTGAACTCCTCTAAGAGCTCTTCGTCCCAGTCCATGTCGTGGATGTTGAACAACATGGTGCGGGAGGCGTTGGTGACGTCGGTGATGTGCTCGCCGGTGAGGTTGTAGATGAGCCAGGAGTCGATGGTGCCGAGCATCAACTCGCCGGCTTCGGCCCTATCGCGGACGTCGTCGGGGCGCATGCGGGCGAGTTTAATCTGGTCGGTGTTGTCGAGGAGCCACTCGGCTTTGGTCGCGGAGAAGTACGCGTCCGGCTCTAAGCCCGTTTTCTCGCGAACCCACTCTTCTTTGCCCTCGTCCTGGAGGGCTTCGACGCGGTCGGTGGTGCGTCGGTCCTGCCAGACGATGGCGTTGGCGATGGGACGGCCGCTCTCGCGGTCCCACACGAGGGTGGTTTCGCGCTGGTTGGTGATGCCGATGGCCTCCAACTGCGAGGCGTCGAGGTTCCCGTCGTCGAGAGCGTCGTGGATGACCGCCTCGGTGTTCTCCCAGATCTCCTCGGGGTCGTGTTCGACCCAGCCGGGTTCGGGATAGATCTGTTCGTGCTTCTTGTACGCGCTGGCCACGACCCGCCCGCCGTGGTCGAACACCATGAAACGGGTGCCCGTCGTACCCTGGTCTACCGCGCCGATGTACGTGTCTTCTGTCATCTGTGAATAACTCCGTATCGTGGGTCGAATCCCACCGCCGACGCCGCCACTGCGTCGAACAGTTAACATAGCCCAAGAAATCGCATAAGTGTTTCTCGAACTATGTGTTCGAGACAGTCAAGGCGGCCGTCAGAACCGGCCGCGCTCGGAGCGTCGCCGGCGCCGTCAGGCACATACCCGTCCGGACGAACGACTAGTGATGACGCGAAACACGGACGTTGTCGTGGTGGGCGGCGGAGCGACGGGCGCGGGCGTCGCCCGCGACTTGGCGCTCCGCGGCGTCGACGTGACGCTGGTCGAACGCGGCGGTCTCTCCTCGGGGACGTCGGGCCGGTCGCACGGTTTGCTCCACAGCGGTGCCCGGTACGCCGAGGCCGACGAGGTGGGCGCCCGCGAATGTATCGAGGAGAACCGAATCCTCAGGGACGTCGCCGGGGAGTGCGTTCGGGACACCGGCGGCCTGTTCGTCCAACTCCCGGACGACGACCCGGACTACTTCGAGGCCAAGCGCGCCGCCTGCGAGGAGATCGGTATCCCGGTCGAGACGCTCTCGCCCGAGGAGGCCCGCGAGGCGGCGCCGGGTCTGTCCGAGGACGTCGTCCGAGCGATGGAGGTGCCCGACGCCGTCGTCTACCCCTCCCGCCTCGTCGCGGCCAACGCGGCCGACGCCCGCGCGAACGGCGCGACAATTCTGACGGACGCGCCCGTCGAAGACCTGCGCGTCGAGGACGGGGAGGTAGTCGGCGTCGACGTCGGCGGCGCCGTCGACGAGGAGATTCGGGCCGAACGGGTCGTCAACGCCGCCGGCGCGTGGGCGGGCGAACTCGCCGCGATGGCCGGCGTCGACGTCGAGATGCGCCCGACGCGGGGAGTCATGGTGTCGGTCGAACACGAGGGTCTCGGACCGGTGCTCAATCGTACCCGCGACCCCGACGACGGCGACATCGTCGTCCCGCACGACGGCGAAGTCGTCCTCGGGACGACGAGCGTCGAAGTCGACGACCCCGACGACTACGAGACGGCGGAGTGGGAGGTCGAACAGTCCAGAGCGGAGTGCGCGACGATGCTCCCGGCCGTCCGCGACGCCTCCGAGGTGCGGACGTGGTGGGGCGTCCGCCCCCTCTACGCGCCTGACGAGGATTCCCGCGACGGCGCCCGCGGCATCTCACGGGGGTTCTTCGTCCTCGACCACGCCGAGGAGGGCGTCGAGAACTTCACGAGCGTCGTCGGCGGGAAACTGACGACGTACCGGCAGATGGCCGAGGCGACGGCCGACCGCGTCTGCGAGAGTCTCGGCGTCGAGGCCGACTGCCGAACCGCCGAGGAGCAACTGCCCGGCGCGGACGACCCGGAGACGCTTGACTCCCTCGTGGCCGAGTTCGGCGGCGCGGGGCCGACGGACGAGGACGTCGTTCGGCAGTAAAAGCGAACGAGAAAGAGGCGCGGAGCGCTAGACCAGCGCTTCTTCGAGCAGTTGGAGGGGGTGTTTGATGTCGTAGCCGGTGCCGTGCTCCATCTGCATCGAACACGTCGGGCACTCGGTCATGCCGACGTTCCCCTCGGCGTGTTCCATGTGGTCGAACATCTCCTCGCCGATTTTCATCGAGGTGTCGTACTTCTCCTCCTTCCAGCCGTACGTCCCCGAGATTCCGGAGCAGGAGTCGCCGACGTCCTCGATGTTCACGCCGTCGAGTTCGCGGAACAGTTCGACCGCCTGGTGCTCCAGTCCCTGGTTCCGGGCGTGACACGGCGCGTGGTAGGCGAACGACTGCTCCTCCACGGAGGCGTTTTCGATTTCGGCTTCGAGGTCCTCGTGGATGCGGAGGTACTCCATCGCCTCGTAGGTGTGCGCCGACACCTCGGCGGTGCCGTGGAACTCGAACAGTTCGGGGTACTCCTGCCGCAGCGACATCGAACAGGAGGTGCAGGAGGCGATAACGTCGTAGCCCTCGTCGATAAGGTCCGAGAACTCCGAGACGTTCACCTCGGCGGCCCGTCCGGCGTCGTCGAGCATCCCGTTGGCGAACATCGGCGTGCCCGAACACCGTTGTCTGGGAACGGCTATCTCGTAGCCGAACTTCTCGAATACCCGCACCAGCGCCTTCGCTACCTCGGGCGTGTTGTAGTTCGAGTAGCAGCCGTGGAAGTAGGCGATTTTCTTCTCCTCGGAGGACACCTGCGCGCCGCCGCGTTCGTGCCACCACTCGCGGAACGTCTGTTCTGCGAACGCGGGGAAGTCGCGCTCGGCGGTGATGCCGAGCACCTTCTCGTTGAACTTCTGGACGAGCGAGTTGTTGAGCGCGAAGTTCGTCAGTCGGGGCACCTTGCTGCCTATCTCCGCCATGATGCGGTAGTTCGAGAGCAGTCTATTTCTCAGGTACTCCCGCGACAGTTTGTCCATCTGCTCGTCGACGTACTCCCCGCGGGCCGTGTTGTGCATCTGGCTCAGGGGGACGCTCGACGGGCAGGCGTTGTCGCAGCGCATGCAGTTCGAACAGGAGGTGATGGAGTCGTCGATGTCCTCGTCGTCCTTGCGCTTGAGGCGCCACTGTTCCGGGCCTTGGAACTTCGGCCCCGGGAAGTCGTCGTCCACCTCCGCGACGGGGCAGGAGGTGTCGCACGACGTGCACTTGTAACAGTTGTCGGCGCCGGGGCGGAGGTCCATCTCTGTCTCGTCGTCGAACACCTGCACGGGTTCGAAGTCGGTCTGTTCGTCTGGCGTCGGGTTCGATGGGTTCTCTGCGTCGCTCATGTGATGTGTACTCAAGCCTCCTCGCCCGCGCGGCCGCCGGCGACGGCGGCCGTCGCCAGCGAGACGCCGCTGGCGGACTTCTCGCGGGCCACGTCCGCGCCGCCGACGACGCCGCCCGCCGCGCGGAGGTTCGCGAACTCCGGTTCGCCACTCGCCGTCGTGGGTCGCATCTCCTCGTCGGGGACGACGCCGAACCGCGCGAACGCGTGGTCGCCGAACGCCGCCGACTCCGACCAGTCGTACCGGTCCTCCGAGTGGGGGACGTAGCAGTCGAAGACGGGTTCGGTGACGCGTTCGCGGTCGGAGCCGATGCCCTTGCCGACGAGTCCGCCCGTCGCGAGGACGAACTGCTCGGCGTGGTACGGTATCTCCTTTCTCTTCCGGTCGACATACACCGCCTCGATGCGGTCGCCGTCGGCCTCGTAGCCGACCGCGGGGTTGCCCGTCGACAGGCGGACGCCCGCCTCGTCGAGGGCCTCGAACAGTCGGTCCTCCAGTTTGAGACCGAGGAGGCTCGGCGGCCCCGTCGGCACCTCGAACACGGAGACGCCGAGTCGACTTTCGAGTTCCTCGCGCACCTCCGCGTCGTGGTCGTCGCCGAGCATCGCCGGGAAGCCGACCCGCTCCTCGTCCGTCAGGTGCTCCTCGACGGCCTCCGCGAGGACGCGGCGGACGCCGCGGCCGTCGTCGGTCGTCTCGTCCCGGTCCAGCGCCCGGGCGAACCGCGACGCCCGGGCGTCGTCCCGGAACCGAATGGGGAACGGAATCGTGACGCCGCGCGCCTCGAACGGGACGCCCGCGGCGACGACGTGGTCGGCGACGACGGGCGCAGAGAAGTCGGTCGTCGACTCGAAGCCGACGAACAGGGCGTCCTCGTCGATGCTGGCGAGGCCGGGGGCGACCGAGTTCGGGTATCGGGCCGTCGGTTTGACCGTCCCGCCGTAGGTCGGAACGAGGGCGTTCGTATCGGTGTGACCGCCGGCGTACGCGTCGCCGACGGCGTCGTCGAAGATGCGCAGGCCCTCTCTGACGCCCTCCTCGCCGACGAGGCGGTACGGGTGGTCGTCGGGCAGGTCGGCCATCGCGCCGTAGGGGTCCGCGCGGGGGCCGTCGCCGTCGACGTAGCCGAGCACGTCTATCAGCCCGCTGGCCTGCCGGAGCGTGCTCTTCTTGTGCGCGACGAGGCGGACGGACTTTCCGGTCTCCCGCGCCGCGAGGGCCGCCGTCGCGGCGGCGAGGCCGCCGCCGACGACGAGCACGTCCTCACGAATCGGCATTCTCTCCCTCCCGTCCCCCGTCCGTCGCTGCGCGGTCCGGGTCGTCCCCGGTCGTCCCGCCGGCCGCGGCCGACGGCGACGCGCCCACGTCGAACGCGGCGAAGTCGACCGCCGAATCGGAGGCGGCGGGGTCGCCGTCGCGGTTCATCGTCGTCGCGTGGAGCATGTGCTTCAACATGGCCTGAGACAGTTGCTCGCCCCAGAGGGCGTGTCGCTCGCCCTTCCAGCGTTCCTGGTAGAGTTCGTCCAAGGAGTCGCGGACGACGAGTTCGTCGTGGTCGTGTATCAGTTCGTTCGCCATCCGGTGACAGCAGAACGCGCCCTGACAGTTGCCCATCGAGGAGCGAGTGCGGATGCGGACGGCGTTGAGGTCGGTGCCGGAGTGGTCGATGGCGTCGTGAATCTCCGCGCGGGTGACCGCCTCGCAGTCGCAGACGACCGGGTTCGGGCCGTCCCACCCTCCGAGGACGTCGTCGGTGCGCGACCCGAGTCGCTGCGCGCTCCGGCGACCGACGGGCGAGCGAATGCCGAACTCATCCATCCACTCGCGGAGGACGGAGAAGTCAGACGACCCCGGAAGCGGCTCTTCGGCCGTCCGGCACGTCGCCTCGACGCCGAGTTTCTCGCAGACGTGGTTCGATATCTTCTCGGCCATCATGCGGTAGGTGGTCAGTTTCCCGCCGACGATGGAGGCCATGCCCGGCAGGCCGTCCCGGTCGGCGTGGTCGAGGAGGAAGAAATCGCGCGTGATGTCCGTCGGGTCGACCGTGCCGGTTCCCGGCGGTTCGTAGAGCGGGCGGACGCCCCAGAACGAGCGGATGGTCCGCGCCTCCGAGAGCATCGGAACGAGTTCGGAGAGCGTGTCTATCATCAGGTCGACCTCCCAGCCCTCCTCGGGGTAATCCTCGGGGTCCTCGACCTCCTCGTCGGTCGTGCCGAGGATGCAGGTGGTCTCGTGCGGGACGATGATGTCGGCGTCCCCCTTGGGCCGACAGCGGTTCACTACCGTGTCGACCTGCCGGACGTTCATGATGGTCATGACGCCTTTCGAGGGGCGGACGGCGACGTCGACGCCGGCCATATCGCCGATCTGACCGGCCCACGCGCCCGTCGCGTTCACGACGTAGTCGGCGTACAGTTTCTCTCGGGTACCCGGTTCGCCCTTCCCGATGCCGATGTCCTTCTCGCCGTGTTCGACCTCGACGCCGACTATCTCGCCGTTCTCGACGAGGACGTCGACGACTTCGGCGTGCGTCTCGACGCGCGCGCCGCGGTCGATGGCGTCGGCGGCGTTGGCGACGCAGAGGCGGAACGGGTCGATGGCGCCGTCGGGCACGCGAATGGCCCGCTTGACGTCCTTCGCGAGGTACGGTTCCATCTCGCGGGCCTCCTCGCCCGAGAGCACCTCCGCGGGGATGCCGCAGTCGCGACAGCCCTGCAACTTCTCTTCGAAGTACTCGTCGTCGTCCTCCGGTCGCTGGACGAACAGACCGCCCGTCATCTCCACGCAGTGGGTGGCGATTCTCCGCAGGACGCGGTTCTCCTCGATGCACTCCCGCGCGGACGGTTGGTCCGAGACCGCGTACCGCCCGCCGCTGTGGAGTAGGCCGTGCATCCGGCCCGTCGTCCCGTGTGTTAAGTTCCCCTTTTCGACGAGGGTGACGTCGAGTCCGCGCATCGCGAGGTCGCGCACGATGCCGCACCCGGTCGACCCGCCGCCGATGACGAGGACGCTCGGCGTTTCGGTCATCTCACCTTCGAGTGGTGGGACCGCCCGTACTTTATTTTACCTCTCATCCGGGGCCGAGCGTAAATTATTCCGCTATCGGGTCCGGAGTAACGTTCGTGCGCATTCGTCAGGTGGAGAGTTCCTGAAACAGCATATTTCCCCCGGTACGGCGCCGTGCCTCGGCGACACGAGCACGAACGATTATAATAGTTACTGGTGGTTGCCACGTGTTCCCCGAGGCGAGAGTGACGCCGAACCGCCGTCGGTCAGACGGCGCGAGAGCGCGAAAGAAACCCGTTCGTCGAGCGCGCCGAGACCGGGTGTTTTTATCGGTCCTCGGAGAACGAAGTAACGACTCCCGGAGGACGCCATGCGACTCACCGACAGAATCGACAGACGCCGACGCCGCGGAGACGGCTCCCGCCACCCCATCCGGGACCTGTCTGCGCTGGACCCCACGCACCACCTCGACGAACCCGTCGGTCGCGGACCGACGCTCGAACGCCTGCTCGACCGACTGGACCCGGCGTTCGACGGTCGCCTACCCGAGGACCTCTACGTTCACGGACCGAAAGGGGCGGGCAAGTCGGCTGTCGTCTCCGCGCTGTTCGCTCACCTCGCGGCGACAACGCCGGGTCGCCGAGGCGCCATCCGGACGACCACGCGGGCGGCCGCGCCGGCGGTCACCCGGTTCGCGTTCGTCGACGCGCGCGTCGCGCCGACGGAGTTCGCCCTCCTTCGGGCCGTCCTCGCGGCCGTCGTCGACGATTCGGTGCCCGAACAGGGCGTCGGCACCGCGGCCCTCCGCGACCGACTCCGCGCGGAACTCGACCGTTCGCGCCGACTGGTGGTCGCCGTCGACCACGTCGGCGAACCCGGCACGCCGGACCTCGCGGCCGTGGACGCCGCATTCGACCCGGTGGCCGACGCGCTCTCGTACGTCGCCGTCGGCCGCGGTGCTCCCGGCCCGGAGACGGACGTCGCCGACGCGACGGCCGAGATACCGGCGTACGAACGGCACGCCCTCGTCGACATGCTGACCGAACGCGTATCCGACGGCCTCGCGCGCGACGCCCTCGGCCACGAGACGGTGAGCGAGGTGGCCGCGTGGGCCGACGGCGACGCGCACGACGGCCTCGCGGCCCTGTTCGGCGCGGCGGCCGCCGCCGTCGACGACGGCGCCGCCCGTATCGACGCCTCGCACGTCGACGCGGGGTGTGACGCGGTGCCGGCGGACTGCTGTTCGCTCGGTCGGGTGTTCGCGCTCTCGGCGAGTCGCCGACGGGTTCTCGCGTCGCTCGTGTCGCTGAACTCGGCCGACCGCTCGTCGGTAACCGTTGCGGCGGACGCCGTCGCCGCGGACTCCTCCGTGAACCTCTCGGCGGCGACGGTCAAGCGCGTCCTCTACGAACTCGCGGAGTCCGGACTCGTCCGCCGGGTGGAGACGGCTGCCGACGGCGACGGCCCCGGCCGCCCCCCCACGCGTCCGGAGCCCAACTTCCCCACGCTCGTCTTCGAGCGCCTCGGCTCGGCGGACGCCGGCGGCACTCACCCCGAGCGGTGACTCTTTGCCGGCGTGCGCCGAACCGCGGCCATACCATGGACACCGACGCGCCGCCGCTGGTCCTCGACATCGACGGGACGCTCACCGACGAACCCGGCCGCCTCGACCCGCGGGCGTGCGACGCGCTCTCGGCGTGGGAGGCGCCGGTCGTGCTCGCCACCGGGAAGGCGTTCCCCTACCCCGTGAGCCTCTGTCACTACCTCGGCATCGAGAAGAACGTCGTCGCGGAGAACGGCGGGGTCGTCCTCGCGGACGGCGAGGTGACGTACACCGGCGATAGAGCGCGCGCGCAGGCCGTCGCGGACGAGTTCGCCGAACGCGGCGGCGACCTCGGCTGGGGGTCGTTCGACGACATCAACTACTGGCGGGAGACGGAGATAGCCGTCGAGCGGACGGCCGACGAGGCGTTGCTCCGCGCGGTGGCGGAGGAGCACGAGATGGAGGTCATCGACACCGGCTACGCCTACCACGTCAAGACGCCGGGCGTCGAGAAGGGCGTCGGCTTCGAGCGCCTCTGCGAGACGCTGGGGATGGACCCCGAGGCATTCGTCGCCGTCGGCGACAGCGTCAACGACGCGTCGACGTTCGGCGTCGCCGGCCGCTCGTTCGCCGTTGCCAACGCCGACGAGGCGGCGCGCTCGGCCGCCGACGAGGTGCTGGAGGAGTCGTACATGGACGGGACGCTCTCGCTGCTGAGCCGGATTCTGGAGTGACCGCCCCCCGACTCAGACTTCCGCCCCGTCGGCGCCGTCGTCCTCGAACGGCGCGAACGTGCCGTTGATGTCCCACTCGTGGATGCAGTAGCGGCTTCCGACCCGCTTTTTGCCGTCTTCTTCGGCCACCGTCCACGTTGTCTCGACGCCGTCCCATCGCTCGACTCGGCCGCACCGCTCGCAGGTCCGCTCCGTCGGCGTGCGGAGTGTCGGTTCGGTCATTAGTACGGGAGTGTCGTCGCCGGGGAAATTAAGCTTGCTCCCGCGGCGGCCACGCGGCGAAGGAGGAGGAACGAAGCGAGGGAGACCGGACCCGTCGCGACCGCCGCCGTTTTGAGCACTCGCGCGAACGCTCGGTATGGGATTCCACACGTTCGACGTCGAACGCGCCGACGCCCTTAACGACGAGGGGCGCTACCGCTACTGCTCGCGGGAGGAACTGCTCTCGTTGCTCGACCCGGACCCGGACGCCGTCGTGGCCGATTTGGGAAGCGGGACGGGCTTTTACACCGACGACGTGGCCCCGCACGTCGGCGTCTGCCACGCCGTCGACGTGCAGGCGGAGATGCACGAGTTCTATCGGGAGAAGGGCGCGCCCGACAACGTCGAGTTCGTGACCGCCGACGTGGCGTCGCTTCCCTTCGAAGACGGCGAACTCGACGCGGCGTTCTCGACGATGGTCTACCACGAGTTCGCGAGCGAGGAGGCGTTCGCGGAACTCGCGCGCGCGATTCGCCCCGGCGGCCGACTCGTCACCGTCGACTGGTCGAAAGCGGGCGACGGCGCGGACGGCCCGCCGATGGACGAACGATTCGGACTCGGCGACTGCGTCGCCGCCGTCGAGGCGAACGGGTTCGACGTCGTCTCGGCGACGACGCGGGGCGAGACGTTCGTCTGCGTCGCGCGGCGGCGGTGAACGTTCGAGGTCGTCTGCGCCTCGATACTGACGAACGTCGATTGTTTCGGAGAAGTACTAGTAGGTTCTAGGACTCTATTGCGACATAGGATGTACTAGCACAACTTTTTTAGCCAAAGTTGTGATACCAACTCACATGGTAATGAACCACGCGGAAGTCGACCCGTACTCTCCCGCGGAGGGCTACTACGAGTGCCGCGACTGCGACGCGCGCATCTCGGGAACGGGAATCACGACGTGCGAGGAGTGCGGCAGCGACGCCGTGTTCAACATCTCGGTCTCCCGAGAGTAACTGCGACTCGCGGATCGGAGCCGCCGGTCCGAGTTCGACTGCTCTTCGCTCGATTCGTCGCCCGGAGCGTCGCGCCCGCCGTTCAGTCGACGCTGCGGGCCGCGGCGTCCTCTGTTTCCGGCTCCTCGTCGTCTATCTCCGCCAGTCCGGCGTAGCGGTCCACGAGGAGGACGGCGACGGCGCCGAAGACGGCCGCGACGGCGAAGACAACGTACCCCTCCGTCGTCCACGTGCGGCCGAGTTCCGCGAGTTGGTTCGCCGTGCTCTCCACCGGGGCGCGGAGGGCGCCGACGATGAGGGCGACGAGGAAGGCGAGCGTCGGTTCGCGGTAGTGTTCGAGCGCCCAGCGGACCGCGTGCGCGACGGTGAACAGGCCGACGAGGGCGCCGAGCATGAACGCGGTGACGACGACGCCGCTCTCGACGACGGGGGCGACCGGTCCGCCGAGAACGAGTCCGATGAGACCGTCGACGAACGCCTTCAGCGTCCCCGTCATGTACTCGTACTGCCCGAGGAGGATGAGCAAGAGCGACCCGGAGATGCCGGGGAGTATCATCGCGCTGATGGCGATGGCGCCCGCGACGAACGTGACCGGGGCGCTCGTTCCCAGCGACGAGGCGGCCTGTCCGGAGACGACGAACGCGAAGACGAACCCGGCGACGGCGGCCCCGATGCGTCCGGGGGTGTCCACCTCGACTTCGGAGAACAGCACCCACGCCGAGGCGGCGATGAGACCGAAGAAGAACCCGAACGTCGGGACGGGAAAGTCGGTGATGCCCACGTGGACGACGCGGGTGATGCTGACGACGGCGGCGGCGATTCCGGCGCCGAGGGCGAGGAGAAAGCGGACGTCCATCTCGCGGAGGGCCGCGACGGCGTCGGCGCGACCGCCGGGGGTGACGCCGCCGAGGACGTCGACGATTCGACCGGGTGAGACGGCCGTGACGGCCGCGATGAGGCGCTCGTAGACTCCGGTGACGAGCGCGATGGTGCCGCCGGAGACGCCGGGGACGGCGTCGGCGGCGCCCATGCAGACGCCTTTGAGGAATACGACGAACCACGAGGCGGTGACCGCCCCCCTCGCGTCGTCGGAAGCCTTCGACATGCTCTCCCGTTCGTCACGGGGGTATTCCCTTGTTTCGTTCTCCGCGGACGCGTGCGACTCGCCCGGAGTCGGTGCGACTCGACGCCGTCCGGTGTCAGTTCTCGGGACGGAGGAGAACGTTGAAGCGCGCACGACGAGTGAAATCCGACAATGAGACTGAGCATCATCGGCAGCGGCTACGTCGGGACAACCATCGCGGCCTGCTTCGCCGAGGTCGGACACGAGGTGGTCAACGTCGACATCGACGAGGACGTCGTGGCGACGCTGAACAGCGGCGAGTCGCCCATCCACGAACCCGGCCTCGACGACCTCATCGAGGAGCACGCCGGCGACCGACTCCGCGCGACGACGGACTACGAGGCGGTCCTCGACACCGACGCGACGTTCCTCGCCCTGTCGACGCCCTCCACCGACGACGGCCACATCGACCTCTCCATCATGGAGGCCGCGGCGGAGTCGCTCGGAGCGACGCTGGCAGAGAAGGACGACTACCACCTCGTCGTCACGAAGAGCACGGTCGTCCCGACGACGACGGAGGAGGTCATCGCGCCCGTCCTCGAAGAGGCGTCGGGGAAGACGGTCGGCGAGGAGTTCGACGTGGGCATGAATCCCGAGTTCCTGCGCGAGGGCAGCGCCGTCGAGGACTTCCTCGACCCCGACAAAGTCGTCCTCGGGTCGCACACCGACCGCGCGGCCGAGACGCTCCGCGCCGTGTTCGACCCCCTCGTCGAACAGGCCTCCGACGCCGCCGTCGTCGAGACGGGCATCCGCGAGGCCGAGATGATAAAGTACGCCAACAACGCGTTCCTCGCGGCGAAGATATCGCTCGTGAACGACCTCGCGAACATCTGCAAGGAGTACGGCGTCGACTCCTCGGAGGTACTAGACGCCATCGGTCTCGACTCCCGCATCGGTTCGGAGTTCCTCGGCGCGGGCGTCGGGTGGGGCGGCAGTTGCTTCCCGAAGGACGTCGCCGCCATCATCGCCGCCGCGCGCGACGTGGGTTACGAACCGGCGATGCTGGAGGCCGCCGTCGCGGTGAACGACCGCCAACCCGTCCGGATGCTCGACATCCTCCGCGACCACGTCGACCCGTCGGGCGCGCGCGTCGCCGTCCTCGGCCTCGCGTTCAAACCCGGCACCGACGACGTGCGCAACTCTCGCGCGATTCCGCTCATCGACGCCCTCCTCGACGCCGGCGCGGACGTGGTCGGCTACGACCCCGTCGCGACCGAGAACTTCCGGGAGCGGTTCCCCGACATCGACTACGCCGACTCCGCGGCCGCCGCCCTCGACGGTGCGGACGCCGCTCTCGTCGTCACCGACTGGGACGAGTTCGCCGCCCTCTACGACGAGTTCGACGCGATGAACGACCCGATAGTGGTCGACGGCCGCAGCATCGTCACGCGCCGCGACGACATCGTTTACGAGTCGCTCGTCTGAGGCCGGCGCGCATCGGTCCCCTCTCCGATTCCTCTCGTATCCCTTCTCTCCGATTCGTCGTTTCTCTCTTCCGTTCCGCTCCGCCGTAGCCGTCGCTCTCCGACTGGAAATGCGGCAGCGAACTCGAAGAGAAAGACCGCGTCGATTCTCGAACCTATACCGACGACTTCGCCGCGAACGTCGAGTCCGGGGCGACGAGCGACGGGGACTCCACTGCACCTGATGCCGTCGGCGTACCGGCGGTGTCGGACGACGTGTCGCTCGATTCGGACGAGTCGCCCGACTCGGTCGCCGTCTCGGACGCGCCCGAGGCCGAGGCGTTGCCCGAAGCGCCCGACGAACTGTTCGACGTCTGCGTCTGCAGTTGCTGTGCGCTCCGCTCCAGTTCGACCGTGAGCGTGTCGTTCTGGGCGCCGTTCACCTGTCCCTCCGGCACCGAGAGGTTCGCGCTCTCGCGCACGACGTAGCCGCTCTCGTTGACGCTCGCGCCGGTGGATATGGTGTAGGGTCCGGCCGCCCGGACGTTGACGTCCGTGTACCCGTTCTCGGGGCCGTACTCGTCGTAGCCCGTCGTCGAGTACGGCAGCGTCATGGTGAACTCGCCGTTCTGGTCAGTCTGGGCCTCCTGCGTGTAGGTGAACGTGCTGTTCGACCCGGCCATCTGCATCCGCACGCTCGCGGTGACGGTGCTGTCGGCGGGCGCGCCGCTTCCCTGCACCGTCGCGCCTGGGACGCGTTCGAACGTCTTGACCCACGAACTGTCGCGCGGGAGGACGGGTTGGAGGTCGCTGATCTGCCGAACGTTGAACCCGGCCGCTCGGGCGTCACCGACGGCCAGTTGCAGGTAGGTGTTCGACGAGGTCAGCGCCGACGTCTGCGTCGCGTGGACGAGCCGATAGTGCTGCAGGGCCGGCACGTCCTCCTCGGGATAGCCGCCGATACCGCCGACTTGAGCGGTCCCGTCGCGCTCGACGAACTGTCGCGCCGCGCTCATGTTGTCGAACTGGCGGACGAGCGACGCGTTCCCGGAGGGATTACCGGGGACCGAGGCGGTACCGCTTCCCGTCTGCACCGACCGGGGCTCCCAGTCGAGGACGACCGGCGCCGCCGACTGCGAACTCCCGTGGTAGTAGTACAGGCGGGTCATCAGGCTATCGTAGTAGCGCTGGTCGCGGACCAGGAAGTTCTGGCCGGCGTACGAGCCGTCGCTGCCGAAGCGGTAGACGCGCGTCGCGAAGAAGTCGTCCTGCGAGATGTTCTCGGCGTCGTAGAAGACGGTGGGAGCGCTGAACTTCGACCCCGGCGTGACCATCTTCCAGTCGACCATCACGTAGCGGGTCTGCTCGCCCTCGGTGCTCTGCGAGGCGAGGACGTCCCGCGCCTGGCTCTCGTTGGGAGCGAGCAGGAAGTTCGCCGCCGTCGTCGCCCCCTGCTGGAACGGGTTGGCGTTCGGGATGCGCTCGCCTTCGACGGTGATCCAGTGGCCGTAGTCCCACCACGACATCACGCCGTAGGCGCCCTCGGGGTAGTCGAAGTCTTCCGTGTACTCGTAGGACTCGTACAGTTGGAGTTGGTCGGCGTTACCCGCGCCGCCGAAGTTGCCCTCGGCGGGCGTCGACTGGTTCATCCACTCCAGCGATTCCTCCCAGACGAGCACTTCTCCCGGAGAGGTGGAGTTGCCCACCTGCCACGCGGTGCTCGTGCTCGCGCTACCGCCCGACGCGGTGCTCACCGATATCGGGACGACGAGCGCGGGCGCGAGGATGAGCAGAATCGCCGCGACGACGGCGAGAACCTGATAGCCCGAAACGTCGTTCACGCGCTCGACCGACCGGAGGCCGAGGTAGCTCGACCCGACGAGTTCGCCGATGAGGTAGGCGTTGGCGACGGCGACGCCGACGGCGAGGTAGTAGTTGAAACGCACCTGTGTGAACGCCGCCGCGGTGATGAACGCCAGCCAGACGAGGACGAACAGTCGCTCGGGTTCGTAGCGCGCCTGCAGGATAGCCCCGACGATAAGCGCCGTGACGATGAACAGACCGATCAGCGAGGGCGCGATTCCGATGGCGTTCCCGATGAGACCGGTGAGAGCCGGCACCAGGAGGATGAGACCGATGACGGCGAGCGCGCCGACGACGTATCCGATCTTCCGTGAACTCCCGTCGCGGACGAGGGGTTTGACCGTCAGCCAGATGATGGCGAGGAGGCCGGTGAAGAAGGTGAACCCGTACTCCAGGATGACGGCGTTCGCGCCTGTCACCGACCCGGCGAGGAACGGTTGCGCCTCGCCGATGGTGCGCGTTTCCGCGCCGGCGCTGAAACCGACGGTTCGAAGGAGGTTGTGTGCGATGCTGTCGAACACAGACGGAAGGACGATCGCGAACAGTCCGACGGAGACGAGAATCAAGCCACCGACTGCAGCGGGGTAGAGCGACTCGTCGACGTCGCGTCCCTCCATCGCCCGGGCGAGGGCCGCGAGCACGACCGCGCCGGCGCCGACGCCGAGCGAGAGAAGCGGCTGTAGCAGCGAGAACCCGGTCACGCCGAATCCGGGTTCCTCGATGAGTGCGACCATGATAACGGTCGTGACCGCCATCGAGACCGCGGCGACGTAGGCGACGTGTTCCGGGGATTCGCCGTGCAGGGAGTCGTTGACCATCTGGAGGACGAAGTAGACGCCGACGATACCGACGAGGAGGATACCCGGCGGCCAGACGGCCATGTACGCCGCGACGGCAAGTCCGGCGACGACCGACCAGACGGTCGGACGACGGAGCGCTCCCGTGTCACGTTGGGCGACCAGTTCCCAGATCGGTCGTTCCCGTGCCGCGACCGTGAGCGCGACCATCATCGCGAAGACGGCCAACGCCATGAACAGCGGTTCGGCGACGTTGTGGTCGGCGAAGCCGACGAGGCCACGACGGAGGAACGTGCCCGGCAGGAGCATGAGGACGATAGCGCCGAACAGACCGCCGATGCGCCCGCCGAGGCGCTTTCCGATGAGGTACGTCGGGATAACGGTGAGGGCGCCGAACACGGCGGGGGCGACCAACAGCGTCTTGCCGACGAGCATCTGCGAGGGGTCGCCGAGACCGAGAATCAGGGCGGCGGTCGCGATCAGTTGGTCGTACAGCGTGCCGAACTGGCCGGCGAGGACGCCGTACGGGAATCCGGTCCACGGGTCGAACGGCATCGTGAACGGCCAGTTTCTGACCGTGTAGTTCACTTGTCGGAGGTGGTACCACGCGTCGTTTCCGGAGAAGAACACTTCGCCGTCGACGATGAATCGGTCGTAACTGCGGAGTCGTATCCACAGCATGACGGCGAAAATCCCGGCGAGGACGGCTTTGGGGTAGTGATTCCGGAGGGAATCCGCTACGGAGGGCGAATCCTCTCTCTGCGAGTCGCTCATCGTCTCCACCGACTGGGAATATGCTGATAAGCCTTGTGATGCACGTTTTGGCGGGTCTGACCCGCTGACGCGGTCGTTGAAGGACAACGTTTATCGGGCGCCCGGAGATAGCCTCCGCAGATGAAGGTTTCCGTAGTCGTCTGTACGTACTCGATGGAACGGTATTCCCCCTTCAGCGAGTGCGTGGAGAGCGTCCTCGCACAGACCTACGACGACCTCGAAGTCGTCCTCGTCGTCGACGGCAACGAGGACGTCTTCTCACGAGTGCAAGCGGACTTCGGCGACCGTGAGGGAGTTGTCCTCCACTGCAACGACGAGAATCGCGGCATCTCCTACAGTCGAACGAAGGGAGCGAAACTCGCCTCGGGTGACGTCGTTGCCATGATCGACGACGACGCCACCGCCGAACCCGACTGGATCGAGAAACTCGTCGAGACGTACGAGGACAACCCCGAAGCCGTCGCCGTCGGCGGGAACGTGGTCCCTGACTGGGTGGCCGAGAAGCCCGACTTCTTCCCTTCGGAGTTCTACTGGCTCGTCGGTTGCGACGAACGCGGCTTCGGGAACCATCTCGACGAGGTGCGCAACACGTACGGTTCGAACATCTCGTTCAGACGCGACGCGTTCCTGAAGGCCGGCGGCTACGACGAGAACACCGGCCGAAAGGGTGACCGGCACATCCAAGCCCACGAGGCGCCGGTTTGCGTCCGCATCTACGAGAACACCGGCAAACGCGTCATCTACAACAAGCGCGCCCGCGTCCACCACAAACTGTTTGAGTACCGGACCGACTTCCGGTGGCTCGTCTTCCGGTCGTTCTGGCAGGGCTACTCCAAACGCGTCATGGACCTCATCCTCCCGCAGGCCTCCGGAGGAAAGAACGAGTACCTGAAGGACCTCTTGACCGCCTACATTCCCGACCGACTGTACGAACTCGCCAAGCGCCCGTCTGCGGCGAAAGTACAGCAGTTGGTCGCGATATTCGTGTTTACTGCTGCTGTGGGATTCGGGTACCTGTACGGGGTATTAACCCCGAATCTAGTCGAGAAAGTGAACGAGTAGCCCTCCTACTGACTCTCCGTATGTGTCTGTCTCTCTATGCCTCCTCAACTTCCGCTTGTAACCGCTTCTCGGCCTCGTCGCGGTCCTCGGGATAGCCGATATCCATCCGCCAGCCGTCGATGCCGATGGCGTCGATGGTCCGGCCCGACCGGATGAGCAGGTCGACGGCCTCGCTGATCTCGTACTCGCCGCGGTTAGAGGGCTGGACGAGGTGGCAGGCGTGGAAAATTTCGGGCGTGAACGTGTAGAAGCCGGTCATCACGAGGTTCGACTCGGGTTCGTCGGGCTTCTCGACGACTTCGATTATCTCCCCGTAGTCGTTCGTGACGCAGACGCCGTAGCGCGAGGCCTCCTCCCACGGCACTTCCTCGACGAGGAATGCCGCGTCCGCGCGGTCCTCGCGCTGTCGTTTGACGACGTCCTGTAAGTTCGCGTTGAAAATGTTGTCGCCGAGCATCAGCATGAAGTCCTCGTCGACGTGGTCCTCGACGGTCAGGAGGGCGTGCGCAAGTCCCTTCTGCTCTCGCTGGTGTGCGTAGGTGATTGGCACTCCCCTGTATTCGTCGTCGTAGTGGCTGATGATGACTTCTTTTTTGTAGCCGACGACGACGACGAGTTTCTCGGCGCCGAGGTCGACGAGTTGGTCGAAACAGTGCGTGAGGATGGGTTTACCGTCGACTTCGACCATTCCCTTGGGTTTGTCTTCGGTGAGCGGTCGGAGTCTGGTTCCTTTGCCGGCGGCGAGGACGACAGCTTGCATGTCTGGCTGGTTTTGCATGAGTCTGTATATATCTTCAGGTGTGGGAAGGGTTGTTGACCAGGCTGGTTTTCGACGTAAGAAAACCACACGCTCAGCTTGTCATCCTTCTAAAATGAGGGCGGCTATATTTGTTCTCGCTCTGTCTATATGATTGTGTTCGTTAGCGTAACCGTTACTTACGTTGCTAGACGAATGTGAGAACACGCATGGACCATACTGGAAATACTGCGATAGCACACTGGGGAGAACACTGCAACGGTGGCGGCGAACGCGTCGCGTGGGATCTCGCTCGAACCTTCGACGCCCCTTTGTTCGTTGGCTCGAAAGATCCGGATATCGGGCCAGACGACATTAGCTCGGAGGCTATCTCCAAAGACGGGGTTCTTCAACGCCTCGTAGATCATGGTGGAGTCGGTCAAATGATTGGCTACCAATTTCTGTGGGAAAAGGCTGCTCCCCTTCGAGACTTTGAGATAGTCATTACATCTGGGAATGAGCCGCTCGCCTACGTACCACCCGACGGCCAAACTTGGATTGCCTACATTCATCACACATCAAGGTATGCAACCGACTTACTGGAACAAGCGGTATCCAAAATATCTGGCCCTCTGGAAGGTCCGAAGAAAATCGCCTTTCGAGGAATCCGAAAGGCGGAGCGACATATATACTCTAGCTATGCACAAAAGCCGGATAGAATAGTCGTTAATTCCGAGGTGGTTGCTCGTCGTGTTCGCCGTTATTGGGGAGTTCCCAAGCAAAATATCAGCGTTGTCTACCCCGCGGTTAATGTTGAGAAATACTCCCGTACGCTCGCAGAAACGGACGATATTTACCTCTCATTGTCCCGTCTTGATGGGCATAAACGCATAGACGAGGTTGTCACCGCATTCAGCCAACACCCCAATAAAACTCTTGTCGTTGCAGGCGATGGGAGTGAACGTGGCCGTCTTGAAAAAATTGCGCCTGATAACGTGAAATTTGTAGGCTACGTCTCTGAATCGGAGAAACGACAACTTATGAGCCGAGCGAAAGGCTTCGTTGTGAACGCGGAAGCTGAGGACTTTGGGATTACTACCGTAGAAGCTCTAGCATCTGGTACTCCCGTGATAGGCGTTCGAGAAGGGTTCACCGAGTATCTAGTCGGAGAAGAACGAGGTGTGACCTACGTTCGTGGAGAACTTTCTGATGCTCTTTATCGGATTGACCGTGACGGAGTACAATGGACAGAAGAGGAAATCGAGAACTTTGCTGATCGATTCTCGTTTGAGCGGTTCGCCCGCGAAATGCGAGGAATTGTCTCTAAGGTCCAAAGAGAGAATAAAATTGTTACACCCTGGGGAGAGGGAGGGCGAGACGAAATCTCAAGAGAGCAACTCCAGCAGGATGGGAACATCAAATGAGCGAGCGCATTGTAGATGTCGGGGCAGGCACAAACCCCGACCCTCGGGCCACAGAAACCCTCGATATACAGCCGCCTGCAGACCATGTTGCGGATCTTGAAGGGAAGTGGCCATTTGAAGACTCATCAGTTCAGCTAATTGTAGCAAATCATGTCCTCGAGCATATCGCTGACCCCGAACACTTCTTCAACGAAGCTGCACGGATTCTCACGAACGAAGGTATCTTAGAGGTTACCGTCCCATTAGGTGAAGATGCAAAGACAGATCATACCCACGTCTCTGAGTGGCGTTTCGCTACCCCAGAACAATTTTGTGCAGAGAATCGAAGGCCATGGGATCCAGAAGTCCCATTCGTGCTTCAATCGCGCAGACTTCGTGTATGGCTTTCCGGTCCCGAACGTTTCCTAATGCCAATTTTCCGCCCTCTAGCGAATATTTATCCACCGTGGGCTGCTCACCGTTGTTATGCAGGAGAACTCACTGCTAAGTTCCAGAGAATCGAACGGGGAGAGTTAAGTTCCGCTAACGAATAGAAAACATAGTCGTCAAGAAATAACTACGACTTCTTAGTAGGGATTAACCATCTTTTTCCTTAACTATCGAAACCAAGAAACCTACATCTCACCCTTGACTCGTCAGCTGAATGATTACTCTTTAGTATGAGGTTGGGACAAACGTCCTTCTTCCACTATGCTTCCAACCTCATAGCATCGCTTCTGGGGTTCGCTGCGACCATCTACTTCACTCAACTCCTCGGACCAGAAGTCTTCGGAACCTACTCCCTGATAATTGTCGTCGTCGCCTGGCTGGAGTTCGGCGGCGAACTCGGGATGACCGCCGCGCTCAAAAAACGTCTAAGCGAGAGAGGCGATAGCGCCCCGTTCCTCGTCGCAGGAGCTGTAAGTATGTCGATATTCTTTGCTGCCACCGCTCTCATTGTGATCGCTGTCGCACCTCAACTCACGAGTTACATCGGTATTGATGCTACCGCGCTCATTCTCGTACTCCTCGGGGCAAAAGTACTCCAGTCGTTCGTCCGGACTGTTCTTGAAGGCCAACATAAGGTTCATTTTGCCGGCGCGTTAGAACCGCTCCAGCGGTTCGGTCAGAGCGCCGTTCAAATCGGCCTCCTGGCGGCTGGCTTTGGACTCACAGGGATGCTCATTGGCGCCGTCGCAGGCATCGTTTTCTCGGCTATTCTCGGGGGGATGAAGATCCATCTGTCGTATGTTCCGCCCGCGCGAGAACATTTCAAATCACTGTTGTCGTTTGCGCAGTTTTCATGGCTTGACTCTCTAAGAGGACGCTCATTTACTTGGATGGACATTTTTGTACTCGGTTTTTTTGTCCCATCGGCATTGGTTGGTATCTACAACGCGGCGTGGAACGTTGCTTCGTTCCTTGCATTCGGAAATGCCGTCGCATCAAGTTTTTTCCCGGAAATGAGTGAAATGTCTTCAAAAGGTGACTTTGACCAGATCGGTGGCCTGATCTCTGACACACTTGCGTTCACCGGACTCTTCCTCATTCCGGGACTTGTCGGTACTCTTCTTCTCGGAGACCGGATTCTCCTGTTCTACGGTCCGGAGTTTCCGACCGGACATTCTGCACTCATACTCTTAGTTGCGGCATTGCTCGTCAATGGCTACTTCAAGCAGTTGCTCACCGCGCTGACAGCCGTTAATCGTCCCGAACTCGCATTCCGCTCAAACGCTGCGTTCATCAGCGCGAATATCGGATTAAACGTTCTCCTAGTTTGGCAACTCGGGTGGCTCGGTGCAGCAGTGGGGAGCCTCATTGCGTCGGCGTTCGCGCTTGGGGTCACCTATCGGTATATCGATGACATCGTCTCGTTCTCAATTCCCTACCACGAACTCTTGAGGCAGGTCGGCGCGGCGGCGGTGATGGGTGGCGTCATTTGGACAATACTCCTATCTGTTGAGTCAACGACGCTACCCCTTCCCTCGTACGTCGTGACCGTCCTCTTGGTTGGTCTCGGGGCGATAACCTTCTTTATCTCACTCGTCACCTTCTCGCCGCGATTCCGGCGAGTGGTCCGCGATAACGTTGCCCCATTGCGATAGGGCACGCACTTTACGGCTGGTCTTCAATCCAATGAAACAACTATTTAACACTGATAGCGGCTGATTTGGTCATACAGAATGGGCTAATCAAGGGTACTACGGGTGAGATGTCGATATACACGTAGGATCTATCAGGAATAGATCGTTGTCTGAATTCGACGAAGAGGTAGGGAATCTTCCCAGACATTCTCTACTCCAAATTTCACGCTCGGTAGCTTATCGAAGCCTTATTAGTGGACCGGATCAGCGACTCACAGTTGGCCCCGCCTATAGATGCAACACACTGCGAGCGAACAAGATGCGAAGCATTTTACCAATACACTTTCCCTCTTCTGTCCAATGGAGTACGCCGAAGTCTGCGTCCTCGTCCCCACCTTCAACGAGGCCGAGACCATCGGCGACGTCGTCAACGACTTCCACAGGGAGGGCTTCGAGAACATCCTCGTCATCGACGGGGGTTCCGAGGACGGCACCCCCGACATTGCCCAAGAACACGGCGCGCGCGTCGTCATGCAGTCGGGGTCGGGCAAGGGACAGGCCATCAGAGAGGCGATGGAGTACCACGTCGACGCCGAGTACGTCCTGATGCTCGACGGCGACGCGACGTACCGCGCCGAGGACGCCGAGAACATGCTCGCGCCGTTGGACGAGGGGTACGAACACGTCATCGGCGACCGCTTCGCCGATATGAAGAACGGCGCGATGACGCGGTTCAACCGGCTCGGAAACCGCGTCGTCAACGGCGGGTTCGCCACTATCCACGGGCACGACTTCCGGGACATCCTCTCGGGCTACCGCGCGTTCACGCGGTCCTCGTTCGGTCGGATGACGCTCACCGCCGACGGCTTCGGCGTCGAGACGGAGATGGCCGTCGAGTGCGTCAAGCGGAACATCCGGACGACGGTGGTTCCGGTCACTTACCTGCCGCGGCCCAACGGGTCGGACACGAACCTCAGACCGATTCGCGATGGGGGAATCATCTTCCTCGAACTCTACCGGCGGGCGAAGACGAACAACCCCCTGTTCTACTTCGGGAGCGTCGGCGGCGTCTCGACCATCTTCGGATTCCTCATCGCCGCGTACGTCGCCGTCGAGTGGGTGACCGTCCGCGTCTCCCACGAGGTGCTCGCCGTCGTCGCCGCGTTCGCCATCATCGTCGGCGTCCAGTTGCTCATGTTCGGCGTCCTCTCGGACCTCATCCTGACGTTGCACAGAGACACGCTCAGGAAGATAGACGAGGAGTCCGACTGAGCGGTCGGACCGGTCGGAGGGGTCGGATTGGCCGGTCCGGCCGCTCTCGGAGGGACGACGCGGCGGCGGGGAGGACGGCTTAGAAGGGCAGCATGGCGCGCAGTTGGCCGAGGATGTTGTTCGACGACGAGCGCCGGTACTCCTCGAAGACGGGGTGGAGTTGGTCGAGCAGTTCAGCCTTGCTGGCGAACCGGGACTGCGGCACCGACTCGAGCGCCTCGCTCAGCCGAACCGTCCCGCCGGCGGCGTTGTAGGGGACGGCGACGTCGTTGAGTCGGCGGACGAGTTCCTCCTCGGTCACCGGGTACGACACGTCCGCCTTCGAGAGGTCTTCGGCGAGTGCGGCGATGCCGAACTCGAGCGTGTCCGGTTCGTCCCCGCCCTGCGGTGGTGGTCGTGCGGCCATCACCCCTCGGTAGGACGTCGCACGTTGAAAAACCCCCGACTACGGACGGCACGGTTCGAGCATCCGCGTCGAATCTGCGCCGGCGGGCGGCCTCGCCGGACGCACGGCGGCGTCCGCATCTGTTATCCTTCCGGAGTCCCTCGGACGGGACGACGATGACGGAGTACACCACCGTGTCGATTCCGAAAGACCTCGCCGAACGCGTCGAAACAACCATCGAAGGCACGAGTTTCTCCAGCACGAGCGACCTCGTCCGGTTCCTCCTGCGGAGCATCGTCATCCAGCACCAGCGGGAGGGCAAACTCACGGAGGCGCAGTTCGAGGATATCGCCGAGCAACTCGCCGACCTGGGGTATCTCGACCGCTGACGACCCGCGTCGCGTCCGCCCGGTCGACTACCGTTCTCGCTCCGTTTCCGTCCCTCCACCGACTCACTCGTTCGCCAGCGACTCGTTCGGCGGGTCGGCGTCGACGACGTCGAGCGAGAGTCGCTTGTGCGAGCGGTCGAACGCGGCCACCGACGAGGGCTCCCACGGCGGGACGGCGACGATGACGGCCGCCGCGAAGTCGTCCTCGCGCGTCGGTTCGGCCGGTCCCTGCGGGTGCGAGACGAACCGGGCGCGCCCGCGGCCCGCCGGCGTCCCGAGGTCCATGCCGAACACGGCCCGGACCGACCCGCCGGCCTCCGGGAGATAAAAGTGCGTCAGCACGGGCGTCTCCGGGTCAAGCCGGAGTTCGGACTCGAACTCCTCGGCGGGCGTCGACGCGAGGACGACGGAGACCCGTTCTGGCTCTGCCTCGGCCGCCATCTCCAACAGCGCGTCGCGCAACCCGCGCGTGATGTGGACCACGGGGTATCTACGACGCCGGGTTGTAAAAAGTGACCGCGAGGAAAAGGGAGCGACGAAGAGAGCGGAGCGCCGGCCCGCGACCGTTCAGGACAGCATCTCTCTGAGGACCTTCCCGTACGCCGCGGGGAGGTTCTTCCGCGCCCCGGCCAGCGCCGCTCGCAGGGCGGTGCCGGCGCCGTCCATTACGCCCTCGCCGTGGCCGACGAGGACGCGTTCGGGGTCGTAGCGGCGGAGGGGACGGCGCGGCGGTAGCGGGCGGAGCATCGGGTGGACGCCGAGGCGTTCACCGGGCGCGTGGAAGTACGGCGCCGTCCCGACGGCTTCGGGAACGAGCAGGGTGCCCGACTCCTCGTGGTAGAATCCGACCTCCTGCCACGGCGGGAGCGAGGAGTCCTTGACGGTGAACGCGTCGAACCCGGAGTCGCCCAGTCGGCGACCGAACCGCTCGACGGGCGCGTTTATGTCGTCGGCCACGCCGGTCATCCAGTCGGCGACGTAGACGGGCGCGTCGTGGCGGTTCGCCACCCGGGCGGCGTCGCGCGTGTGGCGGTCCAGTCCGACGACGACGCCCGACACCTCGCCGTACTCCGCGAACAGGTCGTCGAGGCCGGGAGCGTCCACCGGGTCGAACACCCAGACGCCGCCGTCGTCGCCGACGAGGGCGTGACTCGCCCGTTGCATCTCTTCGTTGGGATACGCGAGCCAGCCGACGCCGCCGTCCCACCGGTCTATCGTTCGGTACTCGGCCGTCCCGTCTCCCTTCATCGGCATGGTCGAGACGTAGGATGGAGCGCGGATAAATCCAGTCGCCGGCGGCAAGGCGCTCCGGGGAGGACGGTTTTGACCCCTCCATTCGTAGGAGGGCCATGCTCACTCGCCTCTGCCGACTCGGACTGGAAGTCAAATACCTCGGCGCGGCCCGGGAGTTCTACGAGACGCGGCTCGGACTCGTCCCCGGGGACGAGTCCGACACGGCCGTCTCTTACACCGTCGGAGAGACGAGCGTCGTCCTCCGGCGACCGGTGGGACCCCCCCGCGGGGGCGTCCACACGCACTACGCCTTCGCCACCGCGCGGGACGACTACGACGACTGGCTGTCGTCGCTGTCTGACCTCGACCCCGTCGAGTTCTCCTTCGGGTCCTCCCGGTCGCTGTACGTCTACGACCCCGACGGCAACTGCGTCGAAATCGGCGGCGTCGGCGAGGACGCTCCGGCTGACGGGAGTGCGGACGGGGTGGAAGGCGGAGACGGCGGGGGAGACGAGAGCAGGGACCCGCCGCTGTCGACCGGGCGTCCGCTGACGGGCATCTTCGAGGTAGTGCTGGAGGTGACGGATCTCGACCGTGCGGAGGCGCAGTTCCGCGCGCTCGGATTCGAGGTGGTCGACCGGGGGGAGGAGCGACCGCGGGTGCGCCTCGCGGGACCGGTCGACCTGGAACTGTGGGAACCGCAGTTGGGCATCGCCGACGCCCGCGGGGGTCTGCACGTTGACCTCGCGTTCGAGACGGCCGACCCGGCGGCGGCCGTCGAGGCCGGGGGACCGTGGGTCGACGGTCCGGAGGCGGTCGACGGGGGCCTCCGCGTCCGCGACGTGGACGGTCACGTCCTGACGTTCCTCGCCGACTGCTGAGTTCCGCTTCCGTGCGTCGACGGCGCGCCCGCCCTCAGGAGGAGAGGCGGTTCGTGTCGATGTCGACGCCCGGCGGCGTCACGACGAGGAATCGTCGGAAATGCATCATCTGTCCGTCCATGTCCTTTATCTCGCGGGCGAACCCGGTCGCCAGTTCGTTCAGGTCGCCCTCGACGGCGAGGAACAGGGCGTTTCCGTTCTCGACGGCGCGGACCCACACCTCGGGGTCCGTCTCCCCGTCGAGGACGCCGAGGATGACGTCGCCGGTCAACTCCCCCTCCTCGTCGAGATGCTCCTCCGCCGAGGAGAGGTCGAGGTTGAAATCGCTCATATCCGCCGACAACGCGGAGGGAGACGAAAAGGGTTCGGTGCGACCCCGGCACCGCGCGCCCCGTCACGCTTCTGCGCTCCACGTTCGTCCAATCGGCGGCGCGCGCGAGCCGCCGAACCCATCAATCCGAAACTTTCGTGGTTGAAAATAACGTTCGTGAAGGGCTACTGACTACTTTCCCCCGGTCGCGATATAAGGTGATATTCACACCTTGAACCGTTCCATCCCGTTTACGTCGTGCGGTTTCGGCGCTTCGGCGGCGGCGAGGTGAGAGAGCACGCGACGTTCGTGACACGCTCACAGGGAAACGGTTTTATACTCTTCCGGGTCTCAATCGGGATACGATGTCTCAACGACACACGGAGGACACTTCGTCGGGCTCCCCGGCGGGTCGAGTTCTTCCAGGGCACGTTAGCCCACATTACTGAATCCGAGATAGACGGTGTACGGATTTTCGACACGACGCTGCGCGACGGCGAGCAGTCGCCACGCACCTCGTTCAGCTACGAGGAGAAGCGCGACATCGCGGCGACGCTGGACGAGATGGGGACGCACGTCATCGAGGCGGGCTTCCCGGTCAACTCGGACGCGGAGTTCGAGGCCGTCAGCGACATCGCCGCGGCCACGGACACGGACGTCTGCGGCCTCGCCCGCGTCGTCGACAAGGACGTGGAGGCCGCTCTCGACGCGGGGGTGGAGTTGGTCCACGTCTTCGTCAGCACCAGCGACGTGCAGTTGGCCGACTCGATGCACGCCTCCAAGGAGGAGGCCGTCGAGCGCGCGGTGGCGTGCGTCGAACGAGTGAAAGAGGCGGGCGTCGACGTCATGTTCTCGCCCATGGACGCGACGCGAACGGACGTCGAGTTCCTCGGGGAGATACTGTCGGCCGTCGACGACGCCGGCGTCGACTGGGTGAACATCCCGGACACCTGCGGCGTCGCGACGCCGACGCGCTTCGCGAGCCTCATCCGGGAGGTGCGAGAGCACACCGACGCGCACATCGACGTGCACGCCCACGACGACTTCGGACTGGCCACCGCGAACGCCATGGCGGGCTTCGAGGCGGGGGCCGCGCAGGCGCAGGTATCGGTCAACGGCATCGGCGAACGCGCCGGCAACGCCGCCTACGAGGAGGTCGTCATGTCCGCCGAGTCGCTGTACGACGTGGACACCGGCATCGATACGAAGCGCATCACCGAACTCTCCCGTCTGGTCGAGGAGGCCAGCGACATCTCGACGCCGGCGAACAAGCCGGTCGTCGGGCGCAACGCCTTCAGCCACGAGAGCGGCATCCACGCCGCGGGCGTCATCGAGAACACGGACACGTTCGAGCCGGGCGTGATGACCCCCGAGATGGTCGGCGCTCAGCGCGAGTTCGTGCTCGGCAAGCACACCGGCGCCCACTCCGTCCGGAAACGGCTGGAGGAGGCCGGGTTCACGCCGGACGACGACGAGGTCCGCGCGGTGACTCGCAAGGTCAAGGACTTCGGCGCGGAGAAAGAGCGCGTCACCGACGACGTGCTCACCCGCTTCGCCGGCGAAGTCGGCGTCGACCACGAGGACGACGAGAACGAGGAGGTCCGGGCCTGATGCCCCGCGCCCCGTTCGCTCACGACGGTGAGCCGCGGGTGCGCGCCCCGCGGCGCCGTCGCCGCAATCGTTGCGCGCCGCGAAACGTTCATTACGTTCCGAGGAAATCACCCGAACAGAATGCGACGACAGACGCGCCAGCGGCCGCCCGCCTCCCCGGACGCGGAGTCGGGACGCCGCGCGGACGACGTGGTCGCGATTCGGACGCTCGGTATCGTAGGGGCCGCCTAGCCCCTCACATCCCTCTCCTCGCGACCGTCGACGCTTCGCCCGGCGGGCGACCGCCGAGACCGAGAGATTCCACCACCACCCAGACGGCGAGCACCCTTACGATGGAGTTCAACGACCACGACCGCACATCCGACCGACGACCGCATCGAGCGACGACCAGACCGCACGGAGGCGACCGATGAGCGAACCAGCGCCGCCGACGCGCGACGACGACGAGGCCGACGGGGCGACCGACGCCACCGGAGAGTCCGAACCGGAGTCGGAGTCGGAGTCGGAGTCGACCGACCCGACGCCGGTGACGACGGGCGCCTCATCGGTCATCCGCGCCCTGGAGAACGCCGGCGTCGAGGCGGCGTTCGGCGTGCAGGGCGGGGCCATCATGCCCATCTACGACGCGCTGTACGATTCGGACATCCGACACGTCACGATGGCGCACGAACAGGGCGCCGCCCACGCCGCGGACGCGTTCGGCGTCGTCCGGAACGAACCCGGCGTCTGCCTCGCCACCTCGGGGCCGGGGGCGACGAACCTCGTCACCGGCATCGCCGACGCCAACATGGACTCCGACGGCGTCCTCGCCCTGACCGGGCAGGTGCCCTCGGGGATGGTCGGGTCTGACGCGTTCCAGGAGACGGACACCATCGGCGTCACGACGCCCATCACGAAGCACAACTACTTCGCCGACGACGCCGACGCCGTCGGCGACACCGTCGGCGAGGCGTTTGCCCTCGCGGGCGAGGGCCGCCCCGGCCCGACGCTCGTCGACCTGCCGAAGGACGTGACGCAGGGCGGGACGGACCGCGAACCCGGCCCGGCGGAGACGCCGAAGACCACGACGCCGAAGACGGTGCCGGACGACGACGCCGTCGCCGCGGCGGCCCGCGCCATCGAGGACGCCGAGCGACCGCTCATGCTTCTCGGCGGCGGGGTCATCAAGGCTGACGCCGCCGAGGAAGCCCGCGCGTTCGCGCGCGAGTTCGGTATCCCGGTGGTCACGACGATGCCGGGTATCGGCTCGTTCCCCGAGGACGACGAACTCTGTCTCTCGTGGGCGGGGATGCACGGCACCGGCTACGCCAACATGGCCGTCACGCACACCGACGTGCTGGTCGCGGTCGGCACCCGGTTCGACGACCGCCTGACCGGCGGCATCGACACGTTCGCGCCGGAGGCGGAAGTCGTCCACATCGACATCGACCCCGCGGAGATATCGAAGAACGTTCACGCGGACTACCCGGTCATCGGCGACGCGGGGAACGCACTCGACGCGCTTTCGAGCGAAATCGCCGCCGACCCCGACACCGAGGAGTGGCGCGAGCAGTGTCTGACGTGGAAGGACGAGTATCCGATGGACTACGCGACGCCCGAGGACGAACCGCTGAAACCGCAGTTCGTCGTCGAGTGTCTGGACGAAGCCACCTCCGACCGCGCCATCGTCACCTCCGGCGTCGGCCAACACCAGATGTGGGCCGCGCAGTACTGGACGTTCACTGAACCGCGGACGTGGGTGTCCTCGCACGGCCTCGGGACGATGGGCTACGGACTCCCCTCGGCCATCGGCGCCCGCCTCGCCGCGGAGGACGACCAGGAGGTCGTCTGCGTTGACGGCGACGGTTCGTTCCTGATGACGATTCAGGAACTCTCCGTCGCGGTCCGCGAGGAGTTGGACATCACCGTCGCGGTGCTGAACAACGAGTACATCGGCATGGTCCGCCAGTGGCAGGACGCCTTCTTCGAGGGCCGACACATGGCCGCGGAGTACAACTGGTGTCCCGAGTTCGACAAACTGGCCGAAGCGTTCGGCGCGCGCGGGTGGCGCGTCGACGACTACGACGAAGTCGCCGACGCCGTCGAGGAGGCCATCGACTACGACGGTCCCTCGGTCATCGACTTCCACATCGACCCGCGGGAGAACGTCTACCCGATGGTCGCCTCGGGCGGCGCGAACGGCAAATTCGCCCTCTCGGAGGACCAGCTATGAGTTCGGAGGATTCCCAAGCGAACAACTCGGACGAGGAGATTCCCAAACACGGCCTGCAGGGACCGCACCCCGACGAACGACCGCACCCGACGGGCCGGCGCAACTCGCAGGGCATCCGCATCGACCCCGAAGTCGAGGCGGAACACAGCCCCCGACGCGCGGTCATCTCTGCGCTGGTCGAGGACGAACCCGGCGTGCTCTCGCGCGTCTCGGGGCTCGTCTCCCGGCGGCAGTTCAACATCGAGAGCCTCACCGTCGGACCGACCACCGTCGACGGCCACTCGCGGCTGACGATGGTCGTCGAGGAACCCGACCCCGGTATCGACCAGATAGAAAAACAGCTCGCGAAGCTCAAGCCCGTCATCGCCGTCGGCGAACTCGACGACGACATGGTCCGGACCGAACTCGTCCTCCTGAAGGTGGAGGGCGAGGAACCGGACAAGGTCCACGCGGTCACGGACATGTACGAGGGCAAGACGCTCGACGCCGGCCCGCGGACCATCACGGTCCAACTCACCGGCGACGAACAGAAGATAGACGACGCCGTCGACGCGTTCCGGCAGTTCGGCATCATCGAGATCGCCCGGACGGGCCAGACCGCGCTGGCGCGCGGCGACCAAGCCACAGTGCCCGGAGAGGAACCCGGAACCTCCGGCGAACCGACGACACCAGCAAACTACGATGACTGACGACGAACTCAACACCGAGGTATACTACGACGACGACGCGGACCGCTCGAAGATAGACGACAAGACGGTAGCCGTCATCGGCTACGGCAGTCAGGGTCACGCCCACGCGCAGAACCTCGCCGACAGCGGGGTCGACGTGGTCGTCGGCCTGCGCGAGAGTTCTTCCTCGCGCGCCGCCGCCGAGGAGGACGGCCTCCGCGTGGAGACGCCCGCCGACGCCGCCTCGGAGGGGGACATCGTCTCCATCCTCGTCCCCGACACCGTCCAACCGGCGGTGTTCGACGAGATTCGCTCCGAACTCGACGAGGGCGACACGCTGCAGTTCGCCCACGGGTTCAACATCCACTACAACCAGATCCGCCCGCCCGAACGCGTCGACGTGACGATGGTCGCGCCGAAGTCGCCGGGCCACCTCGTCCGCCGCAACTACGAGGCCGACGAGGGGACGCCGGGACTCATCGCCGTCTACCAGGACCAGACGGGCGAGGCGAAAGCGGAGTCGCTGGCGTACTCGCACGCAATCGGCTGCACCCGCGCCGGCGTCATCGAGACGACGTTCCAGGAGGAAGTCGAAACCGACCTGTTCGGCGAACAGGTCGTCCTCTGCGGCGGCGTCACCTCCCTCGTGAAGCAGGGCTACGAGACGCTCGTCGACGCGGGCTACTCCCCGGAGATGGCCTACTTCGAGTGTCTGAACGAACTGAAACTCATCGTCGACCTGATGTACGAGGACGGTCTCGGCGGCATGTGGGATTCGGTTTCCGACACCGCGGAGTACGGCGGGTTGACGCGCGGCGACCGCGTGGTCGACGACCACGCCCGCGAGAACATGGAGGAGATTCTGGAGGAAGTCCAGAACGGCACGTTCGCCCGCGAGTGGATCGCGGAGAACCAGGCCGGCCGACCGTCCTACACGCAACTGAAGGACCGTGAGGAGAACCACCACGTCGAGCAGGTCGGCGCGCCCCTGCGGGACCTGTTCGCGTGGGGCGACGAGGAAGGCGAAGAGGAGGAGGCCGCCGAAGCGCCGGCGGACGACTGAGCGAGCGGTGACCGAGAAGACACCATGACAGACACAGACGCGGACGAAAACGAGAACACGATGGCGACCGTCAGCCACACCCATCCCCACACCGACGAGACGTTCGGCGGCGTCTACCGACGCGGCCCGGCCGTCGCGGACGGGGGGGAGGTCGAGGCGCGGACGCGCGCGGAGAACGAGATGGACGGCGTCGACCACACGCCGCGCGAGGGCGACGGCGTCGAGGAGGTATGGACGCGCGGTCCCGGCGACGGTGATACCGATGAGTGAGGGAACGCTGTACGACAAGGTGTGGGACGAGCACGCGGTGACGACGCTGCCGACGGGGCAGACGCAGTTGTTCGTCGGCCTGCACCTCATCCACGAGGTGACGAGTCCGCAGGCGTTCGGCATGCTGCGCGAACGCGACATGGAAGTCGCGTTCCCCGAGCGAACGCACGCGACGGTCGACCACATCGTCCCGACGGCGGACCAGTCGCGGCCGTACGCCGACGACGCCGCCGAAGAGATGATGAGCGAGTTGGAGGAGAACGTCCGCGCGGCGGGCATCGACTTCTCGGACCCGACGACAGGCGACCAGGGTATCGTCCACGTCATCGGACCCGAGCAGGGTCTCACCCAACCCGGAATGACCATCGTCTGCGGCGATAGCCACACGTCGACGCACGGCGCGTTCGGCGCCCTCGCGTTCGGTATCGGCACCTCGCAGATTCGCGACGTGCTGGCCACCGGCTGTATCGCCATGGAGAAACAGAAGGTCCGCAAGATAGAGGTCACGGGCGAACTCGGCGACGGCGTCGAGGCGAAGGACGTCATCCTCGAAATCATCCGCAGACTTGGCACCGACGGCGGCGTCGGCTACGTCTACGAGTACGCGGGCGAGGCCATCGAGAGCCTCGGGATGGAGGGGCGGATGTCCATCTGCAACATGTCCATCGAGGGCGGCGCCCGCGCAGGGTACGTCAACCCCGACGAGACCACCTACGAGTGGCTCGCAGAGACGGACGCGTTCAAGGACGACCCCGAAAAGTTCGACCGGCTGAAGCCATACTGGGAGTCCGTTCGGTCGGACGAAGACGCCGAGTACGACGACGTGGTCACCATCGACGGCGACGAACTCGAACCCGTCGTCACGTGGGGGACCACGCCCGGACAGGGCGTCGGCATCACGCAACCGATTCCGGCGCCGGAGGACCTCCCGGAGGACAAACAGGACAGCGCGCGCCGCGCGCAGGAGCACATGCGCGTGACGCCCGGCGAGACGATGCAGGGCTACCCCATCGACGTGGCGTTCCTCGGATCGTGCACGAACGCGCGCCTCGCGGACCTGCGCCGCGCGGCCCGCCTCGTGAAGGGGCGACAGGTGCACGAGGACGTCCGCGCGATGGTCGTTCCCGGCAGCCAACGCGTTCAAGAGGCGGCCGAGGAGGAGGGATTGAAGGATATCTTCGAGGCGGCCGGCTTCGAGTGGCGTAACGCCGGGTGTTCGATGTGCCTCGGGATGAACGAGGACCAACTGGTGGGCGACGAGGCCTGCGCCTCCTCGTCGAATCGGAACTTCGTCGGCCGGCAGGGCTCGAAGGACGGCCGGACCGTCCTGATGAACCCGCGCATGGTCGTCGCCGCGGCCATCAACGGCGAAGTGACCGACGTGCGCGAGATGAAGGAGGTGAACGTCGCATGAGTTCAGGTACCGAGGAGATTCCCGAGGTCGACTACGTGTCGGGGACGGGCATTCCCATCCGCGGTAACGACATCGACACCGACCAGATCATCCCGGCGCGGTTCATGAAGGTAGTCACGTTCGACGGCCTCGGACAGTTCGCCTTCTTCGACCTGCGGTTCGACGACGACGACGACCCGAAGGAACACCCGATGAACGAGGACCGCTTCAAGGACTCCTCGGTGATGGTGGTCAACGCCAACTTCGGCTGCGGGTCCTCGCGCGAACACGCCCCCCAAGCGCTGATGCGCTGGGGCATCGACGCCATCGTCGGCGAGTCGTTCGCCGAAATCTTCGCGGGCAACTGCCTCGCACTCGGCATCCCGACGGTCACCGCCGACCACGAGACCGTCTCCGAACTGCAGGCGTGGGTCGAGGAGAACCCCCACGGCGAGATAGACGTGGATATCGAGGCTGAGACGGTCACCTACGGCGGACAGACCGTCGACGTGACCGTCGACGACGCCCAACGCAAGGCCCTCGTCGACGGCGTCTGGGATACCACGGCGCTGATGAAATCGAACGCGGGAGCGGTCCGCGAGAAGGCCGCCTCCCTGCCGTACATCGCCAGCGATGACTGAGGAGATAGTCGTCGTCGAGGGCGACGGCATTGGGAGGGAAGTCGTCCCCGCGGCCGTGTCGGTCTTAGAGGCCGTCGGCGACTTCGAGTTCGTCCGCCACGACGCGGGCGACGCCGTGAAGGAGGAGACGGGCGAGGCCCTGCCTCAGGAGACGTACGACGCCGTCGCCGCGGCGGACGCGACGCTGTTCGGCGCCGCGGGCGAGACGGCCGCGGACGTCATTCTCCCCCTCCGCACGGCGGTGGAGTCGTTCGTGAACGTGCGCCCCGCGCGGGCGTACCCCGGCGTGGAGGCGCTCCAACCGGAGACGGATATCGTCTTCCTTCGGGAGAACACCGAGGGCGTCTACGCGGGCCACGAGGACCGCCTCTCCGACGACCTCTCGACGCTGACGCGCGTCGTCACCACCTCCGCCTCGGAACGACTCGCGGAGTTCGCCTGCGACTACGCCCCAGAGGGGTTCCACGTCGCGCACAAGGCGAACGTGATGCGCGAGACGGACGGTCGGTTCCGCGACGCCGTCACCGGCGTCGCCGACGAGCAGGGAGTCGAGACCGAAGAGGTGTTGATGGACGCGTTCGCCACGCACGTCTGCTTGGACCCCGGGCAGTTCGACGTGGTCGTCTGTCCGAACCTCGCGGGCGACGTCCTCTCGGACCTCGCCGCCGGCCTCGTCGGCGGTCTCGGTCTGCTCCCCTCGGCGAACATCGGGTCCGACAACGCGCTCTTCGAACCCGTCCACGGGACCGCCCCGGACATCGCGGGCGAGGGCGTCGCCAACCCGTCGGCGACCATCCTCTCGGCGGCGATGCTCCTGGACCACCTCGGCTACGACGAGGAGGGGACGGCCGTGCGCGAGGCCGTCGAGTCGACGCTGGCGGACGGGCCGCGGACGCCCGACCTCGGCGGCGACGCGACGACCGAGGACGTGACCGAAGCGATCATCGACGGACTCGACTGAACGCGGCCCCGACGGCCGGGTTTCTCCGGTACTCGACCGCCCGTAGCGACGCGTTCGGCGACCGTGTGCGCGTTCGTATTCGGCTGCTGCAGAAAACGTGCAGGACCGAACGATTCTCGAACACAAACAATTAACAACGGACAGGGATTACTTCCGGATACGACTGACGCCTATGTTACCCGCAGAGCGAAAAAGACGAATCGTGGAACTCGTCTCGGCGGACGACGGGCGGTCCGTGGAGGGCCTCGCCGAGGAACTCGGCTACTCGAAGGCCACCATCCGTCGTGACCTCCGGGAACTGGAGGACCGCGGACTCGTCGAACGATCACACGGCGGCGCGGTGCCGGTCACCACCGTCGGGAAGGAGCAGACGTACGGGCAGAAGGAAGTGCAGAACCTCGACGGCAAACGGGCAATCGCGGCCCGGGCCGTCGAGGAGATAACCGACGGACAGGTCGTCTTCTTCGACGCCGGCACGACCACGATGGAGGTGGCGAAGCAGGCGCCGAAGGACGGGTCGATGTTGGCCGTGACGAACTCCCCGAGACTCGCCGTCGAACTCGGGAAGGAGGACAACGACGTGAAACTCACGGGCGGGACGCTCCGCAGTCGAACGCGGGCGCTCGTCGGACCGACCGCCGAGTCGTTCATGGAGCGGACGAACTTCGACCTCCTCTTTCTCGGCACGAACGCCATCGACGCCGAGGGCGGACTGACGACGCCGAACGAGGACGAAGCGCGGATGAAGCAGTTGATGGCCGAGAAGGCGACGCGCGTCGTCCTCGTCGCGGACACCACGAAGGTGGGCAAGCGCTCGTTCGTGAAGTTCGCGGACGTGGCGGACGTCGACGTGTTCGTCACCGACGACCAACTCCCCGCGCGGGAGCGACGGGCGTTCGAGAACGAGGGCGTCACCGTCGTGGAGGTGGAGCGGTGACCGACGACGTACTGACGGTGACGATGAACCCCGCCGTCGACCACACGGTGACGGTGGACGAACCGCTCCGGACGGGCGCCGTCGCGCGGACGGACGACGCGAAGTTCGACGCCGGGGGGAAGGGAATCAACGTCTCGAAGTACCTCACGGCGTTGGGCGTCGACGCGCCCGGAACGGGCTTTCTCGGCGGGCCGTTCGGCCGGATGATCCGCGAGCGGTTGGACGCCGACGGCGTCCCGAACGACTTCGTCACCATCGGTGACCGAACGCGACTGAACACGACCGTTCTCGGTCCCGAGGGGGAGTACAAGATCAACCACAACGGGCCGACCGTCGACGAGCAAGAGGTGTCCGACCTCATCGACCGCGTCCGCGAACGCGACCCGGAGAGACTCGTGGTCGCCGGAAGCCTCCCGAAGGGCGTCACCACCGATGCCGTGGACGAACTCGCCGCGGCGGGCGGGTGGGAGACGGCCGTCGACATGGGCGGCGCGTCGCTGACGGAACTCGACGCCGCGTACCTCGTCTGCAAACCGAATCGGGAGGAACTCGCCGTCGCCACCGACATGCCCGTCGAGACGACGGCCGACTGCGCCGCGGCGGCGCAGGCGCTCAGGGAACGCGGATTCCGATTTGTCGTCGCCTCGCTCGGTCCGGACGGGGCCTTGCTGGCCGCGGAGTCGGGAACGTACCACGCCGCCGCGATTCCGGTCGACGTCGTCGACACCGTCGGCGCGGGTGACGCCCTCCTCTCGGGGTTCCTCGCCGGCCTCGCGCGGGGGGAGGACGAGCAGACGGCGCTGAAGACGGGCGTCACCGTCGCCTCGCGCGTCGTCGGCGCCTCGGGGACGAGCGTTCCCGACTTCGACGCCGTCTTCGACGAACGGGAGGACGTGACCGTCTCGGCGGTCCGTTCCTAATGTTCGTTAACGCGGGTTACGCGCCGATAACGAACAAAGACGAACAAATCCGAAAGGGTTTTTGAAGACATTTAGTAACTATCGTTAGGGAGCAAACATGGCAGACACAGAGTCAGCGGAGAAGGCGTACCGTGCTCACTTGACGAAGGTCAAGGAGGACGTGATGACCGGCGTATCGTACATGATACCGTTCGTGACCATCGGCGGTATTTTCCTGGCACTCGGGTACGCGGTGGCGAGTTTCTCGGGCACCGGCGTCCAGCAGGTGTTTGAGGCGACGGGCACCCCGGGATGGTTCCTCGCGCAGATAGGCGTGGCGGGTCTCACCATCATGGTGCCCATCCTCGGGGCGTACATCGCGTACGCTATCGCGGACCGACCGGGGCTTGCGCCGGGCTTTCTGCTGTCGTACATCATCCAGGACGGGGCGCTCCTGCAGGCCGCCGGCGACGTCATCGGACTGCAGGGCGGACAGGCCGGGGCCGGCTACCTCGGCGCCCTCGTGGCGGGCCTCATCGCGGGGTACGTCGCACGCTGGGTGAAAAACTGGAGCGTTCCGAGTTTCGTCCAGCCGATGATGCCGGTGCTCATCGTGCCGGTGGTGACGATGGCGATTCTCTCGCCCGTCATGATCTTCGTGCTGGGCGTTCCGGTCGCCATCGCGAACGGCGCGCTGACCGCGGCCCTCGAAGGGCTTCAGGGCGGACAGGCCGTCGTCGTCGGCGCCATCCTCGGCGGGATGATGGCCGTCGACATGGGCGGTCCGGTGAACAAGGTGTCGTACGTGTTCGCGACCGGCCTCATCACCGAAGGCATCACCGCCCCGATGGCCGCGGTCATGATCGGCGGGATGGTCCCGCCCATCGGCCTCGCCGTCTCGAACTTCATCGCGCCGCACAAGTACGCCGCGGAGATGTATGAGAACGCGAAGTCGGGCATCATCCTCGGCCTCTCCTTCATCACCGAGGGCGCGATTCCGTACGCCTCCGCGGACCCCGTCCGCGTCGTCCCGTCGGCCGTCGTCGGGAGCGCCGTCGGCGGCGCGATAGCGATGATCATGAACGTCACGATGCCCGCCCCGCACGGCGGCATCTTCGTCGTCCCCCTGTCGAACAGACCGCTGATGTTCCTCGCGGCGCTGCTCATCGGGTCGCTGGTCACGGCCGTCATCGCGACGGTCGTCAAACCCGACTTCGACGAACGCGTCGGCAACACCACCGAGGGCGAGGCGACGACCGCGACGTCGGACTGACAACTCACTTCCCCGCACGACCCACAACGCAACTACCTTACTCCCTCCGTTCCCATATTCGCACGAAAATGCTCGAAGATGACATCGACCGGCTGATGCCGACGGCGCACATCTCGCTAGACGAACCGCCCGCCGAGAAGAAGCTCGCCATCGAGTTCCTCCTCGACCTCGTCGTGGAGAACGGCCGCGTGACGGAGCGCGAGACGGCGCTCGCGGCCCTCCAAGAGCGCGAGAAGGAGGCGACGACGGGCGTCGGCATGGGTATCGGCATCCCGCACGCCAAGACGACGGCCGTCGAAGCCCCCTCGGTCGCGTTCGCGCGCTCCTCGGAGGGCATCGACTTCGACGCGATGGACGACAAACCCGCGAAACTGCTGTTCATGATCCTCGTTCCGGAGGAGGGCGGCGAGGAGCACCTGCAGATACTCAGTTCGCTCTCGCGCGCGCTCATGCACGAGGACGTCCGCGAGAAACTGCTGGAGGCTGAGGACGCCGAGACCGTCCAGAACACGGTCCGGGAGGCGGTGAACTGATGCCCGAACGCGTCGTCACCGTCGTCCCCGAGGACGGCCTGCACGCCCGCCCCGCCTCCGTCTTCGTCGAGACGGCCAACGAGTACGACTCGGAGGTCAAAGTCGGCCCCGAGGACGGCGACCTGGTGAACGCCGCGAGCATGCTCTCGGTCACCGGTCTCGGCGTCTCCGGCGGCGACAAGGTACGTATCTCCGCCGAGGGCGACGACGCCGAGGAGGCGCTCGACGCCCTCGAAGAAGTGCTCTCGACGCCGGAGGACGAACTGTAAGCGATGACCGAACGACGACTCTCGGGCATCGGCGTCACGCCCCTCTCGGGGGTCGGCACGGTCGTCTGGTACGCGCCCGACGCGGACCTCGACGACCCGCCGGACCCGAGCGAGGTGGACGCCGACGCGGAGACGGCGCGGTTCGAGGAGGCGCGCGACGCCGCGCGCGAGGAACTGGAGCAGGAGCGAGAGCGGACGGCCGAACGCGTCGGCGAGGACGAGGCGGCGGTGTTCGACGCGCACGTCCAGTTCCTCGACGACCCGCAGATAACCGACGGGGTCGAAGAACAGATTTCGGAGGGATTGCCGGCCGAGCACGCCGTCCAGCGGACGTTCGACCGCTTCGTCGAGCAGTTCGAGGGGATGGAGGGTCGGATGGCCGAACGCGCCGACGACCTGCGCGACGTGCGCGACAGACTCGTGCGCGTCCTCTCGGGCGGCGAGCGCGTGAACCTCGCCGAACTGGACGAGGGAAGCGTCGTCTTCGCCGAGCGGTTGACGCCGAGCGACACGGCGCAGTTGGACCCCGAACGCGTCGCCGGGTTCGTCACCGTCACGGGCGGGCGGACGTCGCACGCGGCCATCTTCGCGCGGTCGCTCGCGCTTCCGGCCGTCGTCGGCGTCGGCGAGGAACTGAACGAAATCAAGGACGGCGCGGAGGTCGTGGTCGACGGCACCGACGGCGAGGTCATCGTCGACCCCGAAGAGGAGACGCGGAAGGCCGCCGCCGAGGAGGAGGAGGCCGAAATCCGCTCGGACCCCGTCTCCACCGCCGACGGCGTCGAGATAGAGGTGGCCGGCAACGTCGGCACGGAGGCCGACCTCGGCCCCGCCGCCGACCGCGGCGCCGACGGCATCGGCCTCTTCCGAACGGAGTTCCTCTTTCTCGACCGGCAGTCGCCGCCGGACGAGGAGGAGCAGTACGAGACGTACGTCGACGCCTTGGAGGCGTTCCCCGACGGGCGCGTCGTCGTCCGAACGCTCGACGTGGGCGGCGACAAGCCCATCGACTACCTCGATTTGCCGGAAGAAGAGAACCCGTTCCTCGGTGAACGCGGCATCCGCCGGTCGCTCGGCCCCGACGCCGACCTGTTCGAGACGCAACTCCGGGCGCTGCTGCGCGCCGCGGCGAGCGACGCGGGCGGCGACCTCGCGGTGATGCTCCCCCTCGTCTCCACCGTCGAGGAGGTGACGGCGGCCCGCGAGCGCCTGGAACTGTTCGCTGACGACTTGGAGCGAGAGGGCGTCGACTACGCCGTCCCCGAGTTCGGCGTGATGGTCGAGACGCCCGCGGCGGCGTTCATGGCGCCGGACCTGACCTCCGAGGTGGACTTCTTCAGCATCGGGACGAACGACCTCGCGCAGTACGTCATGGCCGCCGAACGAGGCAACGAACGGGTCGCCGAACTCGGCGACTACAGCCAGCCCGCGGTGCTCCGCGCCATCCGCGCGACCGTCGAAGCCGCCGAGGATACGGACGTCTGGGTCGGCATGTGCGGCGAGATGGCCGGCGACCCCGACCTGACGGAACTGCTCCTCGGCCTCGGTCTGGACGAACTCAGCATGAGCGCCGTGACCGTCCCGCAGGTGAAACAGGCCGTGACCGAGACGGACACCGAAGACGCCCGAAAACTGGCCGAGAAGGCGCTCTCGGCCGGCACGAAGGATGAAGTACGACGAGTGCTAACAGAGGACACATAATAATGAAGCTAGTCGCAGTCACCGCGTGCCCGACGGGCATCGCGCACAGTCAGATGGCCGCAGAGAATCTCGAACAGACCGCCGAGCGACTGGGCCACGACATCAAAGTCGAGGTGCAGGGCGCGATGGGGGCGCAGAACGAACTCACCGCCGACGACATCGCCGAGGCGGACGTCGTCATCATCGCCGCCGACACGGCGGTCACCCGGGACCGCTTCGAGGGGAAGAGCCTCGTGAAGGGAACGGTCAAAGACGGCGTCAACGACGCCGAGGGTCTCATCGAGAAGGCCGAGGACCTCGCCGAGACCGAGGGGACCGAGCAGATAGACCTCTCGGCCGGCGAGTCGGCCTCGGGGTCGGAGGCGACCGAATCCGACGCCGAGACGGCGACAGCGGAGTCGCCGACGGCCGGCGCCGACGCGCAGGACCAACAGCGCCGCGGCGGCGACCGGGAGAAGGGCCTCTTCCAGCGACTGAAGCGACTGTTCTCCTGAGGACGCGAACCCTCTTCGAGCCGTCTTTTTCGCAGGGACGACCCTATCCGTGCACGAGTGACCACCCTTTTCGGGAGATACCGATCAGAAACGTGCACGGTGCCGTCGAGTCCGACGCGCGCCGAATAACGATTAACGCGGATTCGAGTAGCTATCTCGTCCGATTCGCGCCCCCGCGCTCTCGTCGAAAACCGCGCACGAACGAAAGCGCTCCGCATACGTTATAATCCCCGCACGTGAACGCCGAGACAGGTGACCAACAGTGCCTTTCTACGGCGGTAGCGAACTCGACAAGGTGTACGACGACGCGCTGGACGAGGGATTCGGTCTCATCGCCTCGAACATCGCCGAACCGAACATCATGATGGGGTTGATAGAGGGAGCGGCCCGCGAGAACTCGGACCTCCTGATGCAGTTGTCGGGCGGCGCCGCGACCTTCGCCGGGCACGAGGACGACGTCTCGGGCCTGAAGGCGATGGGCGAGTACATCGAGGTCATCGCCGACCAGTACGACATCGGCGTGTTCCTCAACATGGACCACCAGTCCGACATGGAGTTCATCGAGGCGCAGATGGACCTCGAAATCCCCTCCTCCATCATGATCGACGCCTCGCACGAACCGTTCGAGGAGAACGTCGCCACGAGCAAGGAAGTCGTCGAGATGAAAGAGGAAAAGGGCGCAGACGTGCTTATCGAGGCCGAACTCGGCCAGATAAAGGGCGTCGAGGACGAGGTCGAATCGGAGGAGGCGTTCTACACCGACCCCGAGCAGGCCGTCGAGTTCGTTGACCGGACGGGCTGTGACCTCTTAGCCATCTCCGTCGGCACCCAGCACGGCGTGGCGAAGGGCAAGGACCTCGAACTCCGCCCGGACCTCGCGGGCGACATCCGGCAGGCCCTGCGCGACCACGGTCTCGACACGCCCCTCGTCCTGCACGGCTCCTCGGGGGTCCAACCCGACCAACTGCAGGAGATGCTCCAGCACGGCATCTGCAAGGTGAACAAGGACACGCGCTACCAGTACGAGTACACCCGAACCGCGTTCGACCACTACCGCGAGGACTCCGAGGCCATCGTTCCGCCGGAGGGCGTCGACGACGACCGGGACACCTTCTTCAACGAGACGGAGTGGTCGCCGAACAAGGACGTGTTCGACCCCCGCGTCGCCGGTCGGAAGATACGCGACCGCATCGCCGACGTGCACGCGGACCTGACGCACGTCTCCGGCAGCGCCGGCAACAGCCGGTACGTCTGACTGTTCGGACCGCCGCCGAGAGCCCTTCTTTCGCCCGACGCGGGCGCTCCGGACGCCCCGGCGCTTAAGTCGTTCCGCGTCCATTCGCCGTACATGCCTCAGATTCACCTCGACGAGGAGACGGTCGAGCGACTCGACTCCCTGCGCGTCGAAGACGAGGATTACGACGAAATCGTCACCGAACTCATCAACATCTACGAGGCCCAAGAGATGACGCTGTTCCACGGCGGCGACGAGGTCTAAATTTCCACCCGCCGACGGCGCCGGCTACTCCTGATAGGCGACCCTGACCCGCTCCCATTTTCCCTTCGATTCGAGGTGACGCTGTAACTCCTCGGCGTACTCCTGCACCAGTCGCTCGGCCGCCTCCTGTCGCTCGGCCTCAGCGCCGGCGCCGGCGCCGTCGCCGAAGCCGAGTGCGCCCTTGATGGAGTCGAACAGTCCGCCGGAGGACGCCGTCCCCGAGTCGCTCGGCGCGCCGCCCATCTGGGCCATCTGCGACCGGACGTTCTTCAGTTCGGGCATGATCTGCGGGAGTTTCTCCGTGTCGGCGACGATGCGGGCGCGGTCGGGGTCGTCGGCGTGCTCGATTTCGAACTCCGTCGCCGTCATGATGAGTCCCCACTCCTGACTGGAGAACTCCGAGGCGGCGACGCGTTCGTTGAACTCCCGGTCGACCGTCATCCGGTCTCCGACGATGCTGTCGGTCCAGTTAGCCATGAGTTGGCGTATGTCCAGGAGGCGTTTCAGCGTTTCCCCCCGCAGGAATCGCCGTACGGCCACTCTTTTTGCCCCCGTGGGTCCCGATAGCCGTATGGAACAGTACGACCTCCTCTACCGCCTGTACGAGGACTCCGAGACGGAGACGCTCAGGGAGTTACAGAACTTCGTCGACCTGTTCCCGCCGGTCGACTCGCGCATCGCCTTAGACTACTGGCAGGACGCCAGCGACGAACTGGAAAAGCGGAAGGGCGAGATTCGCTCCTCGTTCGCCGCCGGGGAGACGTTCGCCGAGATAGCAGCGCGGGCGACGCGCGACCAGACGTTCACCGCACTCGATTTGCACTCGAAGTACGGGCGCGCGGTGAACGCCTTGGTCCTCGACGTCGACGAGACGCTCCGCTCGGCGGGCCGGACGGACAACGAGATTCCGCGGGACACGCTGCACCTTCTTACCGAGTTCCACGAGGCGGGCGTGCCCATCGTCATCTGTACCGGGCAGACCCTGGAGAACGTGAAGGGGTTCACCATCCAGGGTCTCGGCAACGAACTCGTCCACTCCGGAACCGTAAGCATCGTCTACGAGGCCGGCACCGGCGTGTTCACGCCGGGGCACGGGTCGACGACCAAGCAGTTGCTCTACGAGGAGTTGGACGAGTCGGTCCGCGAGGTGTTCTCGGAGGTCCGCTCGCGCGTCCTCCCGCAGGCGCCGGACGACCTGCGCGAGTCGGTTCACCTGCAGGGCAACGAGTTCAACATCACCCTCAAGCCGAACTTCGACATCGGGAGCGACCCCGCCGCCGAAGTCATCGACCGGGGGCTTCGCTACCTCGTCGACCTCCTCGGAGGAGCGGTCGCCGCCGCCGTCAAGGGCGTCGACGTCGACGACGGGGAGGAGTGGTCTCGGGCGTACTACGCCGCCGCCGACCCCGAAGTCGCGGACGTCCTCGCCGCCGAGGGCGCCGCGCCCGAGACGGCGGCCGACGACGTCCCCGAACAGGTCGCCGCCCTGTTCGACCGCATCGACGTGGCGTACTACCACGCCGACGCCGCCGAAATCGGTTCGCTGGAGTTGAACAAACCCAACGGCGTCCGGGCCGCCCTCGACGTGCTCTCCGTCGACGACCCGTTCGTGCTCGTGATGGGCGACAGCAAGTCGGACCTGCGCGTGATGCAGTGGGCCGAGGAGGCTGACGCCGGCATCGCCGCCGCGCCCGAACACGCCTCCGAGGACGTGTTGGCGCACGTCCGCGACACGGACGAACTGGTGTACGACCGCGGAGACGCGGCGTCAATGCTCCGCATCGCGTACGTGCTGAACCTCCTGGACGAGCACTGACAGTCGAGAACCGGCCCTCTGACCGTCGGACGACACCGTCACGAACCACTTTTGGCGCGCGGGGTCGAACCCTCGAATCAGACGTTCCGGCGGCGGACGCCCCGGAGTGTAAAGGTTTACAATTTATCGAGTAAACACCAATCCATGAAGGACTACTCACAGCTACACGACCCGAACGCGGAGTACACGATGCGGGAACTCTCGGCCGACACGATGCAGGTCACCGCGAAGCGCGGGGGCGGCCGCGACGTGAAGATAACGGACGTCCAGACGACGATGATCGACGGGAACTTCCCGTGGACGCTGGTCCGCATCTACACCGACGCCGGCATCGTCGGGACGGGCGAGGCGTACTGGGGCGCGGGCGTTCCGGAACTCATCCAGCGGATGAAGCCGTTCCTCATCGGCGAGAACCCCCTCGACATCGACCGCCTGTTCGAGCACCTCGTCCAGAAGATGTCCGGCGAGGGCTCCGTCGAAGGCGTCACCGTCACGGCCATCTCCGGCATCGACGTGGCGCTGCACGACCTCGCTGGTAAGATTCTGGAGGTTCCGGCCTACCAACTGCTCGGCGGCAAGTACCGCGACAAGGTGCGCGTCTACTGCGACTGCCACACCGCCGACGAGGCGGACCCGCAGGCCTGCGCGGACGAGGCCGAACGCGTCGTCGACGAACTCGGGTACGACGCGCTGAAGTTCGACCTCGACGTCCCGTCCGGCCTGGAGAAGGACCGCGCGAACCGCCACCTCCGCCCCGGCGAGATTCGACACAAAGTCGACATCGTCGAGGCCGTCACCGAGCGAGTGAAGGACCGCGCGGACGTCGCGTTCGACTGCCACTGGACGTTCTCGGGCGGGTCGGCGAAGCGTCTCGCGAACGCGCTCGAAGGTCTCGACATCTGGTGGCTCGAAGACCCCGTGCCGCCGGAGAACCTCGACGTGCAGGAGGAGGTCACGAAGTCCACCTCGGTGCCCATCACGGTGGGCGAGAACCGCTACCGCGTCACCGAAGAGCGACGCCTCATCGAGAACCAGGCGGTCGACATCATCGCGCCCGACCTGCCGAAGGTCGGCGGCATGCGCGAGACGCGGAAGATCGCGGACGTGGCAAACCAGTACTACGTCCCCGTGGCGATGCACAACGTCTCCTCGCCCGTGGCGACGATGGCCTCCGCGCAGGTCGGTGCGGCTATCCCGAACTCGCTGGCCGTCGAGTACCACTCCTACGAACTCGGCTGGTGGGAGGACCTCGTCGAGGAGACGGTCATCGAGGACGGCTACATCGAGATTCCGGAGAAACCGGGTCTCGGCGTGACGCTCGACATGGACGTCGTCGAAGAGCACATGGTCGACAACGAAGAACTGTTCGACGAGGAGTGAAGCGACTCGTCGAGCTCACGGAGCAAAGCTCCGTGGTGTTCGACGAAGCGTAGCGACGCGAAGCTTCGTCCAATCGGTCGGCCGACCGGAACCGAGCCACCGACTCGACGCCTCTTTTGCGAACAGGCGGCGCATCGTATTTCGCCGAGACGACCGCGCCGCGCAATCGCGTTCCGTCCCGGGTTCCCGCTCAGGTCACGCCGCGGAGTGACCCCGGCTTCGCATTTGAACCCTCGTCTGCCGGGACGCCGAGGTTTATCGACCGGCGAGCCCACCGGTACCTCATGTCATACGACGTCGACCACGACCTGTCCGACGACGACGAGAACGTCCACCACGTCTGGGACAACAGTCTCGAACCGCTCGTGACCGTCGAACCCGGCGACGTCGTGCGCTTCGAGTGCCGCGACGCCCTCGACGGGCAGGTGGGGCCGGACTCCGGAGTGGACGACTTGGCGAACGCGACGTTCGACCCCGTCCACCCGCTGACCGGCCCCGTCGCCGTCGAGGGCGCGGAACCGGGCGACGTGCTCGCCGTCGAACTCCTCGATTTCGAACACAAGGGTTGGGGATTCACCGGGTTCATGCCCGGCGAGATGGGCCTCGGCCTCCTCCCCGAGGAGTTCGAGGAGGCCGGCCTCCACATCTGGGAGTTGGAAGAGGACGTGGCCCACTTCGTAGACGGTATCGAAGTGCCGCTTGACATGTTCCCCGGCATCATCGGCGTGGCGCCCGGCGAGGACGGCGAACACGACACGCTCCCGCCGTACGACACCGGCGGCAACATGGACGTCAAACACATGACGAAAGGGTCGACGGTGTACCTCCCCGTCGAAGTCGAGGGGGGCCTGTTCTCGACGGCGGACTGCCACGCTGCGCAGGGCGACGGCGAAGTCTGCGTAACGGGGATAGAGGCGCCGATGTACGTCACCGCTCGGTTCGACGTGCTGAAGGACAAGTCCATCGAGCAGCCGCAACTGAAGACGACGGGTCCGTTCACGCCCACCGGCTCGGACGAACCGATGTACGCGACGACGGGCATCGCACCCGACCTGATGGAGGCGACGAAGAAGGCGGTCAGACACATGATAGACCACCTCGAAGCCGAACGCGACCTGACGCGCGGGGAGGCGTACATCCTCTGCTCGGCGGCCGTCGACCTGAAGATAAGCGAAGTCGTCGACGCGCCGAACTGGACCGTGACGGCGTACGTTCCCGACAGCATCTTCCCCGACGAGTGAGTCGGAGTTAGTCCCCGCCGAACGCGTCCTTGAGTCGGTCCGCGATGGACTCACCGACGGTCCGCGGGTCTTCTTCTATCAGTTCGAGTCCGTCGCCGACGCGAACCTCACCGCCCTCGACGACGTTCGCGCAGATGCCCCCGCGCTTCCGCTTGAGGGCGCGCGCGACGCCCTCCTCGCCGGCGACCCGTTCGACGTGCGCGCAGGGCGGGCGGGGGCGCGTCCCGCGGAACGTCGCGTCGCCGACGCGGAACGTCGTCTTCAGCAGGTCGTGGAGTTCGTCGCCGCCGACGCCGCGGACGACGATATTCCGGCGGTGCCGGCCGTCGGTCAGGTCGATATCCGTCTCCTCGCGAATCTCTTCCAGCGCCTCCCACGCGACGAACGTCACCTCGCAGACGTCGTACGGCGAGTAGTGGCCCGTGCCGCGGAGGTAGCGGTCGCCGCGCAGGCCGCCCTCGACGGCCTCGACCGACTCGTGAGGCTCCATCGGCGCGCCGTCCTCGGGACTCGTCCACAACTGCTCGACGCGGCCGCGAATCTCGTCCATCAGCACACCGACCTCGGGTCGAAGCCCAGTCCGCGCAGGGCGTCCGCGTAGTCGTCGTACGCCACCTGAATCGTGTAGCCGGCGACCATCTCGGCGGCCTCCCACTCCTCGTCGCTCCCGCACAGCGATTCGAGGAGCGAGAGTCCCTCGGTCAGCGTCTCCGCCGTCTCCGCCTTCAACCCGCGGAGGACGTCCGCCGTCCGTTCGTCCGCTTCGTTGACGAAGAAGCCTACGAGTTGGTTGTACGTCCGCAGGCTGACGAGGGGGCGTCCGACCATCCCGCCGGCGACGCGTTCGACGGCCGACTCGCGGCCGCGAAGGTAGCCGTGCATCGGTCCCGGTTCGTCGTCCGGTTCCCACGCGCCGTCGAGTTCGTCGGTCACGCGCCGGAGGTGCTCGTCCTCCTGGTCGGCCACGGCGGCGAACACCGCGCGGGCCGACTCGTCACCCTCGTCGTCGGCCCACCCGCGGAACGTCTCGCAGGCGGCGTGCTCGCTCGCCGCCGCCACTTCGAGGACGCGTTCGCGCGTCAGATCGGCGTCCGTCAACGCGACGAGCAGTTGCTGGGAGCCGAGTCGGTCCAACTGCGTCCGCTTTTCCTCCTCTACGGCCGACCGGAAGCTCTCGCCGTCCATACGACTCTCACGGACGGTGCGACCCTGAATGTTGGCCCGAGCGTAGTATCTCCGGTGATATTCGGCCGAAAACGTTCATGACACGGACTGGTCTCTCTGTTCGTTGTCTCCGAACACGCCGAGGACATCCGCGACATCGCCGCCGAACCGGTCCGGGACATGGGGTCGGTCGCCGACGAGGTGTCGCAGATGAGCGCGACGGTCGAGGAGCCGTCCGCCGCCGTCGAGACCGACGGCGGGTCGGCGGAGTAGCGGACTTCCCGGCTGACGGCGCGGCGACCCGACCGTCGAATCGGCGGCACAGGAGGCGGTAAACTGACCGGTCGAGCGGCAACTATATTCCCCGGGAGACTCGTATCAAGACTGATGACTCCTGAGGGACTACACGAACGGCTCGAACGGGGTGGGTCGGTCTCTCTGCTCGACGTTCGGAACCGAGACGAACACGACGCGTGGCACGTCGACGGCGAGGGCGTCGAGACGACGCTCGTCCCGTACTCGAAGTTCATGGCTGCCGCGGCGCGCGGCGATGTCGCCGAGACCGCCCGGGAGGCCGGCCTCGACCCCGAGAATCCCGTGGTCGTCGTCTGCGGTCGCGGCGAGGCTAGCGCGTTCGTCGCCGACCGCCTCCGCGAGGCGGGTTTCGAGGCGGAGAACCTCGACGACGGGATGCGGGGGTGGGCGCGCGTCTACGTTTCGGTCGTCGTCCCGGCGGACGTCAACGCGGTGATCCACCAGTACCGCCGCCCCGCCAGCGGCTGTCTCGCCTACTTCGTCGTCTCGGACAGCGAGGCCGCGGTTATCGACCCGCTCAGACAGTTCACCGAACGCTACGTCACCGATGCTCGCGAGTACGGCGCCGACCTCGTCTACGCCCTCGACACGCACGTCCACGCCGACCACGTCAGCGGTGTCCGGAGACTCGCGGCGGAGACGGATGCGACCGCCGTCTATCCCGAAGGCGCCCGCGACAGGGGTCTCGACGTCGACGCCGCGGCGGAGTTCGTCGCCGACGGCGACGAGATTCGTGTCGGGGACGCGACGCTCACCGCCGTCCACGCCCCCGGACACACGAGCGAGATGACCGCCTACCGACTCGGCGACATGTTGTTCTCGGGCGACAGCCTGTTCGTCGAGAGCGTCGCCCGCCCCGACTTGGAGGTGGGCGACGAGGGGGCGACCGACGCCGCCCGGCAGTTGTACGGGACGCTCCGGACGGTGTTCGACGAGTTCCACGACGACGTCCGCGTCGCGCCGGCGCACTACGGCGACGCCGCCGACCGGCGGACCGACGGCACCTACTCCGCGTACCTCGGCGACCTCCGCGACGGCCTCCCGCTTCTCATGCTCTCCGAAGAGCGGTTCGTCGAAGCGGTGCTCTCGGATATGCCGCCCCGGCCGGCGAACTACGAGGACATAATCGCCACGAACCTCGGTCTGAGCGAGGTGGCCGACGCGGAGGCGTTCGAGTTGGAACTCGGTCCGAACAACTGCGCGGTGTCGCAGGCGGACTGAGCCGTCGACTCCCCGGCCGCGGATTCCGTTCGGGGTCCGGTGCGCTCAGTCGTCGTCCGCGGCGGGCGCGGCGGCCGAGGCGTCGTTCTCGATGCTCGGCGGGTAGACACCGCGCTCCAGTTTGAGGTCGCTCTGCGGGCGCGCCATGCACGTCAGCGCGTAGTCCTCTCGCTCCTCATCGGTGAGGCCGCGGGCGGCGGGTTGGGTCACGTCGCCCTCGAGAATCTCGGCGGAGCAGGCCAGACACATCCCGACTCGGCAGGAGTACTCCTGCGCGATACCCTCCTCGATGCAGGCTTTGAGGATGGTCTGCTTGTCGGAGACCTGAATCGACTCGCCCGTCCCGACGAACTCGACGGTGTACTCGGTCATGCCCCTCGGTTTGCGGGACCGCGCCAAAACTCTTTATGGAGCGATTCGGTCGTCGAACCGAGGTCGGGATGGGAGGGCGCGGCGGGTGCGGCGGGCGGTGCGTCGGGCGGTCAGGTCATGCCCTGCTCGGCGGCCCCCTCGCGTATCTTCTTCGCTCGCTTTCGCACGCGGTTGACGTACCGCTGTACCTTCTCGGGCTTTTCGCCGTAGTAGGAGGCGACCCACTCGACGTCGACGTACGGTTGCGTCATGAAGTAGGCGACGAGGGTGTCGCGTCCGGCCTGGATTATCTCCGGCGGGACGCCCCGCTCTCCGGTTCCCGCCTCCTGGAAGCCGTTGACGTCGAAGTAGACGTCGGCGTACAGCGTCGCCGTGTCGGCGTCGTCGAACTCGATTCCCTCGTGGTGCGGCGCCTCGAACCGGTAGACGGGGTCGGTCCCGGCCGTTCGCTCGACGATACGGACGCCGAGGATGTACTCCTCGTAGACGGAGTCGGTCGGTCCGGTCCGTTCGTTGGATGGTGTTTCGTTGGTTTGTGACATATTGTGTAGCGGTGAATCGAAAGATGCGACGTTCGCGGTCGGACCCCGCGGCGGGGTCGCGCCGGAGCGACACCGAACGGGACCGCGAACCGGGGTCGGGGGCTCGACGGCCGTACCCGGCGTCGAGCCTTTCGGGTCCGCACGTCAGTCCGGTTCAGTCGGCGGACTCGGTCGCGGTTCCGGTGTGGGTTCCGGTCGCTGTCTCGGTGTCCGTCTCGGTCGCGGTTTCGGTGTGCGTTTCGGTCGCAGTCTCGGTGTGACCGTCGGTTTCGGTGTGGTCCTCGTCGTCCGCTTCGGTTTCCGTCTCGTCGCCTTCCGCTTCCTCAGTTTCCGTCTCGGTCTCCTCGCTCTCTTCGCTCTCTTCGGCGGCCTCCTCGGCCGTGTCGCCCGCGCTCGCCGGTTCGTAGACGTAGAGACCGTCGTTGGGGTACGAGCGGGCGGGACCGCCGAACCCGTCCTCGCAGCAGAGCACGCGCCCGTCGCGCATCGTGTAGACGTTGTCGATGTTGCGAAGGGCGTCGTCCGCGACGCTCGCCGGGTCCGTGAAGTCCGGACCGACGATGACGGGTTTCAGCGTCGAGACGTTGTAGTCGTCCTCCAGTTCGGCGCGGTAGACGACGCCGCCGTCGACGCGGTCCATCTGGATGTCGCCCGTGTCGTCCGCCATGTCGTCGTTGAACTCGGAGATGCCGAAGTAGACGTAGTCGCCCGGTCCGGCGTCGTCGACGCTGTCGACGCCCTCGGCCTTGTTGAACTCGATGGACGCGCCGATCTCTTTTGCGGCCGCGCGGGTTTCGAGGAACGGAATGCGCCGCAGTTCGTCGTCGACGCCGTCGGGGCCGTGCTCCTCGTACTGCTCGGCCCACTCGACGATGTCCTCGTTCGAGATGTAGTTCTGGTTGCCGTTGCGGATGACCTTGAGGTCGGCCTCCCTGAGCGCCGCCGCCGGGTCGTCGGCCCAGTTGGTCTCGGCGTGCGCTTCGAGGTAGTCGACCTGCGTGACGCCGTCGTACTCGGCGACCCATGACTCAACCTCGGCGTTCGTCGCGTGGCCGAGTTCCATCCACTCGACCTCCAGGTTGACGTACGCCGGGGACTTCCGCTCGCCGGACTCCTCGGCGCTCGCGGCGTCGTTCGTTATCTTCGGCGCGTACAGCGTGCCGGCGACGTCCATCGGGTCCTCGTACTCCGGGATTGGCTCGTCGGCGACGAACTTGTAGATGCCCTTGCTGTCGCCGTCCGAACAGCCGTAGACGGTCTTCAGGTCGCCCTCGATGTCCGGGCACTCCCAGGCGGCCCGACCCATCACGTAGTACTTCACGGCTTCGGGTTCCTCGGCCGCCGGTTCGCGGAAGTCGACGAAGTAGCCGTACCGATAGGGGTTCGGGTAGACGTCGTCGATGGGCGTCGTCCCGAGGTTCTGGTCGTCCACCTGGTCGTTCTGGTCGGACCCGAGGTAGTACGCGAGGAACTCGACGCCGGTCAGCGCCCAGTTACCCTGCGGGCTGAAGTCCTCTTCGAGGTGACCGCCCTCCACGTACGTCGATATCGCGGTGGATATCTCGCTGGGGTTCGGGCGGTTCCAGAAGTGCGCCGCCCCGAGGAGCGTCTCGCCGGACCCGGCCTCCACGATGTCGCTCACTTTGTGCGTCAGGTTGACGCGCGGGTGGGCGTAGTTCTCCTCGGCGGATATCATCGTCCCCCACGGGCTGAGGTCGCCGTAGCAGTTGATGCGCGTCCCGCCGTGGGCGCGCAGCGACTCGGTGTTCGAGAGGTTCATCGCGTTCTCCATGTCGGCGTGCCACTCCCCGTCGTCGTCCTGACTAAGGGGAACGCGCGAGACGTCGCCGGGACTGTTCTCCCAGTTCGTGAAGAGGTAACCCTCCGTCTCCTCGTCGTTCGTCGGGACGAACTGGTTGCAGTCGGGGTTGCTCCCGGCGAGTCCGTACTGCGTGCCTCGGAAGTACGGCCGCTCCTCTCGGTCCGGTTCGAGGGCGTCCTCGCGGTAGATGTGCTGTCCGTCCGGCGTCTGTGTCACGCCGAGCAGTTCGTCGCCGCCGTTGATCGGTTCGCGTCCGTAGAACAGTATCTCGTAGTCCCCGCTCTCGGCGCGGACGTCGCGCTGTTCCTCTTCGGTCTCCGGGATGCCGACTTCCTCGAAGTCGTCGTTGGTCCCGTCGAACTGGAAGTTGAAGCCGCTGAAGTAGCCCACCGCCGCCCGCCCGAACGGCTCGGGGTTCTCTTCGGAGGGGTGCTGTAGGCTGTACAGCAGTCCCCCGTCGTGGAAGACGAACGGACCCGTCACCTCCGCCCCGAACGCCGTCGTCGAGAACCGCTTGAGGCTTCCGTCGACACTGGGCGCTCCCGGCGTGTCGGACTCCTCTACTTCGTCTGCGCTCGCTACCCCTGCCACGCTCGCCCCGAGCGCGGCGGCCGCGGACGTCGCCATCAGCTTCCGCCGAGTAAAGTCGACCATGCGGGCGAACTGTCACTACGACGATTTAAATAGATTTGTAATGGTTATACATACATATACGGTATGTAATGAATCACAATATGGATAATATAGCGATATATGGCACAATTTGAAAGTAGACGCGACTATTCAGACGCAGATACTGTGCTCTGCGTGCGTCCGTCGACCGGCGCTCACTCGTCTTCGTCCTCGTCGGCCCGAACGGTCAACACCGGCACGTCGGACCGGCGGACCACCTTCTCCGTGACGCTGCCGAGAAGGTAGCGGTCGAGGCCGCTCCGGCCGTGCGTCCCCATCACGATGAGGTCGCAGTCGTTCGCCTCCGCGTAGTCGAGGATGGTCTCGTAGGCCGACCCCGACTCCACGCTGGTCGTCGTTTCCACGCCGGCGCGTTCGGCCGTCTCGACGACGTGTTCGACGGCCTCCTTCCCCTCGGTCTCCAGCGATTCGATGACGATGTCGGTGCCCGCCTCCAAGGAAGCGTACGTCCCGGAGTCGACGACGTAGAGGGCGTGGATGGTGGCGCCGTACTGTTTGGCCAGGTCGACCGCGTTCTCGACGGCGCGTTCGGTGGCGTGACTTCCGTCGGTCGGCACGAGGATTCGGTCGTACATCGTTCGTAGTACGGCCACCCCCGATTAGAAACTGTCCGCCGAACGGGGGCTCACTTCGCGGCCGAATCGACGTCGCCGTCGGCGTCACCACTGTCGTCGCCGCGACCCTCCCCGTCGACTACATCCGGAGAGTCACCGCGGAACGCCAGAATCGCGTCTTCGCACGCTCGGAGGCCGTCGATTCGCTCTCGCTCGGCGAGCGACACCGTCTCCACGACGGTCCATCCGTCGCCGTCTCCCTCGCCGTCGCCGCCACTCTCACCGTCGAAGACGAGTCCCTTCACCCACGACTCGGTGGCGAGGATGACGGCGCTGGCGTCGCCCTCCTCCTCGATGGGGCTGGCGAGTTCGAATACCTCGGAGCGGTTGAGGTCCAGCAGTTCCTTGGCGGACAGCGGTCGCGGCGGCAGCGATTCCACGAGTCCCATACTCGACAGTCCCCCGCCGCGGTGCTTGTGCTTTCCGAACCGACGGGCTACCGGACCGCCGGGTCGGAGGCGCGGGTCGGGCCGAAAAGCCGGACCAAAAAGCTTCTACGCGCGACCGCGGGAGTCTCCTCTATGTCTCTCGGAGACGCGCCGGACGGCGCCGCGGGTCGTCGCCGCGGCGTCCGACTCGACGGGGTCGCCGCCGCCGTCGCGGTCCTCGCCGCACTCGGCCTCCTCGCGCGCCTCGTCGACCTCGGCGCGCGCCCGTTCCACTGGGACGAGGCGCGCGTCGGCTACTGGTCGCTCCGCTATCTGGAGATGGGTTCGTTCGAGTACCGCCCCGTCGCCGGCGGTCCGCTCCTCTATCACCTCGACCGACTCGTCTTCGCCCTCGTCGGCGCGACGGACGCGACGGCGCGCCTGCCCGTCGCCCTCCTCGGCGCGGCGCTCCCGCTCTGTGCGCTCCTGTTCCGCGACCGACTCGACGACGCCGAGACCGTTCTGTTCGCCGCGCTCCTCGCCTTCAGCCCGCTGTTCGTCTACTACTCGCGCTTCCTCCGCGGCGACGTTCCGCTGGCGCTGTTCGCGCTAGCGTTCGTCGGGTTCGCCGTGCGCGCGTACGACCGTCGGAGCCGACGCGACGCCTATCTGGGTTCGGTCGCCCTCGCCCTCGCATTCGCCTCTTCGGGGTTCGCCGCCGCCTACGTCCTGTGTTGGCTGGCCGCCGGCGTCCTCATTCTCGACCAACCGAGCGCCGTCGTCGACGCGGGGTCGTCGACGCGCCGGCAACTCGCCGCACTCCGTTCGCGCGTGGCCGGTCGGACCGGCGCCGCGGCGCGCGCGTTCCTCCTCTTCCTCGGGACGGTCGTACTCTGTTTCGCCCCGCGCGCCGGTCCGCACGTCGACGTCGGTCTCTGGAAGCCGACGACGTGGCACCTCGTGCTGTACGAGTCGACCGTCGGCGCGCTCTGGTCGTTTCTCGGCGTCCGCGTGCTCAACCGCTGGCCCTACTGGACGCACTCGCTGTTCCCGTACGTCGAGGCGTTCGTGCACACCCTCGTCGTCGCGGCCCTCCCGATAGTCGTCGCCGCCGTCGCCGTCTTCCTCTGGAACCGCTACGGCGGCGCGGCGCGGCGCCCCCTCCTCGACGGCTTCGCCTACTGGAGCGCCGCCGCGTTCGCCCTCCTGCCCGTCGTGACCGAGGTGTCGGCGCCGTGGGTCGCCGTCCACCTTCTCCTCCCGGCGTCGCTCCTCGCCGCCGTCGGCGGCGCCGCCCTCCTGCGGCGCACCGTCGCCCTCGCCGGCGGTGACGGACGCGAACGCGACGCCGCCAGCGTCGCCGCCGTCTGTCTCCTCCTCCTCGCCGTCGTCGCGCAGGCGGGCGCGGTGACCGCCGCGGGCGTCTACGGCCCCTCCGACCGCTCGAACGACCTCGCGCAGTTCGCCCAACCGAGCGACGACCTCGAACCATTGTACGAGAACGCGACGGCCGTCGCCGACGGCGACTCCTCCACCCCCGAGGTGTTGTACGTCGGCGAGGAGTACTACACCGGGTGGGACCCCGGCAACGAGTTCCCGCCGACCGTCGAATCGTGGGGCAACCGCCTCCCCCTCCCGTGGTACTTCGAACGCGCCGGCGCCGACGAAGTGAGCACGGAGAACGCGACGACGCTCGCCGAACGGGAGTCGGTCCCGCCCGTCGTCGTCACGGAACCGGAACTCGCCGGCCCCGTCGGTGACGCCCTCGGCGGCGGCTACGAGCGGTCGACCTATCGGTTGGGACTGTGGGACCGCGAGACGGTCGTGTTCGTCCGGCGGTAGTCGCGGACGCGACGGAGCGACCGCTCGTCGTCGCGGTATCGGCGAAAAATCGGAACGTCCGCGCTGGTCCGTGCCGCTCTCGTCCGGCCGACCTACCGGAAGCCCATCGCTTCAATCTGCTCTTGGTAGCGGTTTCGGATGGTGACCTCGGTCACCTGCGCCACGTCGGCGACCTCTCGCTGGGTCTTCTTCTCGTTGCAGAGCAGCGAGGCGGCGTAGATGGCCGCCGCGGCGAACCCGGTGGGCGACTTGCCCGACAGGAGACCTTGCTCGGCGGAGACGTCGATTATCTCGGTCGCCTTCGCCTGTACCTCCTCGCTCAGACCGAGGGCGGAGGCGAAGCGCGGGACGAACTGCTTGGGGTCGACGGGCTTCAGTTCGAGACCGAGTTCCTGAGAGATGTAGCGGTACGTCCGACCGATCTCCTTCTGCGGAACGCGCGACACTTCGGCGACTTCGTCGAGCGAGCGTGGGATGCCCTCCTGCCGGCAGGCGGCGTAGAGCGCGGAGGTGGCGACGCCCTCGATGGAGCGTCCTCGAATCAGGTCCTCGTTCAGTGCGCGGCGGTAGATGACCGAGGCCACTTCCCGTACCGAACGGGGCACGCCGAGCGCCGAGGCCATGCGGTCGATTTCCGAGAGCGCGAACTGGAGGTTCCGCTCGCCGGCGTCCTTCGTCCGGATGCGCTCCTGCCACTTGCGGAGGCGGTGCATCTGCGAGCGCTTCTCCGAGGAGAGCGACCGGCCGTAGGCGTCCTTGTCCTTCCAGTCGATTGTCGTCGTCAGGCCGCGGTCGTGCATCGTCTCGGTGATGGGCGCACCGACGCGGGATTTCGACTGCCGTTCGGAGTGGTTGAACGCCCGCCATTCCGGGCCGCGGTCGATCTGACGCTCGTCGAGAACCAAGCCGCAGTCGTCGCACACCAACTCCCCCTGGTCGGCGTCCGTGATGATATCCGTGGATTCACACTCCGGGCACGCGATGTGCTCGTCGGAACCCTTCTCCGCTTCCTGCTCCTGCTGACGCTGGCGGCTCGGACGTTCCATTATAAGGTTTGTGGTGCACGACGTATTTAAATCTTCGTATAAGGATGCCGATATACTGATGCGGGCTAGCAAGTAGTATCTATCGGTTTTGCGGCGCGCCCGACGCCGAATCGCCGCCCGGGTCGGCGGCGCCGGACGCCGGTTCCGTTATCCCGACGTCGGCCTAACGGGTTCGCATGCGACCGCGCATCTTCGCGTCTCTCGCCGTTCTCCTCGTCCTCGCCGGGTGTCTCGGGGTCGCGCCGTCGGCGCCGGGGACGTCGGCGGAGACGCCGCCAGCGACGTCCGAGGGGGCGACTCCCGCCGGGGAGAGCGTCTACGTCACCGTCACGGAGGTGGTCGACGGCGACACCGTGAAAGTCAGATACGCCGACGGCTCCCGGGACACGGTCCGCCTCTTAGGCGTCGATACGCCGGAAGTGTACGGGTCGAACACCCCCGACGAGTACGAGGGCGTCCCCGACACCGAGGCAGGGGTCGCCTGCCTCGACGCCGCCGGCGAGGACGCCTCGGCGTACGCGAAAGCGCGTCTCTCGGGCGAACGAGTGCGTCTCGTCTTCGACGAGACGGCGGACAGGCGCGGCTACTACGACCGCCTCCTCGCGTACGTCTACGTCGACGGCGACTCGTTCAACTACGCGCTGGTCGAATCGGGGCGCGCGCGACTGTACGAGAGCACCTTTACCGAACGTGAACGTTACCGCGCCGCCGAGGCCGACGCCCGGACGGCCCGCCGCGGCCTCTGGTCGTGCGTCGACGCCTCGACTCCAACCGCCTCCGAAACCCGATCGGAAGGCGCGACCGACGCCGAGATAGAAGTCGCCGAGGTTCGCGCCGACGCCCCCGGAAACGACAACGAGAACCCGAACGGGGAGTACGTCGTCTTCCGGAACGAGGGCGACAAAGCGGTCGACCTCTCGGGGTGGTCCGTCGTGGACGCCGCGGGGAACGACTACACCTTCCCCCGAGGGACGAGACTCGAACCGGGCGCGGAACTCACGCTCAGAACCGGAACGGGGACGGACGACGCGGAGACGGTGTACTGGGGGCGCGGGTCGGCGGTGTGGAACAACGGCGGCGATACGATACGACTGCGGGACGGCGACGGCGTCGTGGTGCTCGAACGCCGGTACTGACGGCGTCGGACGACCTCGAACCGGCGGCACCGCTCGGCGCGGTGAGCGTGGAAGTATGAATGTGGGGGAATGGGGGCGCGGAGCGTGCGACCCCGTGCGAACGTCTCGAACGAGGCGGCTTCAGTCCCGGGGACCGTTTCTCCCACCCCTATAACCCGCCGTTGTCGGGCGATAATCCTGATATAATATTACCACCAGACATTCAGAAAGTCTTTTGTATGAATACTGGGTATGTAGCGACGACATGAGCACGACGCCCGCACGGCAGTCGTCCGTAGTGCAAGACGTGGACGCGGCCGCCGTCCCCGAGGTAACGCCGGTGTCGCTGTCGGCGTCCAGCCTCGATTCGACCGCTCCGGAGTACCTGCGCGACCTGAAGGCCGGACTCGCCGCCGACGGCTACCACCCGGCGGTGCTGACCGTCGAGGCCGCCTTCGAGGAGGACTGCCCGTACGCGACGCAGACCGTCGCGGAGAACCTGCGCGCGTACGTCCGCGCCGCCTCCCTCCTCGGCGTCTCCCGCCTCGACCTCACCGTCGAAGCGGCGGCCGACGAGGAAGCCGTCCGCTCGACACTCCGCGCCCTCGACGAACGCGCCCGCCGCGAAGGCGTCGCGCTCTCGGTGTCCGGCGCCGTCTCCACCTGATGGCGACGAAGGCAGCGCTGGAGACGCAACTCTCCGTCGTCGCCGGCTTCGAGAACCCGCGGGTCGAACTCGAACAGTACCCGACGCCGCCGACGCTCGCCGCCCACGTCGTCCACGTCGCGGACCTCAACGGCGACGTCGAGGGGAAGACGGTGGTGGACCTCGGAACCGGAACGGGGATGCTCACCCTCGGCGCCGCCCTCCGCGGCCCCGCCCGCGTCGTCGGCGTCGACGTGGACGCGGAGGCCCTCGACACCGCCCGCGAGAACCGCGTCCGCGTCGGCACGACGACGCCCATCCACTGGGTCCGCGGCGACGCCACGCGCGCCCCTCTGTGTATCGACGAACCCGTGACGGTGCTGATGAACCCGCCCTTCGGCGCTCAGCGCGGTCGCGAACACGTCGACCGGGCGTTTCTGGAGACGGCGTCGAAACTCGCGGACGTCTCCTACTCGGTGCACAACGAGGGGTCCGAGGAGTTCGTCGAGGCGTTCGCCGCCGACGAGGGCGGCGAGGTGACCCACGCCTTCCGCGCGACGTTCAGCCTCGACCGGCAGTTCGACTTCCACGACGCGGAGACGAAGGACATCGCCACCGAGGTGTACCGCATCGAGTGGGAGTGACTACTTGTACGTCTCCCGCTTGGCTATCTGCAGTCGCGTCTCGCCGTTCTCACCGTACTCGACGAACAGTTTCCGCTTCTCTCTGGTGAACGTCAGTCCGTCGAGCGTCACCGACTGGTTTGTTTGGGGGAGGCGAGCCGCCACCGTCTCGTTCTCCCGATTCACGCGCAGATAGTACCCCTGCGGGGCCGCCTCGACGCTGATGTTCCGCCCGCCGACGACCGGACCGGCCCTCGCCGGGTCGGCGGTGTAGGCGACGCGTGCGCTCCCGTCGCGGACGAGGAGGACGCGGTAGGTGGTGTTGCCGCCCGTGGTCACCCACCCGTCGCGGACGGCGTGCACCGTCTCCCGCCATCCGACGCCGCCGACGACGACGGCGGCCCGTCCGCCGAACGCCAACCGCCCCTTCGTCACCGCGGTCGTCCAGATGCCGCGTTCCTCGCTTCTGACGACGACGCCGGAGGTGTTCACCGCCGTCGTCTCGCCGAACGCGCTCACGTCGACGGCGGCGGTCATCCCGTTCGTCACGCCCTCGGCGTACGTCACCTCGTAGTCGCGGACGACAACCTCCTCGCCCGGCAACTCGTCGTCGCCGGCGGTGTAGAGGTTGGCGACGACGGCCGGTCCGGTCATGGCCCCCGTGACGAGGAGGAGACAGGCGGCGCCCGCCTGCCAGCGGCGGTGCGCGAACGCCCCCTCGAAGACGCCTTCGAGGACGGGCCGGTCCGACCCGACGACGGTGTAGGTGACGACGACGGCCATCACCGCGACGAGGCCGACGCCGACGGCGCGGTAGAGAACGTAGGTGTCGCCGCCGCGGTACCAGTACACCGCCCACAGCGACTGCTGGACGCCGAAGACGACCGTCGCCGTCCACAGTCTGAGCGCCGAGGGCCGGGCGTCCTTCGGTCGTGTCCGGACGAGCGCTGCCCCGAGGAGGACGCCGACGAAGAGGCCGAACGCGTGCCCCTGAATCGCGATGTCCGCCCACCACGGCGTGATATAGGCGGGGCGGCCGCCGGCGGTGAGTTGCGGCGTCTGCATCGCCGCGTAGACGGTGCGGACGACGCTGCCGACCGCGAGGGCGACGACGGTGCCGAACGGGTAGTTGACGAGCGCGAACCCCGCGAAGGCGAAGACGACGCCCGAGAAACCGATAATGGGACCGATGGCGAACGCGGCGGTGCAGACGCCGACGACGAAGACGACGGCGGGGAAGACGACGAACGCGCGGACGTATGGATTCGTCCGCCACGACCCGAACGACGTCGCTCCCCGTTCGCGGGGGAAGTGCCCCCACGCGTACTCGGCGATGGGCGCGAACGCGGCCGCGCCGACGAGGTTGCCGAGCAGGTGGCCGGGGCCGCTGTGCGCGAACCCGGCGGTGACCACGCCGAGCGGGTAGAAGTACGACCATGCCCGAAACGGGATCGTGAGGGGGTTGTACCAGTGGCTCAGCCCACCTTGCACGAACAGGTAGACGGCGAGGACGCCGAGGAGGGTGAGGAGACTGCCCCACGGCACCCCGAGGACGAACCGGCGCCGGAGCGCCGCTCCCCACCGTCCCGACGGTCGGTCCGCGGCGACGACGGCGGCCGCGGCGAGCACGAACGCGACGACGACCCCCGCGCGCTGAACGACTAGCCATCCCGAAACGTCCATCACCCCGGTCATTCGTCGGCGCGGTTAAGAACCTCTCGCAGGCGCGGGCGCTCCCCCGAACGGCGCGACGGCTATGCGACGCTCTCGGCGGTTGGGCGTCGGTCGAGACACGGCAAAAATCCGAACTCAGAGCTTCGATTCGGCGTCCTCGGCGAGTTCCTCCATCCGCTTGCCGACCCGGCCGGCGTTGGAGAACTCGTCTTCGCTCATCGCCGCCGCGAGGGCGTTACCGAGGACGAAGACGGCGTGTTTGTGCTCACTCTTGGATTTGTGGACGTGCGAGGGCTCGACGGCGAGTTGGTCGTACGGTTCGAACAGTCCGTCGTCCACGTTCTCGCGACCGGCGAAGTGGTCCTTGATTATCACCATCTGCTCGTGAAGTTCGAGAAGTTCGTCCTTGTGCATGGTCTCGGGTACGTGAGAGGTCGATTTAAGGGTTATTGGGTTTCGATGACACGCTGCGGCTAGAAGACGTACTCGTCTTCGTGTCCCATCATTCCGTCGTCTTCGAGGTGGTCGTCCTCGTCCATCGGACCGCTCGTCTTGAACGCGCGAATACCCGTCGAGAGGAGCTCCTCGATGGCTTCTTCGCGGCTCATGAACTCACCCTGTTCGACGAGCTGTGCGATCTGCATCTCGAGGTGCTCGGGTACGCTGATGTTGACTTTCGGCATCTGAACGCCCGGGGGTTTGGAGTCGGCTTATTTAAGTCCTGCGCCCAGCTTTTCCCCGAACGCCAATATCTGTGCCGGCTTTCGTGGGAATCCCTTCTTTCGCCCACAAACGAAGTTGGCGAGTCGGAACAGTCGTCCGACTCCGCGGCGCCGCCGAGGGCGTCTCCCCCGCCGGAGTCGTCACCGTTAGGTGCGCCGCGGCGAACGGTCGGGTATGAGTCAGGACGTGACGGGCCTCTACGAGGAGTTCGGGGACGACAGGCTCCCGCCGGGTCAGCGGGAGACGTCGCGCTTTCCGGTGCTATCGAAGAGCGGCACGCCGTCGTGGAACCGCGACGACTGGGCGTTCGAGGTGTGGGGTGCCGTCGAGGAGGGACTCTCCTTCTCCTACGAGGAGTTCCGCAACCTGCCGTCGGAGACGCAGGTGCAGGACTTCCACTGCGTCACCGGATGGTCGAAGTTCGACTGCGAGTTCACGGGCGTCACGTTCCCGACGCTGGCCGAGGCGGCCGGCGTGCGCGACGATGCGGAGCACGTCATGTTCCACGCGCTGGACGGCTACACGACGAACCTTCCCCTCGAAGACTGCATGCGCGAGGAAGTGATGTTCGTCTACGACTACGACGGCGACCCCCTCCCCGCCGACCACGGCGGCCCCCTCCGCGTCGTCACCCCGCACAAGTACGCCTACAAGGGCGCGAAGTGGGTCTCCGGCGTGGAGTTCCTCACCGAGGCCGAACGCGGCTACTGGGAGAAGCGGGGCTACTCGAACACGGCGAACCCGTGGAACGAGGAGCGGTACAGCTAACGGCGGCGAAAACAGCGCGCCGCGCCGGGATAGTCAGGTAAAAGGCTGTGGCCTCCTCAGGTTCAGCAAATGGCATCGCTGCGGACCGACGAGGCGGAGACGCACCTCGTCAGTAGGTCGGTCCCCGTGTCGGCACCGCCGTTTCGCGCCGTCCTCGACGCCGCCGAAGCGCCGCGGACCGTCTGGTCGGCGCCCGACGAAGCGACGGTGGTCGGGGAGGGCGCCGCCGCGACGGTGACCGCCGACGGCCCGCACCGGTTCGACCGGGTACGTGAGGCCGCGGAAGAACTGTTCTCCTCGGGCGACGTCCACGCCGGCACCGAGGCCGCCCGGCCCCGCCTGTTCGGCGGGTTCGCGTTCCACGCCGACAGCGCGCACGGACCGCCGTGGGAGGACTTCCCCGGCGCCCGCTTCGTCTTCCCGCGCGTGCAGGTGACGTACACCGACGAGGCCGGCGACGACGCGTGGCTCACGGTCAACGCTGTCGGTCCTGACGCCGACGCCGACGCGGTCGAGGAGCGCCTCGACCGCGAGCGCGAGCGACTCGCGTCGCTCCCGGACCCGGGTCCCGTCGCCGACCCGCCGGGCGTCGTCGACCGCCGGCGGACCACGGCCCGAGACGACTGGAACGCGAGCGTCGAGGCCGCCGTCGACCGCATCCACGCGGGCGACCTGCTGAAAGTGGTGCTCGCACAGGCGCTCGAAGTGGACCTGGAGACCCCGCTCTCGGTTCCGGACGTGCTGGAACGCCTCGGCGGCGCCTACCCCGAGTGCTACCGGTTCCTCGTCGAACCCGACCCCGAACCCGAGTCCGGTCGTCCGCGACCCTCGTTCTTCGGGGCGACCCCGGAGCGACTCGTCAGTCTCCGCGGTCGGACCGTCGAGACGGACGCGCTGGCCGGGACGACCGGCCGCGGGGAGACGCCCGCCGAGGACGAGTGGCTGGCGCAGGAGCTCTTAGACGACGAGAAGAACGTCCACGAACACGAACTCGTCGCCGAGACGGTCCGCGAACAACTCGCCCCGTTCGCCTCGTCGGTGAACGCCCCCGAGCGTCGCGTCAAGCGCCTCGCGACCGTCCAGCACCTCTGGACGCCCGTGACAGCGACGCTCTCGGAGAACGAGCACGTCCTCTCGCTCGTCGAGGCGCTCCACCCGACGCCCGCCGTCGGCGGCCTGCCGCCCGAGACGGCCTTAGAGACCATCCGCGACACCGAACCGTTCGACCGGGGCTGGTACGCCGCGCCCGTCGGCTGGATCGACGCCGCCGGGTACGGCACGTTCGCCGTCGCCCTCCGCTCGGCCGTCGCCCGCGGCGACGTGGCGACGCTGTTCGCCGGCGTCGGCGTCGTCGAAGATTCGGACCCCGACCGGGAGTGGGACGAGGTCCAACTGAAGTACCGCGCCCTCCTCGACGAACTGGAACGCTCTCGCTGATTCTCACCCTCTCACACAACTACAACCATGACCGCACCAAACCGAAACGTCCTCTGGGCGCACGCCTTGGTCGACGAACTCGCCGCCGCCGGCGTCGACGCCGTCTGCATCACGCCCGGAAGCCGTTCGACGCCCCTGACCGAAGCGTTCGCCGACCACGACGACGTCCACGTCTTCTCGCACCTCGACGAGCGCTCCTCGGCGTTCTTCGCCCTCGGGCGCGCGCGCCGCACGGGCGAGGTGACGCCCCTCGTCTGCACGTCCGGCACCGCCGCGGCGAACTTCCACCCCGCCGTCGTCGAGGCGTCGCAGTCGCGGGTGCCGCTGCTCGTCCTCACGGCCGACCGCCCGCCCGAGATACGCGACTCCGGGGCGAACCAGACCATCGACCAGGAGAAGCTCTACGGCGACGCGGTCCGCTGGTACAAGGACGTCGCCGAACCCGAGGCGACGCCACGGAAACTCCGGTCGCTCCGGACGACGGCGGCCAGAGCGCTCGCGAAGGCGACGGGGACGCCCGCCGGACCGGTCCACCTCAATCTTCCCTTCAGAAAGCCGCTGGAACCCGTCGAGGTGGAGGGTGACGTGCCCGACGACCTGCCCGAACTCGCCGAGTCCGGGCGCGACGGACCGTTCGTCTCGACGACCGAGGGCGTCCCCGAACTCGACGACGACACGCTCCGCGACGTCGCGGACCGACTCTCCGAACCCCGCGGCCTCGTCGTCGCCGGCCCCGCGGACGCCCCGGGCGTCGAACGCGAGGCGCTGGCGGCGTTCGCGCACGCGACGGACTTTCCGATACTCGCCGACCCGCTCTCGGGCGCCCGCTTCGGCGGCCACGTCCGCGTCGCGCCCGTCATCGGCGGCTACGACGGCTTCCTCGACCCCTCGGTGACCGAGTCGTGGCCCGATCCGGACGTGGTGTTCCGCGTCGGGGCCTCGCCCACGTCGAAACCGCTCCGGAAGTACCTCGCCCGCGTTGACGCCGAGCAACTCGTGGTCGACCCCGCCGCCGGGTGGCGCGAGGCGGAGTTCACGTCGACGGACCTCGTCGTCGCCGACCCCTCACGTCTGATGGGTCGGCTCTCCCGACTGCTCGCCGGTCCCGGTTCCCCCGAGTGGCGGCGGCGCTGGGAGGACGCCGACGCGACCCACGAGTCGGTCGTCGCCGACGCCGCCGAGTCCGAGGCGTTCGAGGGACGCGTCCTCGCGGACGTCTTCGAACTCGCCCCCGACCCCGCCACGATATTCGTCTCGAACTCCATGCCCGTCCGCGACGCCGACCGCTTCGCCGCGCCGTCCACCAAGAGCCTCACCGCCCTCGGCAACCGCGGCGCCTCCGGCATCGACGGCATCGTCTCGACGGCCCTCGGCGCCGGGTCGGCGACGACGGACGACCTGACGCTCGTCACCGGCGACATCGCCTACTACCACGACATGAACGGTCTCCTGGCTATCGGCCGCTCGGACGTGGACGCCACCGTCGTCGTCGTCAACAACGACGGCGGCGGCATCTTCCACATGCTCCCCATCGAGCAGTTCGACCCGCCGTTCACCTCGCAGTTCAAGACGCCGCACGGCCTCGACTTCGAACCGAGCGCCGACCTCTACGGCCTCTCGTTCACCCGCGTCGAGGCCGACGACCGGGCTGGCTTCCGCGAGGCGTACGAGACGGCGACGACGAGCGAGGGGTCGCACGTCATCGAGGTCACCACCGACGCCGAGGAGAGCCACGACGTTCGCAAGGGGATTCGAGAGCGAGTCCTCGACGAACTGCGCGAGTGAGGCGGAACGTCCGGTAAGTGGCTGCCGCGACCGTTCACCACTGACCGCGACGGTGCGTTTTTCATCCCTCGCATCGACCTACGTGATATGTCACGAGGTGCCACCGACCCCGAGACGGAGGCGAGGCAGGTCCGCGCGCGCGAGGAGAACGACGAACTCGGCCGGTGGCTGGAGAACCTGTTCGACGGCACCGCCGAGGCGACGGTGCTCGGACTGCCGGTCCTCGTCGGCGCCGCCTTCTCCGGGGGACTCCTCACGTCCTCGGCGGCGCTGGGCGCGGCCGTCGCCCTGTCGTTCGGCGTCGCCGCCTACCGAAACGGGAGTCTCACGTTCGGACCCGGGTGGCCGCCGTTCTCGCTGTTCTACGTCGGCGTCCGGACGGTCTGGTACAACCTCGCCTACGTCGCCGCCGTCTACGCCGTCGTCGGGACGGACCTGTTCGCGTCGACGCCGTCCAGTCTCGCCCTCGCCATCGTCGCCGGCGCCGCCGTCGCCACCGTCGCCGTCCTGACGTTCCCGTTCGTCGCGAACGGCGTCGAATCGGCGCGTCGGCTCTGAGTCTCACGACACCGCGAGCGAACGCAGTGAGCGAGCGGGCCGAGAAGCGACCGACGGGAGCGACGAGGCTTTTGGTCAAGATTTTGTCGAGGGTTGCCCAAGGCAGCCCGTGGTTCGAGACGCGCTTCGCGCGTCTCGTCATCACGGAAGGCGCTTCGCGCCTTTCGGACGACAGCGCAAAAGCTGGTACGCGAATCTTTTTGCGCGCACCGGCCGCCTCGTCGGTATGGTCTCTGAGATTTTCGACGCCGACCGCTGGGAACCGGTCGACGGTTCCGCGGAGTTCGAGGACATCACCTACCACGAGGCGGCGGACGTCCCCGCCGTCCGCATCGCCTTCGACCGGCCGGAGAAGCGCAACGCGTTCCGCCCGGGTACGGTCGACGAACTGTACGCGGCCCTCGACCACGCCCGCAAGCGCGCTGACGTCGGGTGCGTCCTCCTCACCGGCAACGGTCCCTCCAAGAAGGACGGCGGGTGGGCGTTCTGCGCCGGCGGCGACCAGTCCGTTCGGGGCGGGTCGGGCTACGAGTACCGCGACGACGACGAGGCCGACGAGAGCGAGGACGAACTCGTCCGCGAGGCGAAGGCCGGCCGCCTGCACGTCCTCGAAGTCCAGCGGCTCATCCGCTTTATGCCGAAACCCGTTGTCGCCGTCGTGCCGGGGTGGGCCGTCGGCGGCGGCCACTCACTGCACGTCGTCTGCGACCTGACGCTGGCCTCCGAGGAGCACGCGAAGTTCCTCCAGACGGACCCCGACGTGGCCTCCTTCGACGCCGGATTCGGCTCCGCGTATCTCGCCAAGCAGGTCGGACAGAAGAAGGCCAGAGAGGTGTTCTTCCGCGGCAAGACCTACTCCGCCGAGGAAGCGGTCGACATGGGCATGGCGAACGAGGCCATCCCGCACGAGGAACTGGAGGACGTCGCTCTGGAGTGGGCCGACGAGATGACGAACAAGTCGCCGATGGCGATGCGGATGCTGAAGTACGCGTTCAACATGACCGACGACGGTCTCGTGGGCCAGCAGGTGTTCGCCGGCGAGGCCACCCGACTGGGCTACATGACCGAGGAGGCCCAGGAGGGACGGGACGCCTTCTTGGAGAAGCGCGACCCGGACTTCTCGGAGTATCCCTGGTTCTACTAACCCACCTTTTTACTTCGTCGGGTGCGCCTGCGGCGCACCGCTCCTCGCAAAAATCTGGACCAAAAAGACGCCGCGACTCGCTCCGCTCGTCGCGGTACGACTGCTCGCCTCACCGCACCGCTGTCGTGACTCACTAAGCAGTCGTTGACCGTAACCCGTTATCAACGCCGCGCCGTCGCTCAACGGTCAAATTTCGAGGCTCGACGCCGCAGAACCCGTCGCTCTCGGTCGTTACGTGGTAGAAGGGTGTGCCGTCGCGGAGAGTGAAGCCGCGAGACTCACCTGGCGAACCACGTCTGAGCTCACGAACCCCACCGATAAGTAGTTTTTGGAGAATATCATCTCCCGCAGTAACCCTATTTAATAAAGAACGTTGTTCGACTTGACAGGGAGCGTTCGCGCAGACCACCCGCATCCGCGGGAAACCGAACTTTGACGCCCGCGCCGTCCTCAGTTCCACCAAATGAGTACGCAGGACATCTCGCGGACGAAGGCGTGGGTGATGGCCGCGCGCCCGCAGACGCTCCCCGCCGCCGCGGCACCCATCCTCGTCGGCGTCGGCTTGGCGCTCCACGACGGCGTGTTCGCCGCGCTTCCGGCGCTCGCCGCCTTCCTCGGGTCGGCGCTTATCCAGGTCGGGACGAACTTCGCCAACGACTACTACGACGCCGCACAGGGCGCCGACACCGAGAACCGGGAGGGGTTCACCCGCGTCACCGCGGGCGGCCTCATCGAACCCGCGGAGGTCAAGCGCGCGATGTACCTCACCTTCGCCGCCGCCGTCGCCCTCGGAACCTACCTCGTCTACGTCGGCGGCGTCCCCATCCTCGTCGTCGGCCTCGTCTCCGTCGCCTCCGGCATCGCCTACACCGGCGGGCCGTACCCCCTCGGCTACCACGGTCTCGGCGACGTGTTCGTCTTCGTCTTCTTCGGCGTCGTCGCCGTCACGGGAAGCTACTACGTGCAGGCCGCGGCCGTCCTCGCCGACCCGCTCACGCTCTCCATCCCGCCGAACACCGTCACTGCCGAGGCGTTCGTCGCCTCCCTCGCCGTCGCTGCCGTCTGCACGAACATCCTCGTCGTGAACAACGTCCGCGACAAGGAGGAGGACGCCACGACCGGAAAGCGGACGCTCGCCGTCCGCTTCGGCTACGGCTTCTCCCGCGCGGAGTACGCCGCCATGCTCGTCCTCGCGTACGCCGTCCCCCTCTGGTTCCTCGCCCGCGAGGGATTCGGCGTCGCCGTCCTCCTCCCCCTGCTCACGCTCCCGTACGCCATCTCCGTCGCGCGGACGGTGTTCACCGAGACGTCGGGCGCGGCGCTGAATCCGGCGCTCGAACGGACGGGAAAGCTGCTGTTCGTGCACTCGCTGCTGTTCGGAATCGGCCTCTCGGTCGCGGAGTTTCCGCTCTGATGCGCCTCGAACGGTTTTCGCTACGGCTGACCGACCCACTCGAAACCGCCAACGGCCCCATCGAGGCGCGCGAGGGGTTCCTCGTCCGCCTCGGCCGCGGCCGGGGAGACAGTGGCGACGACAACAGTGACGACAGCGACGACGACGGCGCTGACGGACCCGCGAGCGGTCTGGGCGAGGCGACGCCGCTCCCAGGGTGGACCGAGTCGCTCGACGACTGTCGGGCGGCGCTCGACGACGGGACCCCCGACGCGACGACGCCCGCCGCGAGGCACGGCGTCTCGCTCGCCCGCGCGGACGCCGACGCCCGCGCGGCGGACGAGCGACTCTGCGACCGTCTCGCGGCCGAAGGGCCGTTCGACTCTGCGGAGGCGGCCGACGCCGTCCCGGTGAACGCCACCGTCGGCGACGGAACGCCTCGAGAGACGGCCGACGCGACGCACGACGCCGTCGAAAAGGGGTTCGACGCGGTGAAAATCAAAGTCGGCGCGCGGGAGGCGGCCGAGGACGAGCAACGACTGCGTGCGGCCCGCGACGCCGCGCCGGACGCCGAACTCCGTGCGGACGCCAACGGCGCGTGGGACCGCGAGACGGCCCGCGAGATGCTCGATTCGGTCGCCGACCTTGGGTTCGCCTACGTCGAGCAACCGCTCCCCGCCGAGGACCTGTCGGGCCTCGCGTCCCTCCGCGGGCGCGGCGTCGGCGTCGGCGTCGACGAATCCTTAGCGTCGCACTCGGCGCGCGAGGTGCTCGCGGCCGACGCCGCCGACGTCCTCGTCCTCAAACCGATGGCGTTGGGCGGGCCCGACCGGGCGCTCGACGCTGCGCGCGCGGCCCGCGACGCCGGCGCCGACGCGGTGGTCACGACGACCATCGACGCCGTCGTCGCCCGCCTCGGCGCCCTCCACGTCGCCGCCGCCGTCCCCGACGTCCGGGCGTGCGGCCTCGCCACGGGGTCGCTCTTGGCCGACGACCTCGCCCCCGACCCGGCGCCCGTCCGCGACGGCGCGATGGCGGTTCCCGAAGGAACGGGACTGGCGGGCGACGCACTGAACTCGCTGTACTGATCCCGGCACGTCCTCCGAACCCGAGGGTCGACCGTGAGCTTTTGTGCGCCGCGCGCGTCGACCGTCGCATGACGGAAGAAACTGACAACTCGGTGTCCGTGGCTCGGGACGCGGGCGTGGTGACGGTGACGCTCGACCGACCGGACGTGCGGAACGCACTGACCGAGGACGTGACCGCCGGCCTCCGGGATGCGCTCGATTCGCTTGACGACGACACGCGCTGTGTCGTCCTCGAAGGCTCGGGCGGGGCGTTCTGCGCCGGCGGCGACGTCAACGCGATGTTGGAACTCCGCGGGGGCGAGAAGTCGATGGAGGAGGCCGTCCGGCACGTCATCGACGACACGGCCGGCGCGGTGAAACGCGTTCACGACTGCCAGTTTCCGACCGTCGCGAAGATAGACGGACCGGCCATCGGCGCGGGCGGCGCCCTCGCTCTCGCCTGCGACCTGCGGGTGTTCTCACCCGAAGGGAAGATCGGTTTCAACTTCGAGCAACTCGGCCTCGCCGTCGACTCCGGCGTCTCCTACCTCCTCCCCCGGGAAGTCGGCGCTGGCCTCGCGAAGGAACTCGTCTACACCGGCGAGGTGCTCGACGCCGAACGCGCCGCGGACCTCGGGTTGGCGAACCGCGTGTTCGGCGCGGCGGCCGGGGAGGAGAGCGAAAGCGGAAGCGAAGACGAGTCGTTCGAGGGCGCCTTCGACTCGTTCGTCGCCGATATCGCCGCCGGACCGACGGCGGCCCTGCGAACTTCCAAGCGCCTCCTCCGACGCGGCTTCGAGGTGTCGCTCGACACCGCCATCGAACACGAAGCGGCGGCGCAGGCGTCGCTGTTCGGTACCGCCGACCACGCCGAGGGCGTCGATGCCTTCCTCGAACGCCGCGACCCCGACTTCGAAGGAACGTAGCAGAATCAATTCTGATATTTGGGGGCGAACGTTCTTATTCCCGCTCGGGATGTATCCGGTATGGGAATCAGAGAGCGGGCCGCGTTCGCTATCGACCTCGTGCACATACTCCTCCTCGGAGCCGTCTACGTCGCCGCACTGATGGTTATGACCACGAACGCGTACGCCCGGAGGACCTTCTTGCGGGTTCGTTCGCCTCGGAGTATACGGACGAACGGACGGCCGAACTGAAGCGAGTTCGAAGAACCAAAATCGATACTGATATTCTAAGACATCCACGGCCGAGTCAGCGTGGAGCGGTGGCTACTTGGTCGACCCGCGTGTCGAAGGCGCCGTGAGCGAGAACCTCTCCGTCACGGTCTGGAACGAGTACCGGCACGAACGCGACAGCGACGAGGTGGCCGAGGTGTATCCCGACGGCATCCACGCGGCCATCGCCGAGGGCTTCGACGAGCGCGGGTTCGAGACGCGGACGGCGACGCTCGACGACCCCGAACACGGCCTCTCTGAGGGCGTTCTCGCGGACACGGACGTGCTGACGTGGTGGGGACACCGCGCCCACGACGAGGTGTCCGACCACGTCGTCGACCGGGTGGTCGAACGCGTCCGCGAGGGGATGGGCCTCTTGGTGCTCCACTCGGGGCACTACTCCAAGCCGTTCAAGCGCCTGATGGGAACCTCCTGCGCGCTGAAGTGGCGCGAGGCCGACGAGAGAGAGCGCATCTGGGTCGTCGAACCCAGCCACCCCATCGCCTCCGGAATGTCCGAGTACCTCGAAGTGCCCGAGGCCGAGATGTACGGGGAGCGCTTCGACGTGCCCGCGCCGGACGACCTCGTCTTCACGAGTTGGTTCGAGGGCGGCGAGGTGTTCCGGTCGGGGTGCTGTTATAACCGCGGGTCCGGCAAGGTGTTCTACTTCCGCCCGGGTCACGAGACCTACCCCATCTACTACCGCGACGACATCCGCGACGTCCTCGCCAACGCCGCCGAGTGGGCCGCCCCCTCGGACGGTCCGGAGCCGTTCTTCGGCAACGCGGACCCCCTCGAAGACGTCTGAACGGACGTAGACGCACCTCAGTCCGCGTCCGCTCCGTCTCGAAACTCCCGGTGGACGGCGAGCGCCTCCGCCTCGAGAACCGGGCCGACCACGTCGACGTCGCGGCCGCGTCGCTCGAACACCTCGCCGCACGGGACGCCTTCGCTCCCGCCGAACTCCGCGGCGGCGCGGGCCCCCGAGACGCCGTAGACGACGGCGCCGACGTTCGATATCGACAGCCCTCCCGAACACATCGGACAGGGTTCGGTACTCGTGTACAGCACCGCGCGTTCGCGTTCGTCGGGGGCGAGTTCGCGCGCCATCCGCCGCGCGACGGTGAGTTCCGGGTGGAGCGCCACGTCGTCTTCCGTTCGCTCGCGGTTCGTCTCCTCCATCGCGACGGCGTCGTCGACGACGAGCAGCGACCCGTACGGGCCGTCGCCGCGTTCGCCGGCCTCGCGCGCGAGGGCGATGGCCTTCTCGACGTAGCGTTCGTGGTCGAGCGAATCTAACTCGGGCATCGTCGGGCGGTTCGGCCCGGCGGGACAAAAGCCTCCACGTCGCCGCCGCGGGTGGGGGCCGCGCTCGTGGCCCATCCCACCGGCGCCGGGCAGTATAAACCGCCCCCGCCCTACCGGACGACTATGGCAGACCCGACATCGGGCCAGCGGCGGCTCATCCTCGGTCTCTTCGTCGTCGCCTTCCTCGTGTTCGTCACCGGCTTCGTCGTCATCGCGTTCCTCTCGGGAGCGGTCTGACCGCGCCGACCGCTCGGGGCGACCCCGCCGCCCGCCGTTCAGTTCTCGTCTCCCGGCCGGTGGGTGACGCCCTCCTGCTGGTCGGCGCGTTTGCGTCGGAGGGCGGCGGCGGCGTTCGAGGCGTCGTAGCCGAAGTAGACTTCGTCGGCGTAGGCCTCCGCCACCTCCGTGGCGTGGATGAGGTCGTCCATCTCCATCTCGGCGTCGACGGCGTACAACTCGATCGCGAACGGGACGTCGAGCGGGTCCAGAAGCGACCGGAAGCCCTTCGCGATGGTCTCCAGCCAGTAGGTCGTCCCGTAGTGGACGTCGTACAGGGGGACGACGAACTCGTCGACGTATTCGGCGAGCGCCTCGATATCGAGGCCGGCCCGCTCGTAGAGGTGGCCGGGGTACGGGTCGGGGTACAGCGTAAGGTAGGTCCGGCCGGGGATTCGCTCGGCCGCCTCGGCGACGAACTCGGTGATGACCTCCGCGCGCCACGCGTACCAGTCGGCCTCGTCGCCGTCGGCGTCGTGCTCCGCGACCCACTCGTCGAACAGTCGCTCGCAGCGCTCGCAGTGACAGTAGCCGTCGCGGGGGAAGCCGACGTCATCTAGACGGACGTCCGCGTTCTCGGCGGCGCAGTCGGAGACGATTTCGAGTAAGCCCGCGCGGTAGTCCTCGTTCGTCGGGCAGATGTACGCCCAATCGAAGAACCGCTGGTCGCGGGTGGCGAGGTTCCCCTCGTCGTCGACCGGGACGAGTTCGGGATTGTCCTCCGCGGCGGCCGTGTCGCCGAAGCACGACACCATGTTCACCGCCTCGGGGAGGGGTTCGGCCGCCCGACCGGTGACGTCTTTGACCTCGTAGAACGCCCGGTCGAAGTCGGGCCACTCCACCTCGTCCGGGTTTCGCGTGACGACGCCGTACATGGCCGGACGTTACCGAGCGAGCGCCATGAGTCGTTCGCTCTCGGCGTCCGCCGACCCGTCGCCGTCGCTGGTCGAACGGCGACGCGAAGAACTCGGGGCGGGAGCGGTCGCGCGATGCGATACGGTGCGATGCGATGCGGTGCGGTGCGAGACGGGGAACTACTCCTCGACTTCGACTTCGATGGGTTCGCTCCCACCGGAGACGAGAACGTAGACGACGGCGACCAGTGCGAGCACCACGAGCAGTTTTGCTTTTCCGGACATGTTCGACGGTACGACGGTTCGGTACAAATGCGTTCCCCTCGCCGTCGCGCGGTTCCGCGCCGGGACTGCTCCCGGCGTCGTCCGCTCTTTCGCTCGCTCCCGTGACGATACTGTCGTCTCGACAGAACGTTTTTATCCTCTCACGTCGCCCTGTCTGTTGGATACGACCGAAATGAGTGCTGAGAGCGAGTGTGTTCGCGTGCTCTACGTCGACGGCGACGCCGGCCGCCGCGACCGCTTCCGGACGCGGTTCGAGGCCGACGCCGCCGAGCACACGCTCCGGACGGCCGACACCGCCGAGGCGGCCCTCTCCGCGCTGGCGTCGACCGGGCCGCCGTCCTGTCTCGTCGCGGCTCCCTCCCTGCCCGACGGCGACGGACTCGACCTCCTCCTCGACGCCCGCCGCCGGTGGGAGGAGCTTCCGGTCGTCCTCACCGTCGTCGAGGGCTCGGACGAACTCGCGCGCGACGCCGTCGACGCCGGCGTCTCCGCCTATCTCCCCGTCCGCTCGGAGGAGGAGGTCGGAGCGCTGGTCTCCCGGACGGTCGCGCTCGGCGGCGCCACCCGCCTCCCGTCGGCGTACGTCACCCCCGGAGCGTTCCTGCAGGACGCCGTCGACGCGCTCGACGACGTGTTCTACGTCTTCGACGCGGAGTTCCGCCTCGCCCGCTGGAACCGCCGGCTGAGCGAGCTGTTCGACCTGACGGACGAGGAGCTTCGCGGGATGCGCCCGACGGAGTTCTTCCTCGAAGCCGACCGCCCGGCGGTCGAGCGCGCCGCCGCGGCGGCCGTCCGCGAGGGGGAGACGACGGTGGAGGCGCGCGGGGAGACGACGGAAGGGCTGGTACTGTTCGAACTCACCGGACGTCGGCTCACCGCGCCGGACGGCAGCCTCGTCGGCCTCTGCGGCGTCGGCCGCGACGTGACCGACCAGCGACGACGGGAGCGACAGCTTCGCCAGCAGAACGAGCGCTTGGAGGAGTTCGCCAACGTCGTCACCCACGACCTGCGGAACCCACTCGCCGTCTCGACGGGCTTTCTCGACCTCGAACGCGCGGGGAACGACTCGTCGAACCTCGGCCGGGTCGCCGAAGCCCTCGACCGGATGAACGCCATCGTCGACGACGTGCTGCGGACGGCCCGCGACGGACTCGTCGTCGAGGACCCAGAGCCCGTCTCTCTCGCCGCCGTCGCCAGGGCGGCGTGGGCGACGGTCGAGACGGACGCGGCGACGCTGCGAGTGGAGACGGACCGGACGGTGCTCGCGGACGAGGAGTACCTGCGGCGCCTCTTCGAGAACCTGTTTCGGAACTCCGTGGAGCACGGCTCCACGAGCAGTCGGGCGACGCCCGACGACAGTGTGGAGCATAGCTCCACAAGCAGCCGGACGCAGTCCGGCGACACCGTCGAGCACGGCTCCGCAGACGGCCCGCGGTCGGGCGACGTCGGCGCGGTCACCGTTACCGTCGGTGCCCTCCCGGGCGGCTTCTTCGTCGCCGACGACGGTCCCGGCGTGGCCGAGGCGGTCCGCGGGACGCTGTTCGACTCGGGCGTCTCCACCGCCGCCGGGGGGACGGGGTTCGGTCTCCACATCGTCCGGTCGCTGGCTGGGGCGCACGGCTGGGAGGTGGCGTTAGCGGACGTCGGCGCCGGCGCTCGGTTCGAGTTCCGGAACGTATCCGTCTGCCACGACGACGCAGGCGAGGAGAGCGAACGTGAGCGTGAGCGACGGGCCGACGGCGTCGGGCGGTAACTAGGAGACGTCGAGGTTCTCGGCGACCTCGCCCTCGCGGACGATGTCGCCGCAGTAGCCGCAGCGAAGGCCGTCGGAGAGCACCTCGAACCGCGAGACGACCGGTTCGTCGGCGTTCGTGATGCAGTTTCGGTTCGGACAGGAGACGACGCCGGTCACCTCCTCGGGACGCTCGACCCGTTTCTTCTCGACCACCTCGTAGTCGCGGACGATGTTGATGGTCGCCTCCGGGGAGATGACCGAGAGCACGTCCACCTCCGACTGGCTCAGTTCCCGGCCCTCGACCTTCACGATGTCCTTGCGGGCGAGTCGGTCCGAGGGGACGTTCATCCCGATGGAGACGCCCTCGCCGCCGGAGCCGTCGATGCCGAGGATGGCGAGGACGTTCAACGCCTGCCCGGCGGCGAGGTGGTCGATGACGGTACCGTCGCGGATTTTCGAGACGCGGAGCTGTTTGTTCGTGTCGCTCATTCGTCTCCCTCCAGGAGCATGTCGAGCAGCGCCATCCTGACGGGGACGGCGTTGTGCGCCTGCTCGAAGTACTTCGCGTGCGGCGTCTCGTCCACCTCGGGGGCGATTTCGTCGACGCGGGGTAGCGGATGCATCACGGTCAGCGAGTCCTTGGCGCCGTCGAGGTCGTCGGGTCCGATCTGGTACTGGCCGGCGACCTTCCGGTACTCGTTCTCGTCGGGGAAGCGCTCGCGCTGGATGCGCGTCACGTACAGCACGTCGAGTTCGGGGAGAACCTCCGCCAAGTCGGTGTGTTCGCGGACCTGCGCGCCCGAGGCGTGCAGGTCATAGCGGACGCTGCGGGGCAGACGCAGGCTCTCGGGGCTGATGAAGTGCTGACGGCTCTCGAAGTTGGTCAGCATCTCGGCCAGCGAGTGGACCGTCCGCCCGTACTTCAGGTCGCCCATGACGCCGACGGTGAGGTCGTCGAGGCCGGCGTTCTCGCGGATGGTGTAGAGGTCCAAGAGGGTCTGCGAGGGGTGCTGACCGGCCCCGTCGCCCGCGTTGATGACGGGGACGTCGACGAACTCCGCGGCCATCTTCGCCGCGCCTTCCAGCGGGTGTCTGAGGACGATGGCGTCCGCGTACCCCTCGACGACGCGGACGGTGTCGGCCAGGCTCTCGCCCTTCTTGACCGACGTGGAGTCGACGGGCCCCATGTCGACGGTCCGTCCCCCGAGTCGCTTCATCGCGGTGTCGAAACTCATCCGCGTGCGGGTGCTGGGTTCGAAGAAACACAGGCCGAGCACCGACCCGGCGCGCCGTTGGCGCCACGCCTCCAGGTCGGCGTCGATGTCCGCCGCGCGGTCGAGCACCGCCTCGACGTCGTCCCGCGACAGTTGCGCCGCGGAGATGAGGTGGTCCTGACGCATCGTCGGATAGCGCGTGTGGGACCAACTTGAATCACTCGCTTCGGATAGTGGAGAGAAAAGCGCACGTTCGTGTATATGTCGTCGCGCAGTGCGACGAAGACCGGCGTCGGTCGAGACGTTGAGAACTACCCACGCGCGCCGTCCACCTCCGAACTCAGCACCCGGCGGCGGGACGCTTGTCGGAGCGTCCGTCGAGGTACGTCTCCCCGAGGTGGTCGAAGATGTAGTCGACCGTCCCCGGGTCGTACGTCCAGAAGCCGTAGAACTGGCGCGGTTCGCGTTCCTCGGCGAGGAGCGCGCACTTGGACTCCTCGTCGCCGCCGCCGTCGAAGGCGACGAACCAGGTGTCGCGAATCTCGGCGGCGCGTTCGGGGAAGACGTCGAACGTTCGTTCGTGCTCCGGGAGGTCGACGTCCGGGAAGGCGAAGGCGGTCACGTCGAGGTCCGCCTTCGTCCCCAACTGTTCGTAGACGGCGAGTTGCTTCTCCAAGGTCGAGTAGTTCTGAAACCCGGCGTACAGGGTTCCCTCCCCGGCGCGCCACGCGCGGTCCTCTATCTCCCGCGAGGCGGCCAGCATCCGCCGCCAGTCGTAGGAGGTGAACATCGTCTCGTCGAGTTCGTCCAGAATCGGTTTGTACGGCTCCGAGTCGAACCCCGGCGTCCGCGGCCGGCCGCCGTCGGGGACGATTTCGGCGAGCGAGGTGGCCGAGAGCACCCGGTTGCCCTCCGAGAGCACGACGTACTCCGGAGGCCCGGACTCCGTGGAGGCCGTCGCCACGGTCACGTTGCGGTCGGCGAACCGCTCGACGACCGAGTCGACCGTCGAGTCGTCGGCGTTGTGGACCACGAGCGTCTTTTCGCTGTCTTCGACGCCGGCGATGAGTTCCGTAAGAGACATGCTCGCAATTTAGAGTGATTGCATATAATTCTTACTTAGAGGGTGCGTAAATAAGGAAGATTTCCGGGAGCTGTATCCGGTACTAATTGTCGGGCTCGGGGCGTCTGCTGTCGGTTCAGGGCCAGTTACCGTTGTCAGTGTAGGCGTCGACGACGCGGCGGATGGCGACGACGTAGGCGGCGGTGCGGAAGTTCGGGAGGTCGTGCGCCTCGTAGGCGTCGACGAGGGTGTCGAACGCCTCGGTGATGACGCGTTCGAGTTCGTCGTTGACGCGCTCTTCGGTCCAGGCGAACCGCTGGCGGTTCTGTACCCACTCGAAGTAGGAGACGGTGACGCCGCCGGCGTTCGCGAGGATGTCGGGGAAGACGGAGACGTCGCGTTCGGTGAGGACGTCGTCGGCGTCGGGCGTGAGCGGTCCGTTCGCCGCCTCGACCACCACGTCCGCTCGCACCTCCTCGGCGAGTTCGCCGTCGATGGCGTTCTCCAACGCCGCGGGGACCAGCAGGTCCACGTCGAGGGTGAGCAGGTCCTCGTTCGAGAACTCCTCGTCAGCGCCGTCGTAGTCCGAGACGCTTCCCGTCTCGCGCTTGAACTCCTTGACCGCCCGCGTGTCGAGACCGTCCTCGCTGTACACCGCACCGCTGGAGTCGGAGACGGCGACGACGTCGGCGCCGATGTCTTCGAGAAGCGTCGCCGCGACGGACCCCGCGTTACCGTACCCCTGCACGGCGACGGTGGCGCCCTCCATCTCCGTGTCGAGGTAGTCGAACGCCTCGCGGGCGGTGAGCATCGTCGACCGGCCGGTGGCCTCGACGCGCCCCTCGCTCCCGCCCGAGGAGATGGCCTTCCCGGTGACGACGCCGGGCGCCGTCGTGTGTTCGAGTTTCTCGTAGGTGTCCTTTATCCAGTTCATCTCCCGCTGACCGGTGTTCACGTCGGGCGCGGGGATGTCCTCGTCCGGGCCGATGACGGGGCGGAGTTCCTTGGCGAACGACCGCGTGACGCGTTCGAGTTCGGCCGCGGAGTACTCCTTCGGGTCGATGACGACGCCGCCCTTCCCGCCGCCGTAGGGGATGTCGACGACGGCGCACTTGTACACCATCCACCCGGAGAGCGCCTTCACCTCGTCGCGGGAGACGTTCGGGTGGTACCGGATACCCCCCTTGTACGGCCCTCGGTCGCCGTTGAACTGCGAGCGGAACGCCCGGAACCGCTTTCGGGAGCCGTCGTCCATGTCCACCGACAGATTCAGTTCGAGCACCCGTTCGGGGTGTTTCAACCGCTCGATGACGTCCTCGTCGATGTCGAGGTGCGCCGCGGCGTCGTCTATCTGCTCCTGCAGACTCTCGAAGGGGTTCGCCTCCTCGTTCATACGTACCGCACTCACCGAGACGCTGTTAACTCTGGCGAAGCAAATGTCAACAGAACGCGAAACTGTCGTTTCGGGGCAGTTTCGGCCGACCGGGAACGCCGCGCGGGCGGACGAGTCAGGGCCAGACGCCCCGGCGTTCGTGCGTCGCCGCCTCGCGAGTGACGTGGCGACGGGTCGCCAGGGTACTCCTCGGGGGTGTCGCCGGTGGCCTCAGCGTTCGCCGGCGCGTTCGAGGATTCGCTCCGCCTGGGCGACGAGGGGGGCGTCTATCATCTCGCCGTCGACGCGGAACACGCCCGCCTCCGACGCGTCGGCCTCCTCGCGTGCGCGGAGCACCTTCCGCGCCCACTCGACCCGTTCGGGCGACGGCGCGAACGACTCGTTGATGACGGACACCTGCGCGGGGTGGATGGCCATCTTGCCGTCGTAGCCGAGGGTCCCCGCGAACGCCGTCTCCGCCCGCAGGCCCTCCTCGTCCTCGAAGTCAGTGTAGACGGTGTCGATGGCGTCGACCCCCTCCGCGGCGGCGGCGAGGACGACGCGTTCGCGGGCGTACAGCACCTCGGTTCCCTCCTCGGTCCGCGTCGCTCCCACGTCGGCGGCCAGGTCCTCGGCCCCGAAGACGAGCGCCGTCGTCGGTCCCGCGGCGGCGACGTCGGGTGCGTTCAGCACGCCGCGCGCCGTCTCCACGAGGGCGAACACGGGCAGCGTCCACCCGCGGGCCGCGAGTTCGTCGTCGAGGTCCCGGACGTCCTCCGGGAACCCGGTTTTGGAGAGCATAACCGCGTCGAGTCGGACGTCCGCGTCGCCGTTCGGACCGAGAACCCCGTCGAGGTCGTCAGCCGCCGTCTCGGCGGCGACGCGGACGAGGACTTCGGCGTCGGGGTCGAACGACGGGTCCGACAGCACCTCGCGGACGGCGGCGCGCGCGTCGCTCTTCTTCGCCGCCGCGACGGCGTCTTCGAGGTCGAAGCAGATCACGTCCGCGCTCGCGGTCGGCGCTTTGCGCATCAGTTCCGGGCGGTCGCCGGGTGAGAAGAGGAGGCTTCGTCGTGCCATACCGACACACGCGCGCCGACGGCTTGAAACTGTACCGCCGGCCTCGGCCGGTCCCTCGTCGGGCCTACTCGGCTTCGGCGTCGCCGCCGTCCGAGTCGTCCCCGCGGTCCGCGCCGGTTTCCTCGTCGGCCTCTTCGACCGCCGGTTCGGATTCGGACTCGACGAACGCCTCGTCGTCGGTACTCGCCTCTACCTCGTCGAGGGCGTCTCCGCCCCCCGACGGCAGCACGCGCCGCAGGTCGTCGTCGAGCAACTCGTCGAGTTCGCCGTCGTCGGCGTCCAGTCCGCTGTAGCCGTAGGCGAGGCCGAACCCGCCGCCCAAGAGCGCCCCGGTGGTCCGGTTTCCGACCTCCGAGGAGGCGTCGGCGGCGCGCGCCCCCATCTCGGCCCCGCGGAGCACCGCCTCGGGGTCGACGTTGGCGTACCAGTGGGCGTACTCGGCGGGAGGATTGGTCCGGTCGAAGACGTGTTCGGCCGCGCCGAGGAGGTTGCCGCCGGCGGTCCCGCCGGGTCCGCCCTCGCGGTCCCACCGTCGGCCTCGCGTCCGCGCGCCGACGGCCATCTCCAACGGGTCGATGCGCGCGGCGGCCGAGTCGGGGTTGGCGCTGGCGTACGCGCCCGTGGCGGCGCCGCCGAGGGCGATGGCGCCGAGACCGGCCGCCGTCGAGAACGGGAGCGACACCGCGACGCTGAACCCCGCGATGCCCGCGCCGATGGCCCATTTACCGGCCTCCTTCGGGTCGCCCTCGCGGAACGCGCGCTTGAGATTCCGTCCGAACGGTCGGGCGTCGAGTCGAACCCGCCGAGCCGTCGGCAACTGGTCCGCCAACTCGACGGCGGCCGTCCCGTCACTGTCGCGCCCGGACGTTCCGTCTTCCGTCGTCTCGTCCTCGGCGGGACGCGGCGGCGACGGCCCGACGAGCGTCGACTCCGAGAGCAGCGCGAACAGTTCCTCGGCGGAGTCGGCCTCCGCGGCGAAGCGGTCGAACGCCGACCCCGACTCGGACTCCCCGTCCCGGTCGGCGAACAGGTCGGCCGCCGCTCGGAGCGCCGTCTCGGCGTCCGACGCGTCCGCGACGGCGGCGTCCAAGTCGTGTCGGAACCCGGCGGCGCGCGAGGCAGAGGAGTGGACGCTGTGCGCCAGTTCGCGCATCCGCTCTGCGACCGAGTCGAGATCGTCCGGGTCGGCGACCGAGAGCGTCGCCGTCGACCCGTCGGCCTCTTCGAGGGCGAGCGTGTCCGTCAGCCACGACGACCCCGTCTTGACGCCGACCACGTCAGCGAAGTCGAGCGCCGCGACCTGGTCGCCGCGGTCCGACGGCGAGACGACGACGACCCGTCGGTCGCTCACGAGGGCGTGTCCCCGCGTTCTGAAGCCGGGGTCGACCGACCACGACTCGCCGTCGGGACCCTCGATGGTCAGGTCGTTCACGACGAGGACGAACCGCGGCCGTTCGTCCTCGAACAGGTACGCGCCCAGCGGCCGGTCGTAGCGGTCGTGCTTCGACCTGAGCGCCTCGAACGTGACGCTCTCGTGGTCCGCCTCGGCGGCGACTTCGCTCAGGTGACTCGTGAGGGACGGATGGCGGTCCGGAATCCCCACCGCGTCGAGCGTCGCGCGGCAGTGCAGGCAGAATCGCGTCTCCGGGACGACCGTCGAACAGCGCGAACAGCGGGTCGTGCTCATGGGCGTACGAAGGGGCCGACCGAGGTAGTGTCTTGTCCCTATTTCTCTTCCACGCTCACCGCCGCGCGGCGCGGGCCGCGAACGCCGCCGCGGCGAGCACCGCGACGGCCGCGGCGACCGGACCGAACCCAGGCACCGGCGAGTCGGTCAGCGCCACAACGTCTGCGCCGTCGGCCTCGGCCGTCGTCCCCGAATCGTCAGTCGGCGCGGACGTCGCGCCGGCGCTCTCCGGGACGGTGACGGTGGCGTTCACCGTCGCGCGCTCGCCGGGTGCGTTGAGACTCAGCGGGACGGCGTACTCGCCCGCCGCGGGCGTCGGGAGTTCCTCCACGACGACGACGAGTTCGTCGCCCGCGCGGAGGTCGTTCGTGCCGTCGAACACCACCTCGACGGTGCCGTCGTTGCTGACGCTCACGCCCGCGATGTCCTCGCGGACCGAGACGTCGATTTCTGTCCCCGGTCGGTCGCCGCCCCGGTCGATGCCGGCGACGGCGACGGCGTTGGGCGGGACCGACGAGGGAGTCACGCCCGCCTCACCGAGGTGCATCTCGAAGGCGTCCAGCGGACCCACGTCGCTCTCCTCGACGGTCATCGTCGCCGCGTACGTCGCCGACCCGTCGTCCGACGCCGAGGGTCGGATTTCGAGCGTCGCGTTCGACGCGCCGGCGACCCCGCCGGCGAATGCGCTCGAACTCAGCAGTGCGACGACCAGCAGGACGAAGGCGGATTTCGCGTTCATCTGTATTTGGGGCGGACGCCGACCGTCCGTTCGTCGGTTGTTAGGCGGACGGCGAGAAGGGGTTTGCGGCTCGCGGACCGTCACGGTTTTTCGACCGAACGGAGAGGAGGACGTATGACCGGACGCTACTACGAGGAGTTCGAGGTGGGCGAGACCATCGACCACGAGAAGCGCCGGACGGTCTCGGAGTCCGACAACCAGCGCTTCTGCGACATGACGATGAACCAGCAGCCGTTGCACTTGGACGAGGAGTTCGCGGGCGAGACGCGGTTCGGCGAGCGACTCGTGAACGGACTGTACACGCTGTCGCTGGCCGTCGGACTTTCCATCCCCGACACGACGGACGGCACCATCGTGGCGAACCTCTCGTACGATGAGGTGGAGCATCCGAACCCCGTCTTCCACGGCGACACCATCCGCGCGCGTAGCACCGTCACGGACAAGCGAGAGACGTCGGATGGAGAACGCGGTATCGTCACGATGCACGTCGAGGCGTTCAACCAGGACGACGAGTTGGTCTGCGAGTTCGACCGGACGGCGCTCTCGTTGAAACGTCCGGAGGAGTAGCGTGGACCGAGACGTCTCGACTCGACTTCGACTCCGACTCCGGACGCTCGCCGCCCGCGCTCCGGACCCCGCGACGCTGGCGCGTCTGAGCCTCGGCGCGATGGTCTTGCTCGCGGGCGTCCACAAACTGTTCGACCCGGCCGCGTGGGCCGCGTACGTTACCGACTGGCTGGCGCCGTGGCTCGTCGTCTCGCCCGTCACGTTCATGCTCCTCAACGGGGTGTTGGAGGTCGGGTTCGGTGCCGCCATCCTCGTGGACCGCTACACGGCGTTCGCCGCCGCCGTCGCGGCCGTCTCGCTGACGGCCACCTGCGCGTACCTCGCCGTCGCCCTCGCTCTCGACGGCGTCTTCGGTGACGTGCTCGTCCGGGACGTCGGACTCGCCGGGTTGGCGTGGGCCGTGCTAGTCGACGCGCTTCGGGCGGACTCGACGCGAGCGTCGTGACCCTGCGGGCCAACGGTTATCCGCCCAACTCTCGTCTCGCCGTCCATGGAACCCGAACTCGACTGGCTGACGCTGGATGACGACGAGGAGGTCGTCTGGTCGGACACGCCGCACCCCGCGAGTATCGTCCCCGCGTTGGTCGTCGGCCTCCCACTCTCACTCGTCCTCGTCGGCATCCCCATCGTCGCCTCGGCGTACCTCTCGCTGCGGAACACGCACTACGTGGTCACAACGAGCGGTCTCTACCGCAAGTCCGGCATCCTCTCGCGCGACGTGCAGAAGGTGGGGTTCGACAAGGTGCAGAACACCTCCTACAGTCAGGGCATCCTCGGCTCCTACGTCGGGTTCGGGAACGTCGATATCAGCACCGCCGGAGGGTCGGGAATCGAGATGCGGTTCGGCTCCGTCGAGAACCCCCGCGAAGTGGCCGAACTCGTCAACCGACGCGTGAAGCGGTCGACCGGGACCGGCGAGGAGGACACCGACAAGGCGGCCGTTCTCGACGAGGTGGTGACCGAACTCCGCGCGATTCGGTCCCTCTTGGAAGCCGACGGACCGGCGCGTGGGGAGACGCCGATGGGCGGCGACTCCGAGGGCGATGACCGCGTCGAGACGACGCCGATAGACGAACTCGTCACGGAGTCGCCCGACGAAGGCAAGGAGAACCCGTCCGCCGGAGGCGAGGAGTTCGACCTGACCGGCGGAGGGGACGACGACCCGTCCCCCGATTCGGAGCGATGACCGGTCCGGACTGGGTGACGCTGGACGACGGCGAGACGGTCGAGTGGACCGGCCGTCCGCGACTCGTCAGCGCCGTCTCCCCGTTAGTCGTCGCTCTCTTCCTCGCCGTCGGGGCCGTCGCCCTCGTCGCCTTCACCCGCCTCCCGTGGGTCGTCGCCGCCGGCAGTCTCCTCCTCGTCCTCCTCGTCGCCGTCGCGGGGGTGTACCCCGTCTACACGACGGCGTACCTCGTCACCGACCGCGCGGTGTACGCCAAGCGGGGGCGACGGGCGCGGCAGGTGACGACGCTCGAACTCGACAAGGTGCAGGACGTGTCGTACCGCCGGTCCGCGGTCGGCGGCGCGCTCGGATACGGGACCGTCACCGTCGAGATAGCCGGGGGCGGCGACCTGTCGCTGTCGGCCGTCGCCGACGCGCGCCGGGCCGCGGACCTCGTGGGCCGCCTCGCCCGCCGCGCCGACGACCCGATTCCGGGCACCGTCGAGCAGTGGCGCGCCGTCCGCGACGAACTGCGCGGAATTCGCGCGGTGCTGGAGACGCAGCGCTGAGCGTCCGTCGCTCGAACCGCAGGGAGCGGGCGACTCAACCGAAGATGAGAACGTAGTTGGACACGGATGCCACCGCCCACGGCGTCGCCACGGCCAACGGGATGAGCGGTCGGCCGCCGGGCGGGGCGTACCGCGTGAAGACGACGGCGATACCGACGACGAGGGTTTTGAGACCGACCATCGCGGTCAGGGGACCGACGGCGAGCATCGTCGCGCGGGCGACGGGGTTGGCCTCCTCGAATCCGAGGCTGAGACCGTAGGCGGTGAGGACGACGTCGAGGACGTACGTGACGGCGACGGCGACCCAGAGGGTCCGTTCCCGGCGGGCGAGTGCGTCGACGGCGTCGGCGAGGAGCGTCGCCGGCCCCGTCGCGTTGGGTGCTGCCATGACACGGTTCACACGGGCAACACTTCTCAGTAGTCGTCACATACTCGCGGAGAGTCAGGATAAGCTGCACGTTACCGTTCGATAAACGCTCGCCTACGGTCCTCGAACGGGGTCGAAACGGTCCGAGGCCTCAGAGCACGGTGCCGTGTTTCTTCTCGGGGAGGGATTTCTCGACGTCCTCGTAGAACGCGAACCGGCCGGCGAGTTCGGCGCGGAGGTCCGAGGGCGGCACGATTTCGTCGATGACGACTTCGCTGGCCATCCGGTGGGCGTCGATGTCGCGGCGGTACTCCTCGCGGAGTTCGTCCTCGCGCCGCTGCCGCTCTTCAGGGTCGTCGATGTCGTTCAGTTTGTTCGCGTAGACGGCGTTGATGGCCGCCTCGGGACCCATGATTCCTATTTCGCCCGAGGGAAGCGCGAGGACGCTCTCGGGGTCGTAGGCGGGTCCGCCCATGGCGTAGATACCCGCGCCGTACGCCTTGCGGACGACGACGGTCTGTTTGGGCACCGTCGCCGACGAGGTGGCGTAGATGAACTTCTTACCCTTCTCCAGGATGGCGTCTTCCTCCACCTGCGACCCGGCCATGAACCCCGGCGTGTCGCAGAGGTAGAGGAGCGGAATCTCGTAGGCGTCGCAGGTCCAGATGAACTCCGCGGCCTTCTCGGCGGCGTCGGGGAAGATGGCGCCCGACCGCTGGGCGGGTTGGTTGGCGACGACGCCGACGGGCCGGCCGTCGATGCGCGCGAACGCCGTGACTATCTCCGTCCCGTAGTCGGGTTTGAGTTCGAAGACGGACTCGGCGTCGACGACCCTGTCCAAGAGGTCGTGGACGTCGTACGGGCGGTTCGGCGCCTCCGGGATGAGTTCGTCGATGCCGTCGGGGGAGTACTTCGGGGGGAGCGTCTCCGATTTCGGGGGCTTCTCGCCCGCCTTGTCCGGGAGGTACGTCACCAACTCCGCGACGAGTTCGCGGGCGTGGGCCTCGTCGCGGGCGACCAAGTCTGCGCTGCCGGACTTCTCGGCGTGCATCCGCGCGCCGCCGAGGTCCTGCATATCTATCTTCTCTCCCGTCACCATCTCGACCATGCGCGGGGAGGCGATGGCCATCGCGGACATCCCCTCGACCATGACGGTGAAGTCCGCGAACACAGGGGTGTACGCCGCGCCCGCGATACACGGCCCGTAGAGGACGCATATCTGCGGGACTCGCCCCGAGAGCATCGAGTGGTTGTAGTAGTACTTCCCGATTCCCTCCCTGTTCGCGAAGAAGCCGGTCTGCTGGTCGATGCGGCCGCCCGAGGAGTCCATCAGGTACAGCACCGGCTTGCCGCTCTTGATGGCTCGCTGCTGCATCCGGAGGAACTTCTCGACGCCGTGACGGGCCATCGACCCGGCCTTCACGGTGAAGTCGTTCGCCATGAAGTGCAGGTCCCGGTCTTCGAACGTCGCCGCGCCCGTGATGAGACCGTCCGCCGGGAGGCGATTCCCGTCGTCAGAGTCCTCCACTTCGGGGCTGTCGGGATGCCAGCCGTCGAAGTTGGCGAACTTGCCGTCCTCGAAGGTGACGCCGTCCTCCCCGAACCAGAGGTCGAGTCGGTCCCGGACGAACAGTTTCCCCTGGTCGCCGAGGCGGGCGCGGTACTTCTCGGGGCCGCCTTCGAGGATGTCGCGAATCTCCGCGCGCAGTCGCTCCTCGCGTTCGGTCGGCCCCAACTCGTCGTCCAGAGGGTACTCCGCGGTCGGTGCGTCGGCCGTCGCCGCGGGGGCGTCCGCCCCACCGGCGTACACCTCGACGGCCGATTCGAGGTGTTGGGCGAGGGCGCTCGCGATGGCGGACGCCTCATCCTCGGAGGCGTCGGCGCCGATTCGGACCTTCATACCCCGGACTGCGCGGGGGAGTTCAAAATTGTTTTCTATGTAAGATATGCCGGACGGGGGGCGACCCACCGGAACGCCGTCCGCCGCTCCGTCGACCGGTCAGTTCTCGAACGCCGCTTCCAGGTCGTCGACGAACGACTCGTTGCCGACGTACACCGGCGTCCGGGCGTGCAGTCCGTCCTTCTCGACGTCCAGGAGCGACTTCTCGCCGTCCGAGGACCGCCCGCCGGCCGTCTCGACGATGTAGCCCACCGGGTAGCCCTCGAACTGGACGCGGAGTTTCCCCTCGGGGGCGTCTTCGAGCGTCGGGTAGGCGAAGATGCCGCCGTACGTCAGCACCTGGTTGACGTCGCCGATCATCGACCCGCCGTAGCGGAGTTTCATGCTCGGGTCGGACTCCACCTCCTCGGCGTAGGCGGCGAAGTCGTCGACCCAGTCCGGTACTCGGCCGCCGAAGCCGTACACCGTCGGGTCGTCCGGCAGCGATACGTCCTCGCGTATCGCCTCGTAGTCGCCGTCCTCGTCGATGACGTACTCGGTGACGGCGTCGTCGCGCGCGACGACCATCGTCGTCGTCGCGCCGTACAGGACGTAGGCCGCCGCGACCATATCCGTCCCCGCCGCCGGGAGCGGAGCGTCGTAGACGGCGACGATGGTACCCATCGTGTTGTTCGGCTTCAGGTTCGAGGAGCCGTCGAGGGGGTCGATACAGACCGAGAGGCCGCCCGCGCCGGTGTCGATGACGTCCTCCTGTTCCTCGCTCGCGTACTCGCCGACGCCCGGCAGGTCGCCGAGGCGTTCGCAGAGCATGTCGTCGGCGAAGATGTCCGCCTCCAACGGCGTCTCGCCGGAGGGGTTGTCCGTCTCCGCGTACACCCGCCGGCCGGGCAGACCGGCGCGAATCTCCGGGGCCGCGGCGGCGACGACGTCGATAATCCGCGTGATAGTGGTCGCGTTCGATACCGCTTCCGCCGGGGGGGTGTCTTCCTGCGTGGCCATCGGTTAGAGCGCACCTCCGCGAACCGGTGCGAAGCGTGCAGTGAGGGGGTCGCGGTGCGGACCGGTCGCCGAGGAGGTCGAACGGGAACACGCGAGGCGTCCGGACGCGGCACCGACGTTCATCAGTTCTGTTTCCGGTCACCGAATATATAAAACCAGCGCCGTTCGGAATCGCTATACGAATCCTAACTGAGGAACCGAGTACGGTTTAGGCCGGCTATACTGAAATTTACGGCGGCCGAGTCAAATTAACTCGATGAGTAAATACTTCTTCGAGTTCACTCGACGCGGGCGCGGGCCGCCTCGCACCACTCGCGGACCCGTCGCTCGTCGAGTTCGAGAGCGTCCGCGACGCTCGCGGGGTCCGCGGTGGCGAGTCGACGGACCGAGCGGATGCCAGCGTCCGCGAGTCGCCCGGCCTGGTCGTCGTCGACGCCGTCGAGAACGGTCACGGGCGTCGGTGCGCTCCGCTCGCGCCACGCCGCCTCGGCGTCGTCGGAGGACGAGTCGTTCGCGTCGCTCCGGGTCGCCGCCTCGGATTCGGTCGCCCGTTCGCGCCACGCGGTCTCCTCGTCGGCTTCGTCCGTCCCCGCCCCGGCGGGCGTCGACTTCGCCCGCCACTCCGCTTCCTCGTCGCGCGTCGGGCCTTCCGACGCCGTCCCCTCGGCGGCCGCGCGCCACTCGGCCTCCGCGTCGGGCGTCGATTCGGCCTCGTGTTCTACCGACTCCGCCGTCCCGTCGGCCTCGTCGGCCCTATCGGCCCTATCGGCCCCGTCGGACCCGCTCCGCGTCTGCCACGCCGATTCGGCGCTCGTCGCGTCGCCGGACCCGTCCGTCTCGGCGGCCGACGGCTCGTCACCCGCCCACCCCGAAGAAGCGGCGACCCAGGCGCGTTCGTCGTCGTCGAGTCCGCGGACCTGCGAGGACCGCCGCGACAGGTCGCCGTCCTCGGCGTCGAACGACCACGACAGCGAGTGCTCGCGCCGTATCTTCGCCGCCACGCCCGGGTTGACGCCGTGCGCGGTCAGGTCGCGGTAGGAGACGCGCTTGCGGGCCACGTCCTCGACGTCGATGGGCGAGTCACGGAGGGCCGCGCCGGTCTTGGGGCCGACGAAGCGCAGGTCCTCGAACGCCTCGGGGAACGTCTCCTCGGATTCCTCGCGGAGCGACTCCTCGGACTCCCCGGACTCCTCCTCCTCCTCCTCCTCCTCGTCGGCGACGGTCCACGGGAGAGGGACCGCCCCGTCGCCGTCGGTCGGCGCCGCCGCACTCCACGATTCGGGGTCACCCTCCGCGACCGTTCCTTCGAGGTCCTCTCCGCCGCCGTCGTCGGAATCCCCTCGTTCGCCGGCGCCCGCGTCCCCGTCGGCGGCGTCTCCTTCCCCCGGCCGGTCCTCGACGCCGTCGCTCCCACCGGCGGCGTCGTCGCCCTCACGTCCGTTGTCGGCACCTTGGTTCACGCGTTCACCCGTTGACCCCTACCTTCACGTTCTGAAACTTGAGAGTTTCCGTGCATGTTTTCGAGATGACACGTGCTCTCTCGGTCGGTGAACCCCTCCGTCGGGTCGTCACGTTTAGCATCCGTGGCGGTGACCGACAGTCATGGACGTTCGTGAGCTATCGGAGGTAGAAACCGTCGGCGTCGTCGGCGCCGGAACGATGGGCAACGGAATCGCGCAGGTGGCGGCGACGTCGGGGTACGACGTGGTGATGCGCGATATCGAGGATGAATACGTCGAACGCGGCCTCGACAGCATCGAGGACTCCCTGTCGCGGTTCGTGCGGAAGGAGGAACTCTCGCAGTCGGAGGCCGACGACGCCCTCGACCGGGTGCGCGGCACGACGGAGTTACCCGACCTCGCGGCGGCGGACCTCGTGGTCGAGGCGGCCGTCGAAGAGATGGACGTCAAACGGGACATCTTCGCCGACCTGGACGAAATCGTCGACGAGGACGTGGTCTTGGCCACGAACACCAGCACGCTCTCTATCACCGCCATCGCCGCCGCGACGAACCGCCCCGAGAAGGTTGTCGGCGTCCACTTCATGAACCCCGTGCCGGTGATGAAGGGCGTCGAAGTCGTCGTCGGGGAGAAGACGGGCCCCGCCGTCGTCGAACTCGCGCACGGGTTCTCGGAGGCCCTCGGCAAGGAGACGTGGGAGTCCGACGACAAACCGGGCTTCGTCACCAACCGCATCCTGATGCCGTGGCTGAACGAGGGCATCCGCGCCTACGACGAGGGCGTCGCCTCGAAGGAGGACATCGACCGCGGGATGACGCTCGGGACGAACGTCCCCATGGGACCGCTGACGCTCGCGGACCACATCGGCCTCGACGTCTGCCTGCACGCCTCGCGGACGCTTCACGAGGAACTCGGCGACCGATACAAACCGGCGTACCTCCTCAAGCGCAAGGTGGAGGCAGGAGACTTGGGGAAGAAAACGGGCGAGGGGTTCTACGAGTACGACTGACGCCTACCACGTGCAGTTCGGACAGCGCTCCCCGCCCAACTCCTCGGCGTCGGCCTCCCGTTCGTCGGCGGTCGTCAACACGGACGACTCCGCGCAGGCCAGAATGTCCGTTCGGTGCCACCGTCCCTCCTCGTCGCGTACGACAGTAGTTGTCATACGTTCGAACGACGTTCGCGCACCCACCAAAGCGTGTCGCCGCGAGGCGGCCCTCGCGGCGGCGATGTCACGACTCCCGTCACCGAAGCACCGCCGCGACGGCGGCGCCGGCGAGGAGGAACAGGAACCCCAACGCGACGAACCCGAGTGCGAACGCGCGGACGACGGGGAGGACGTCGCCGGCGGCGACGAACGCGAGGCCGGCGGCGAACCAGAACAGGACGGCGACGAACCCGCCGACGAACAGGGCGGTCCGCGGGTCGAGGTAGTCGTCTGCGGGCACGGTCGACGGTTTCGCGCGGAGCCCTATAGTAACGTTCGCAAGTCTTCACTCACTCGACCGCACGACACCGTGCGGTCGGACGAGTAAGCAGTTGCGAACGCTACTCTATTACTGCGCCGACACCCCGAGTATCAACGTTGAGTATCCGCACGAATAACTTATCTGCGAGAATTTCTCTTCTCTATTCATGATACGGGTCGCGGGGCTCAGAAAGACGTACGGGGGGTTCCCCGCCGTCGTGGGGAGCGACTTCGACGTGGGGGAAGGAGAGATATTCGGCGTCGTGGGGCCGAACGGCGCCGGAAAGACGACGACGCTGAAGATGCTCGCCGGACTGGTCGAACCGACCGAGGGGACCATCGAAATCGGCGCGTACGCGGCGGGCGACGCGGAGATGCGCCGCCACCTCGGCTTCCTGCCCGAGGAGTCGCCGCTGTACGAGGACATGACCGCGCGGTCGTACCTGCGTTTCTTCGCGGACCTGTACGACGTCCCCCGCGAGGAGGCGACGCGCCGGACCGAAGACACCCTCGACCGACTCGAACTGGAACACCGAGACAGACGGTTGGGCGACATGTCGAAAGGGATGAAGCGAAAGGTGGCCATCGCCCGGTCGCTGGTCAACGACCCCAACCTGCTCATCTACGACGAACCGGCCTCGGGACTCGACCCGCTGACGACGAACTACGTGCTGGAGTTCACGCGCGAGTTGGTAGAGCGCGGTAAGACCGTCGTGTTCAGCGCGCACAACCTCTACCACGTCGAGAGCGTCTGCGACCGCGTCGTCATCATGAACCGCGGGGAGATAATCGCCCGCGGGACGGTGCCCGAGATACGCGAGGAGCACGGCGAGACGATGTATCGAGTATTCACGACGGTTCCCGTCGACGGAGCGACCGCAACCGACGACGGCCGGTATCTGAGCATCGTCGACGACATGGAGGCCGTTGAAGCGGTCCGCGCCGAGGCGGAGGCCGCGGGCGGCAGCGTGGCGGACATCCGGACCGAAGAGCCGAGTTTAGAGGAGATATTCCTGGACCTCGCCGGCCGTCCCCCCGCGGCGCGCGAGGACGGTCGGGGCCGTGCGGACCCCGCCGCGGTCGCGCGGGCCGACGGCGGGGGTGGCGACGAGGGGAGCGTCGGGGAACGCGGCGACCGGAGGGCGCGGTGAGTCGGTCGCTCGGGGACCGCCTCCGCGCCGTCCGCCGCATTGCCCGGTGGGAAGTATCCCGTTCGGCGGGGACGCTCGACCGGCGGACGGTCGGGGTCGCCCTCGTCGCTCTCGTCCTCGCCGGCGGCGTCGCCAGTGCGGGCGTCGTGACGGGCGGCGTCGCCCTCGACCGGGATATCTACCGTGTCGGCGTCGACGCGGACAGTCCGTACTACGGTCCCGTCGTCGCCTCGCCGGCGTTGGACCCGCGACCGGCCGACGTGAGCCGGATGGACGGGATGGACCTGTTCATCGGTGATGGGTACATCGCCGCGGACGACTCGCAGAAGAGCAAGGCCGCGCTCGCGGAACTGAACGACGCCGTCCGGCGGTACAACACCCGAACGATGGCGGCCGAGGAGAACCGGACGGCGGCGTTTCCCGTCGTCGTCTCCCTGGAGTACGCCTCGCGGACGTCGCCGCTCCCGGCGGGGACGGGGTCGACATCGGGCGAGTCGAGCGACGCCGACGGCGTCGCGTCCGGCGGTTCCGACGGAACGAGCGGCGTCGGCGACGGCGAGTCGGGGGCGGCGACCGACGGCGCGTCCGGCGGGTCGACCGCGTCCGGTTCGACTGACAGCGTGCCTCCGGGGTCCGGTTCCGACGACTCGCTCTCGATTCCCTCGCTCGGCGGCGTGAACCCGTTCGCTTCCGCGTCGACCGGGTCGCCGGCCGACATCCGGCCGCCGTTCCCGTTCGCCTCCCTCGTGCTTGCGTTCGCCTTCCTCGTGCCGATGAACTTCGTCGTGCAGGCCTACGGGGGGACGATGCTGAACGAGCGAATCAACCGCCGCGGCGAACTCCTCCTCGTCGCGCCCGTCTCGCCGGGCGACATCGTCCTCGGGAAGACGCTGCCGTACCTCGCCGTCCTCGTCGGCCTCACGGCGGCCATCGCACTCGCCGTCGGCGGCGGCTTCGTCTCCGTGGCGGCCATCCTCCCCATCGGTCTCGTGTTCCTCGGCGCGACGTTCGTCGGCGCGATGTTCGCGCGGTCGTTCAAGGAACTCACCTTCGTCACCGTCGCGGTGTCGGTGTTTCTCACCTCGTACACGTTCGTCCCGGCCATCTTCACGCAGGTGACGCCCGTGGCGCTCATCTCGCCGCTCACACTCGTCGTGCGCGACTTGGGCGCCCAGTCGGTGAGCCTCGGAGAGTACCTGTTCTCGACGGGACCGTTCTTCCTCTGCGGCGTCGCCCTGTTCGCCCTCGGCGCGGGCGTCTACCGCGAGGAGGACATGTTCACCCAGCGGTCGGTGCCGCTGAAGTTCCTCGACGCCCTCGACGCGCGCGTCTCTCGGCCGCGGGACGTCGCCGTCGTCTCCGCGGTGTCGATTCCGTTCGTCTTCGCCGCGGAACTGCTCGCAATCGCCGTGCTGTTCGTCCTGCCCGTCGCGGTCACGGTGCCGACGATGCTTCTCCTCGTCGCTCTCATCGAGGAAGCGGCCAAGAGCCTCCACGTCTTCGCGGCGTTCGAGAAGTCGCGCTTCGAGCGGACGCTCCCGACGGCGCTCCGACTCGGCGCGCTCTCCGGACTCGGCTTCTTCGTCGGCGAGAAGTTCACCGCAGTCGCGCAACTCATCGGCCTCCAGCGGCTCGAACTCGGACGGACGCTCCTCGCCCCCGCGGGCGTCGACGCCGGCGCTCTCGCTGGCACGGGTGCGGGCGCGGGGGCGGCGTCGGGCGCTGCGGGCCTCCTCCTCGCTCTCGCCCTGCTGGTCGCCCCTCTCGCATTACACGCCGTCACGGCGGGCATCTCCGCCGTCGGCGCTTCGCGCGGGAAGCGGCCCTACGCCGCGGCGTTCCTCGTCGCGGTGGCGGTTCACGCCGCCTACAACTACGCGGTGGTGAGCGTCCTTGGGTGAACCCCGCGTCACTATCGCCCGGCGCGAACTCGCCGTCTTGGGTAGAGAGAAGACCATCGTGCTCGCGCTGGTGTTACAGCTGTTCATCGCGGCGTTCTCGTCGTTCCTCGTCGTCGGCCTCGTCTCGCTGTACGACCCCGGGGAGATGGGCGGGTACGAAGTCGACGTGGCGATAGCGGGCGACGCGACGGACGAACTCGTCCGCGCCGCCGACGAGGTGACGGGCGTGGACCCGCACGTCTACCCGGACGCCGCGGCCGCGACGGACGCCTTCGAGCGTCCCGCGGAGACCGGAATCGACGCGGTGCTGATCGGAGAGCGTCGGGACGGCAGGGTGTACGTGTCGGCGACGGTGCCGGACGGAAACGTCCAGACAACCGTCGTCGTCGTGCAGTTGCGCGACGTGCTCAGGACCCTCGAAACGGCCGAGCGAACCGAGCGCGCGGCGTGGCTCTCGTCGCTCCCGGTGGACCTGCCGCCGGAGACGCCGTCCAGCCCGTACTACGGCTTCACCTACACCGTGCTGGTGCCCCTGCTGCTGTTCCTCCCGGTGTTCATCAGCGGGTCGCTCACGGTGGACTCGCTCGCCGAGGAGCGAGAGCGCGGAACACTGGAACTGCTCCGGGTCGCCCCCGTCTCCCTGCGCGAAATCGTGGACGGCAAACTGCTGGCCGCGGCGGCGCTGGCGCCCGCGCAGGCGGCGCTGTGGGTCGTCCTGCTCGGAGTCAACGGGACGCGCGTGGCGAACCCGCTCGCGCTCCTCGCGCTCGTGGCGGCGCTGTCGGTGCTGGTCTGCTCGCTGGGGGCCGTGGTCGCCCTGCTCTCGCCGGAGCGACGCTCGGCGCAGTTCCTCTACTCGATAGGGGTGTTGTTCGTCTTCGGCGGCACGGCGCTGTTCCCGAACAACCCGGTGAACACGGCCGCGCGCCTCGCCATCGGCAGTGCGGACGCCTCGTCGTGGGTCGTCGTCGTCGCCTACGCCGTCGTCGGCCTCGGCGTCTACGTCGCACTCCGACGCCTCGTCGGCGACGTGGACGCCAACGCGCTCTGACCGGTCGCCGGTCGCGCTGCGCCCCCGGCGCGCCGCCTCAGTGGTCCGACTCGTGGGCGCGCAGGGTCGTCCCGTAGTTCTCGGCGTGGTCCTCGTACTCGATGAACCGCGGCGCGTCCGGGTCGAACGGACGCTGCAGCGCCTCGAACGCTCGCTTTTTGTCCCACGACTGCAGGCCGCCGACGGCCGATTTGTCTTCTAAGTCGTGGTAGTCGAGGTCCGGTTCCGTCAGTTCCCACGCCTCCATCCCCCGCTCCGTCCGGACGATGACGCTGGAGTACTCGTCGCTCGACCCGACGGAACCGACGGTCAGGTCCGCGCAGTAGCCCGTGAAGTCCGCGCACTCGTCGCAGCCCTTCAGCGCCGCGCCGTGGAACGCCTCGACGTCCTCCTCCAGAATCATCCGGCCGTCGTGGTCGTACGCCATCAGCTTCCCGTCGAGCACGTCCAACTTGCCGATGTCCTCGGGCGGTAGGTCCCGCTTTTCCGCCAACTGCTCGCCGATGAGCCGGTGGTAGTTGAAGTTCTTCGTGCACATCAGCGCGATGGTGTAGTCTATCGCGCGGACGCCGTCCTCCTGACTCGCGTAGTCCCACCCAAAGTCCTGTAGCGCGCGGATGCCCTCTATCTCGCAGGGCGTCCCGACGAGGGCCAAAGAGAGGTCCTCGGGCGACTTGTCGGGGAGTTTCTCCTCCCACCGCTCGACGTCGAGGTTTCCGAGCGCCATCGTCTGGTTGTAGAAGCTCCCGGCGCTCTCGATTAGCTCCGCGGGCGTCGTCGCGAGGAACGATTCCGCCTTCCAGGGCTCCTCATCGGACTCGGTGGCGACCAAGGCGCCGTCTATCTCGCCGGCTTCGAGCAGGTGTATCAACACCGAGGTGACGACGCCGCCGTCCTGTGCGTTCCCGCGCCACTCCTCCTTGACGCGCGCGGAGAACTCCGTGATGGGGTCGCCGGCCCCCTTCACGTTGTCCTCGCCGCCCGTTATCTTCCACTGGCGCTCGTACCGCAGGCCGCCGCGCGGGCAGAAGTCCCAGCAGAGCGAACACCCGGTGCACATCTTCACCAACTCCGGTAGGCCGTCGTCGCCGATGCCGATGGAGTCCGAGGGGCAGGAGGCGACGCAGGTGCCGCACTGGATGCACCGTCCCTCGTCGATGACCGCCGCGTCGAGTTCCATGAACCACGTCTTCCCGTCCGGTTCCTCGACGTCGCTCATCTCCCGCCGGATGGAGTAGCCGGGCGTGTCCAACTCGACGCCGTCGGGCACCTGTACCCGCCTGTCGGGGGCGTCGTCGTACACGTCCTGACTCTTTTCCGCCGCGGGTTCGGTGAAGGTCAGGTCCGTGAGGTTCCCGTCGGCGTCGACGTTCGAGGGACGGGTACCGCCGTCGGAAACGGCCTCGTCCCCGGCGTCGTCTCCGGACCCGCAGGTGCATCCGCCGCACCCGCAGTCGCCCGTTTCGGGGTCCCCATCGGTTCTTCCTTCCTCCCGGCCGTCCGCGTCCCGCCTGTGATACGTGATGAGCCTCACATCGCCGTCGCGGGAGCGCGACGCCCGCCCGCCGTCCCCGCCGCTCACCGGCGGAACGCCCGTCTCCTCGACGTCGCCGCCCGTATCGGGCACGTGTGGGAGTCGCCGCTCGCTTCCGTTAGTCCCCATGCGCGACACCTCCCGAGACGTTCGCGTCCGCCTCCCGCATCACGGTCCGCAGGCGGTCGTTCTCCACCCTCCGGGTCCACTCGTAGAATCGTTCGCCGTCGTCGCGTTCGTCAGCGAACGCCGCGAACAACCGTTCGAGCGCGGGAATCACGGCGCGGGCGGGGACGGCGCCCTCCACCCAGTCGAGAAACTCGTTGTCCGCCCCCAAGGAGCCGCCGAGGCCGACGTCCATCCCCTCGACGACCGCGTCGCCCTCGTCGTTCGTCGTCTCCTCGGGGTCGTCCACCTGCACCGTCTCGCCGCGGAAGCCGATGTCGGCTATCTGCGGTTGGGCACACGACGCCGAACATCCCGACATGTGCATCCGGACGACGTCGAGGTCCGCGGGCGTCTCTATCCGCCGGTCGAGCGCCTTCGCCCAGCGGTACACCCGATTTTTGGTCTCGATGATGCCGTAGTTGCAGAACTCCGACCCGGTGCACCCGACGGCGCCGCGGGCGAACGGTCCGGGGTCGTGTTCGTACTTCCGGGCGAACGGCTCGTTCAGGAGGTCCGAGAGGTTCTCCTTCGGGACGTGCGTGACGAGGAAGTTCTGGTCGGTGGCGAGGCGGACGGTGCTCTCGTCGGTGCCGTACTCCCGCGCGGCGCGGGCGGCCGCGACGAACTCGTCGCCGCCCATCCGACCCGCTATCACGTTGAACCCGACGTAGTGGAGGCCATCGGTCTTCTGTTCGCGCACGCCGACGTGGTCGCCCGCGTAGCCGCGCGTGAGGTCGGTCCCGCGCGACGGCAGGTCGGCGTCGCACCGGTCGCGGACGGCCGTCTCGAACGCTCCCGGTCCCATCTGCTCGACGAGATAGCGCATCCGACAGACGCCGCGGTTGTTCCGGTCGCCGAGTTCCTTGAACGTCTGCGCGACGGCGCGGCAGAACTCGACGGCGTCCTCGGGGCGGACGAAGACGTCGAGGTTCGAGGCCATCCGCGGGCCGTCCGAGAGACCGCCGCCGACGCGGACGTGGAATCCGTAGACGTCTCCCCCGTCCGCCTCCCTGCGCGCCGGAACGAGGCCGACGTCGTTTATCTGCGACTGCGCGCAGTCCTCCCGGCAGCCCGTGATAGTCATTTTAAATTTCCGCGGGAGGTTCGCGTACTCTCGGTTGCCGGTGAAGTACTCCGAGACGGCGTCGACGACGGGTTGGGCGTCGAAGCACTCGTGGTCGGTCAGTCCGGCGGCGGGACAGCCGAGGACGTTGCGCGCGCCGTCGCCGCAGCCCTGAATCGTCGTCAGGCCGATCTCGTCGTACCGGTCCCATATCTCCGGCACGTCCTCGACCCGTATCCAGTGCATCTGCACGTCCTGTCTGGTCGTGATATCGAGGTAGGCGTCGCCCCATATCTCGTTTTGCTCCTCGCCGCCGTGTTCGTCGGGCGCGACGGCGAACTCGTCGGCAACCTCGCCGATGACCTCGGCCTGGTCGGGCGTGAGGCGGCCGCCGGGCACCTTCGTCCGGAGCATGAAGTAGCCCTCCTGCCGGCCGTGGGCGTACATCCCGGCCCACTTGAGGCGTTCCCGCTCGCCGTCGCCGGCGCGTCGCTCTATCTCCTCGAACGTGAGTCCCTCCGCGGCGTACTCGCGGACGTCGTCGACGACGTCGAGGGGGTGTTTCTCCTGTTTCCATCGTTCTACCGTGTTCATAATGTCCTCCCGAGCGAGAGTATATCACGGTCGTCGGTGACACACAAGGAACCGGCCGTCGCCGCCAGTCCTGCCTCTGCTCCGAACTAGCGGGGGCATAGCGGGTTCACCTACGACGCGACTCGGTCGAGAACGCCCTCAGAGAACGCCCGACGCCGACCGAGATACCAAAAAGTGTGTGTCATTCTCTGTCCAAGATAGGAGAGAATATTACCGGGAATTCGTCTATTTGCGAGACGCGTCCTGCGGTGACGCGGAGGTTGAAGGCCGTCACGCGTCGACTCCCGCCCCGGGAGTCGCCGAAAGCGGAACGCACACAAGCCCGGAGTGCGCACCCCCGTGCATGGGAATCGGAGGGACGGCGAAGAAGCTCCAGAAAGTGGCCGAGATGGCCGAAGACGTGTACGCTCGACTGAACGAACTGCGCGACCAACTCGCGGAGATGCGCAAGACGACGCAGGCGACGAAGGCGCGCGTGGACCGACTCGAAGTCGAGAACGCCGAGCAGCGCGCCCTGCTGGAGGCTCTCGCGGAGCATGAGGGCATCGACGTCGAGAGCGTCACCGCCAACGCCCATATCGCCGAGGCGGAGACGGCCGGGTCGGACGCCGCCAGCGACGACCTGACCGACGAGGCGGCGACGGACGCCGGGACGGATTCGGAGATACCCGTCGACGAGGACGACGCCGCGGGCGCGAACAACTCGAACTGACCGCCGAACCACTTTTCCCGGTCGGACGACCGACGCCCGCCAGCGGACGCGCCGTCCGACAGCCGGATGGGAACTTTGAGGTACTGGGGCAACATTTGCCAGCGCATGACAACGCACCGGGAACCGCTCGCCTCGGTCCTCGACACCGTCGGCGAGACCCCCCTCGTCCGCGTTCAGGCTTCCCCCGACGAGGTGCCCGTCTACGCCAAACTCGAGTCGTTCAACCCCGGCGCGAGCGTCAAGGACCGCATCGGGAAGTACATGCTCGAACGCATGCTCGAAGACGGGACGCTCCCCGAGGGCGGCACCATCGTCGAACCGACGGCCGGCAACACCGGCATCGGTTTCGCCGTCGCGGCCGGGCAACTCGGTATCGAGGCGGTGTTCGTCGTTCCCGAACGCTTCAGCGTCGAGAAACAGCAACTCATGCGCGCCCTCGGCGCGACGGTCATCAACACGCCCAGCGAGGATGGCATGGGCGGCGCCATCGACCGGGCGCACGCCGTCGCCGCGGAGACGGACGACGCCGTCGTCCCCCAGCAGTTCTCGAACCCCCTGAACGTCGAGGCGCACTACGCGACCACCGGTCCCGAGATGTACGACGCCCTCGACGGCGAGGTGGGCGCCGTCGTCGCCGGGTGCGGCACAGCGGGGACGCTCATGGGCATCGCGAAGTACGCCCTCGAACGGGACTCCGACACCCGAGTCGTCGCCGTCGAACCGGAGGGGTCGCTGTACGCGACGCTCGAAGGGGAAGACGTCGAAGAGGACGCCTACAAGACGGAGGGCATCGGCACGCACGACCCGGCGACCAACGAACTGTTCGACCCCGAACTCGTCGACGAAGTCGTACAGATAGCCGACCGCGACGCGCATACGGAGGTTCAGCGACTCGCCCGCGAGGAGGGTCACCTCGTCGCCTCCTCCGCCGCCGCGGCGAGTCTCGCCGCGCGCGACGTGGCCGAGCGAATCCGCGACGGGGAGGTGGACGCGCCCTACGACTCGGTCGCTACGGTGTTTCCCGACTCCGGGGAGCGGTACCTCTCGAAGGGTATCTACGGCGACTTCGAGTCTTGGGAGGGGTGACCGGTCTCAGCGGACGAGGCGGCCGTGCTCGACTTTCATGCACTTGTCCTGCACGAACGCGAGGCCCGCCTCCCGCGCCCGTTCGCCCGCCTCGTCGTCCGTGATGCCGAGTTGGAGCCACACCGACCGCACGTCGCCGACGGCCTCGCGTCGCTCGACGGCGGCGTCGACGATGTCGCCCGCCTCCTCGCTCGGACGGAACACGTCCACGAGGTCGATTTCGACGTCCTCCGGCACGTCCGCCAGCGAGTCGTACGCCGTCTCGCCGAGAATCTCGTCGGCGAACGGGTTGACCGGAATCACGCGGTAGCCGTGTCGCTGGAGGTACGCCGGTATCTCGTGGGCGGCCTTCCCCTCGGTCGTCGAACAACCGACGACGGCGACGGTGTCGGCGTCGAGCATCTCTCTGAGGTCGTCGTCGCTCACCATGCGCGGAGGAACGCGGCCCGCGGACAAAAAGCACCGCGTCGACGAGGGCCGGAGGCCGGCGCCGCGCGGTCGGGCGTCGGTCAGTCGGACGCGAGCCGAATCTGCGGTTCGCCGTCTTCCGACGTCGTGACGATGCCGTCGAACAACTGCTTGAGCGTGTTCATCGTCTTGTCGTCGTGCGCGCTGGCGTCGATGGCGAACAGGCCGAGACCCTCGACGCTCTGGATGCGCCCGGTGAAGACGTGCAGGAAGCGGAACACCGTCTGGAGGTCCGCGTACATCAGGAGCGTCGACAGCGAGTGGAGCATGATGCGGTTCTGCTCGATGTTGCGGTCCTGGTGGAACGCCTGCAGGAACTCGGAGAGTTTGATCCCGATGCCGGTCATGTCGACCGGCGAGGAGGTGTACTTGATGCGGTCGTCGTCGCGGATGTCGTTGACGCCTTGCTGGCGCGTCACGCAGTCGACGACGGCGACGGGTTTCCCCTCGTAGGGGGTGCGCTTCTCGAAGTCCGAGAGAACGCGCTTGGCTCCGTCCTTCGTGGTGACGATGATGGCGCCGTCGCCGTCGTTGGCGCCGTGCGCGAGGATATCGAGCGCGAGCGAGCGCTTCCCTGTGAGCGGCGGTCCGCTGATGAGGAGGTTTGTCCCCGGGGGTACCTCGGCATCGAGCGCCGGCGAGAGGTCATACATGCGGGTGCCTCTGCGTCGGCCGACCGACTGGTGGACGCTCGCTTCCGGGGGGTGTGACCTCACCGATAGCCATTAGACGATGTAACATATCGCGAGCCGATATTATTCTTTTTGATTCGATGACCGTCCGCTTCGGATGAGATGTCTCCGGTCTGTCGAATACGGCGACGAACCGTTCGTTCCGCACACCTCGTGATACCGTCATATCGGCCCCGCCGGCATAAATACCCGGCCCGCGATGAACGCCGCCGTGGCGAGTAACATCCCGCGCTTGAGACGACGCTGTGCGACCGCGGGGTCCGAGAACGACCGGACGCACGCGGCCAACATGAGGAGGTCCGCGGGGACGACTAAGGCGAGGTAGGCGACGCCGAATCCGCTCTCCAAGTACGGGAGGGCGCTCGCAGTCGTCGCGACGACCATCGCCGCGAGACCGACGCCGAGGGCGACGCGTTCGCCGGCGACGATGGGCAGCGTCCGCAGTCCCTCCTCCCTGTCGCCCGCGATGTCCTCCACGTCTTTGACGACTTCGCGGGTGAACGTCGCCAGCGCGGCGAGGCCGAACAGCACGAGGACGCTCCGGTCGAACGGGTCCCCCACCGCCGCGGCGCCGAACAGGAACGTCGACCCGGTGAGATAGCCGACGACGACGTTGCCCACTCCGGGTAACCCCTTGAAGTACTCCGTGTACGCGACCAGCGCCAGCAGATTCACCACCGCGATGCCGAGCGCTTCGAGGGGGAGCAGCGCCGCGCAGACGACGGCGCCGAGGAACAGGGCGACGCTGAACGCGAGCGCCCCTCGGTCGCTCACCGCCCCGCGCGGGATGGGCCGGTCCGGTCGGTTGATGGCGTCTATCTCCCGGTCGAAGTAGTCGTTCACCGCGTTCCCGGCGCCCGTGGCGAACACCGTCGCCAGCATCGCCGCGGCGACGTTAAGCGGCGAGGCGAACACGCCCGCCGCCACGAACGACCCGGTGAACGTCAGGACGCCCGCCGAGACGGTGTTTCCGGGGCGCGTGAGTTCGAGTAGACCCCGGGCCGTCCCGGTCGATTCCGGGGGCGCCCCGTCCGACGGGGCGTCTCCGGACGCCGCCGCGTCGCCCCTGTCGGCGGACTCGGACTCCCCGGCGGGTGGCATACGCGGAACGTCCCCGTCCCGCGATGATAAATGGCGCGGAGTCGGCGGGTTCGCCGAACGGAATCCGTGGGTTTAAATTACACCGCGCCGGTACGAATGAGTGAGGGCGCTTAGCTCAGTCTGGACAGAGTGCTTGGCTTCGGACCAAGTTGCCACGGGTTCAAATCCTGTAGCGCCCATGATTCTTCCGCGAACGAAGTGAGCGGAGAATCATCTACCGCGAAGGATTTGAATCAGGGAGCGTCGCGAGCGAAGCGAGCAGAGCGACCGAGGTTCAAATCCTGTAGCGCCCATCCACCTTTTTGCTTCGTCGGGTTTCCTCGCGAGCCTTCGGCTCGCTGCGGGAACCGCTCCTCGCAAAAATCTGGACCAAAAAAGTTCCGCGAGACTCGGCCTTCGGCCTCGCTCGCGGTCTCAAGGCTTCCAGTCAGCAGGACCGTCAGCGAATATCGCCCTCTACTGCTTCTCAACGACGCTCCGCAGCGTCGAAACTCCGCCGACAAAACGACCGTCGATACTCGTCAGTCCTTCAGCGCCGACCGAACGTCCACCGCAGCGAACGCCACCTCCACGAGGAAGTCGGCGACGTAGACGCGCCGCTTCGACCCGTCGAGCGCCACGAACGGCAGCAGGCTGGCGGCGTGAATCAGGTCCGTCCCGGCACCGGCCCCCGTCGCCAGCGGACACTCCGATTCACGCAACAGGAACGCCTGCAGTAGGTGCCGAATGCCGAGTATCCGCCGCAGGACGGAGAACGCTCGTCCCGTCTCGACCCCGGCGACCGAATCGACCAGCGAATCGGGGGCGAGGAGGAGCAGGAGTCCGTAGGCGGCTCGAATCAGCGCGGCGCGTCTCATCCGTCGTCACCGACGTAGAGCTTCGCTGCCACGAGCGCGAGGACGCCGAGCACCGCGCCGAGAGCCTCGCGATGCTTGGTGAGCGTGAGTTGGACGCTCCCCGCCTCGGCCTCGTCGTCGAACGACCCGTGCGTGCCCCGGTCGCCCGACTTGGGTTCGAAGAGGTAGTCCTCGTAGTCGTCGGGGACGTCCTCGTCGCGGAACTGGCCGCTGTAGCCCTGTTTCGCGAGCAGGCGATCCACCAGCCACGGCGCTATCTTGTTCCCCCAGATGGTCTTGACCGTCGAGCGCCCGACGTACACCTCGCGCCGTTCGTGGTGGGCCGCCCAGTGGATGCTGTCGGCCGCGACTTCGGGTTGGAAGACGGGCGCGACCGGACGGGGGAGTTTGTCGACGTGGAGTTTCACCTGGTCGAACTGCGGCGTGTTGACGCCCGGCAGGTGAACGGTCGTCACGTGCACGTCGCTGTCGTCGTGGAGCAGTTCGGTGCGGATGGAGTCGGTCATCCCGCGGATGGCGAACTTCGACCCGCAGTAGGCCGCCTGCAGGGGGATGCCGCGGTACGACAGCGCCGACCCGACCTGAACGAGCGTACCGCTGTCGCGCGGTACCATCCGGTTCAGCGCGACGTGCGACCCGTTGACGAAACCGAGGTAGTTCACGTCGGTCGCCCGCTCGAACTCCTCGGGTTCGACCTCGGTGAACTCGCCGAACACCGTCGCCATCGCCGCGTTGACCCAGGTGTCGATGGGGCCGAACTCCTCTTCGACCCGCTCTGCGGCCGCCTCGACCTCGTCGTACTCGCTGACGTCGGTCGGAATGGCGAGCGCCTTCCCGCCGCGTTCTTCGACTTCCGCTTTCGCGTTCTCCAGGCGCTCTTCGTTGCGCGCGAGCAGTGCGACCCTGGCGCCGTCCTCCGCGAACTCGTGCGCGGTCGCCCGCCCGATGCCCGAGGAGGACCCGGTGATGACGACCACTTCTGAGCGGTCCGTCGAACTCATCGAGCGCTCCCTCCCGCGACGTTCGGTACGTGTCGTCTCATCGTCTCTTCTGGGCGTTCTCGCGGAACGCACTTCTATCGTGTGGCCAGCGAGACAGGTGGGTACGGACGCGGATGCAGACGTGAGAGGTCGCTGACGGTCCGGGCGTCGAAACGGGAGACAGCGCCGCGAAGAGGGCTGTGAACGGCCACCACAGTTAGAACCCTCCGCGACGGTGGCCTACGGTAGAACGGTCCGCCCGAGCATCGGACGGGAGCCACAGAGAACGATGAGTGAGTACACACCGCTGGAGGAGTACGGAGCGATCGGCAACTTAGAGACGACGGCCCTCGTCGGCGCCGACGGGTCCATCGACTGGTGCTGTCTCCCGAAGGTGTCCTCGCCGGGCGTGTTCGCCCGCATCCTCGACCCCGGCGGCGGCCACTTCTCGATTCGACCGACCGCCGAGTACGAAAGCGAGCAGGCCTACCTCGACGAGACGGCGGTTCTGCAGACGACGTTCGAGACGGATTCGGGGACGGTGACCGTCACCGACTTCATGCCGTTCGTGGGCGAGGAGGACCCCTCGAATCCGAAGGTACAGGGTATCTATCGGCGGGTCGCCTGTACCGACGGGGAGGTGGAACTCGACGTCGAGTTCGAACCGCGGTTCGACTTCGTGCGGGCGGATACGCACGTCGAATCGACCGAAAACGGCGCCGTCGCCAGCGGGGACGGGAAGCGACTGTTCCTCGTCAGTCCGACGGACCTCGACGTGAACGACGCCGAAACGACGGCGACGGCGACAGTCGACCTCTCAGCCGGGGAGGACCGCTGGTACGTCCTCCAGTACGGGATGGAGGTACCGACCGACGACGACCGCTGCGAGTTGCTCCTCGAAGAGACCGCCTCCTACTGGCAGGAGTGGACGCACAACTGCGGCGACGACTGCCCGCACGAGGGCTACGCCCACGACCTCCTCACGCGCTCGGCCATCGTGCTCAAACTGCTCACCTTCCGCGACACCGGCGCCATCGCCGCCGCGCCCACCGCGTCGCTGCCCGAGGTGGTCGGCGGCGTCCGCAACTGGGACTACCGCTACTCGTGGATACGCGACGGCGCGTTCACCACCCGCGCGCTCGTCAACCTCGGGCACGAGCGCGAGGCCCGCGAGTACATCGAGGACTTCCTCCAGATCAGCCGCGAGCGCGACCCCGCGGAGATACGGCCGCTCTACAGCCTCGACCACGGCGACCTGGAGGAAGAGACGCTCGACTACTTCGAGGGCTACCGCGGTTCCACCCCCGTCCGCATCGGCAACCAGGCCAGCGGACAGACGCAACTCGACGTGTACGGCGAGCTTATCCTCTCCGTGTACCACCTCGCGCAGGCGCAGAACGAACTCGCCGCCGCCGATTGGCGGGCAGTGAAGGACATCGCCGACTACGTCTGCGAGGCGTGGGACCAGACGGACGCCGGCATCTGGGAGCTCCGGGACGACCAGCGGCACTTCGTCCACTCGAAGGTAATGTGCTGGACCGCGCTCGACCGGGCGCTCGAAATCGCGGAAGGCGAAGCGTTCGACGCGCCGGTCGAGCGGTGGTCGGAAGTGCGCGAGGAGATAAAGAAGACGACCGTCGAGGAGGGGTACGACGAGGAGTGGGGGAGCTTCACCCAGTCGTTCCGCAACGAGCAACTCGACGCCTCGGTCCTGATGCTCCCCCTCTCGGGGATGCTGCCGTTCGACGACGAACGGGTGCAGTCGACCATCGACACCGTCTGGTCGGAACTCGGCCGCGGGAACGGGCTGGTCCGTCGGTACCAGGACGACCCGCTGCCGGGCGAGGAGGGGGCGTTCGTGGTCTGTTCGTACTGGCTCGCGAGCTGTCTCGCGCTCTCGGACCGCTTGGACGAGGCGTGGGAGGTGTTCGAGGCGGCGAACGAGCACGTCTCGCCGCTCGGACTGCTTTCCGAGGAAGTCGACCCCGACTCCGGCGACCTGCTCGGAAACTTCCCGCAGGGGTTCAGCCACCTCGGCCTCATCACCGCCGCGCTCTACCTGAAGGCCGCCGAGGAGGGCGAGGAGTTGGAGGACCCCCTCAGCGTCCGGCCGTTCGACGACGACGACGCCGGTCGGGGTTCCATCTCGAAATCCTGAACCGGAGTCAGTCGGCCGTCGACGCCGAACCGCCCTCGGACGCCGACCCGTCGTCGTCGTCCATCCGGGAGAACAGCGTCGCCAGCGCCGGCCCCGAGACGTTGTGCCAGACGCTGAACAGCGCGGGAATCAGGGCAGCGCTCGCGCCGAAGTGCGCCGTCGCCAGCGCGACGGCCAGCCCGCTGTTCTGCAGTCCGACCTCGAAGGCGCAGGTCCGAGCGCGCTCTTCGGGCATCCCGCTCGCGCGCCCGATACCGTAGCCCGACCCGAGGCCGAGACCGTTGTGCAGGACGACGGCGAGGAGGACGACGAGACCCGCCGAGAGGATGGTCGTCACGTTCAGTCCGACGACGGCGGCGATAATGGCGACGATGGCGACGACGCTGACCGCCGGGAAGATGGAGACGCCCGCCCGGGCGACGGTCGGCGCGTACCGGTCGAGGACGTACCGAAGGAGCAGTCCGCTGATGACCGGCAGGAGGACCACCTGCACGATGGACGCGGCCATCTCCGCGAACGTGACCGAGATGGACTCGCCGGCGAGGAGCACGATCCACGCCGGCATCACCACCGGCGCCGCGACGGTCGTCACCGTGGTGATGGTCACCGACAGCGCCACGTCGCCGCGCCCGAGGTAGGTCATCACGTTCGAGGCGGTGCCGCCCGGCGCGGCGCCGACGAGGATGAGTCCGATGCCTATCTCGGGCGGCAGACCGAGGAGGGCGACGAGACCGTAGGCGAACAGCGGCATCAGCAGCCACTGGCTGGCCGCGCCGACGAACACGTCGCGCGGCCGTTCGACGACCCGACGGAAGTCCGCGGGCGTCAGCGTCAGCCCCATCCCCAGCATGATGATTCCCAAGAGCGGCGTGATGTACGGCGCGATGGGCGTGAACGTCTCCGGCGAGTACAGCGCCAGCGGCGCCACCGCCACCACCCAGAGGACGAAGTACTTGCTCGTGACGTCGCCGATTCGTTCGAGCGTCGTCTGCAGGCTCACCTGTCGGTCACCGGCGGAGCCGTTCCCCGCGGCGGCGCATCAAGACTCGGCTTGCTGAAAATATGGCCCCCGACCGCTCTCAGCCGTCGGACGGCGAGGCGGCCGACAGCCACTCGCACATTCGTTCGCGGTGGAACGCGACCGCCTTTTTGCCCTCCAGTTCGGGGTAGCGCGGCCGCGTCACGACCCCGTGTGAGTCCACCGCCGAGCGGACGACCGCCGCGAGTCGGTAGACGGAGGGAACCTCGGGGTACGGCCGCACCGAGCGGTAGCCCTCGCGGAACGCGACTCTGAGGGGGGCGCCGTCGGCGACGTACCAGTCCGCGACGAGGTGTTCGACCTTGGCGGCGGCGAGGCCCGCCGCCGCCGACAGCGGCCCGCCCCAGTCGAGCACGGCGGCCACGTCGCCGCCGTCGAAGACGGCGTTTCCGGGCCGGAGGTCCCACGGGTACAGTCGCGGCGTCGGACTCCCGGAGACGTCGGCGTCGTCGAGGGCCGCGAGGAGTTCGTCCCGGACGCCGTCGAACGCCGTCGGGAGGGCGTCGACGCCCGCCCGGGCGTGGGCGTCGAACCACGACGGCCACGACTCGGTGCCGTCGGCGCGCAACGCGGCACCCGCGTCTTCGTCTCCTTCGCCGCCCGTGCGTCCGTCCTCGACGCGCACGGCGCCGTAGTCCTCGAAGACGAACGACTCGTGCAGCGCCGCGAGCGAGCGGCCGAATCCTCGACTCAGCCGTCGTCGCGTCGCCGAAGATACGCGCGAGAACCGTTCGTGCAGGTCGGCTCCGTCGACCAGTTCCACGACCGCGTACGGTCGACCGCCCAGCGATCCGTCGGCGAGGACCCGCGGCGTCGGCACCGCGGTGCGTTCCCGGACCGCGCGGGCGAGTGCGAGTTCGGTCCGGAACGCCTCGGCGTCCGCGGAGAACTGCACGACGACGCCCCCGCCGTCGGCGAACCGCACCAGCGTCGTCTCCTTCGTGTTGCCCCGCCGCGCGGGCGTCGTCTCCGCGACGCGCCGGGCGGGGAACTCCCGGTCGAGCACCGCGGTCACGTCGTCCACCGGCGCACCTCCCGCGGCCGGTCGTCGGTCGTCGACGTCCCCCGACGGCTCCGACGAATCACTCCGCGGACCCGTCGAGCACAGCGGCGAGTTCCGGGAGCGACTCGACGACGTAGTCGGGGTCGTACGACCCGGGGTCGACGTCGCCGTCGGGATACCACGCGACGGGCATCCCGGCCTCGCGGGCGCCGGCCACGTCGTACTTCAGGGAGTTGCCGACGTAGAGCGCGTCGGACGCGTCGACGCCCAACGATTCGACCGCCCGGTCGAACGGGTCGGCGTGGGGTTTCCGGCGCTCCATGTCGCCGGCGTAGACGATTACCTCGAAGGCGTCCTCCAACCCCAGCGCCTCCAGTTTGACCGATTGGCGGTACTCGGGACCGTTCGTCAGCAGCCCCACTCGATGGCCGACACCGGCGTCTTCCAGCGCCGCCTCCGCCCCGTCGAGGAGCGAGACGGCCCCGTAGTCGATGCCGTCGACGAACTCGCGGGCGACGGCGCTCACGTCCGCCCCCTCCCGGTCGTGCTCGGCCGCCACCGCCCGGAAGCCGGCGCGGTAGTAGCCGAACTCGTCCGGAGTGGTCGGCGGGCCGTCCAGCACCGCCCACAGGTCGCTCGGGACGCCGAACGGTTCCACGCCCGCCCGCTCGAACGCCCCGAAGTAGAGGTGGTCGACGTCCTGGTCGCTCTCGCACAGCGTCCCGTCGAGGTCGAAGAGGACGGCGTCGAAGCGGCTCATGGCCGGGAGTTGGGGCGTCGAGAGCAAAAGCGACTCGGCGTGACGAGTCGCGCCTTCGCCTGACCCGCCCTCAGCCGAGTTCCGACATCGTCTCGAACATCCGCGCTCGGAACCGCTTCGCACGCTCCGCCGTCGCCGCCGACCCGTGCTGGTCCTGCACGTAGAGCGACTGCAAGTAGTAGACGCCGTTCACCAGCCGGTAGTACTGGCGTCGGCGCTCGAACCCGGGTGGGAGCGAGCGGACCGATTCGTAGCCGCGCCGGAACGCGCGTCGCGCGGCCGTCGCGTCCTCGCCGCGCGCCGCGAACGTCGGCGTGACCGTCCGCAAATAGTCCCACTCACCCGGTGCCGCCGTCGCGTGCTCGAAGTCGACGACGCACGCGACCCGCCGGTCACTGACAGCGACGTGTTCGGGCGTCCACCACCCGTGACAGCAGACGGGGTCGCCCGCGCCGTCGAAGGCGTCCGGGCGGTCGCGGAGGAACCCGACCACGGCGTCGGCGACGTCGGCGTGGCCGTACTCGGCGAGGACCGACCGGCGTTGGCGGACGTCGTCGACGGCCGCCCCGTGCCAGTCGTCCGCCGTCTCGACGCGGAGACTGCCGCCGGCCGCGCGGAACGGGCCGTAGCCGTCGACCAGCGGTTCCGTCTCTTCGTGGAGCGTCGCCAGCCCGCGACCGGCGGCGCGCGCCCACGCCTCGTCGGCCTCATCCGACGCGTCCGGCGCGGGGGCGCCGGAGTGCCACGTGGCGACGTAGTAATCGTCGCCGACGTGCCGTATCTCGGGCACCGGAACCGCCGTCTCACGCCCGACGATGTCGATGATACGGCCTTCGACGGCCGCATTCCCCGTTGGTTCGATGTCGCCCTTGTAGACGGCGCGGCGGCCGTCGAGCGCTATCTCGTACACCTCGTGCGGCGGCACGTCGTGGAGGCGACGGGCGATTCGGTAGTCTGCGAACCGTTTCGCGAGTCTCTCGCGCGCGTCTCGTGTCATGGTGTTCGCCGCGTAACGGGCGACGACCGGCCGGCGCGGCACCGAGCGGAGCGCGGTGCCGCGGCTACGGCCGTAAGAGGTCGTCTCGGCCGTCACTCGTCTCCGTGAAAAAAGTTCTCGTCCGCCGGCTCCGACCCCCGTCCCGTCGCCTCACGCGCGTTCGAGCGACACCGCGTCCCCCGCCTCGAACCCGAACGCGTCGTCGCCGCGGCCGCGGTTCACCGCGAACTCCACGTTGCCGTGGCTGCCGACGGTAACGACACGGTCGCCGGGGTCGACGGCGGCGTACGACCGGCCGACCGGAACCGCCTCCCCGCCGACGGACACCCGGTCGAGGCCGTCGAGGAACTCCCCGGGGACGTTCGTGACGACGTTGCCGAAGCCGTCGACGACGAGCACTTCGCCCGCCGCGGCGCCGTCGCCCACGTCGGGGTCTGGAAAGGCGAGGTCGACGTACTCGTCTGTCGGCGCGATTCGGTCGACGGCCGTCACCGCGGGGGCGTCGTGGACGTCCGCCGCGGCCGGCGCGAACACGTCGCGCCCGTGGAACGTGTTGCTCGGCGTCTCCTCGTACGCGACTTCGTACACGTCGAAGTCGTCGCCGGCGATTTCGCGGGCGACCGGGAGCACGACGCCGTTGTCCGGCGCGACGAAGGTGTGTCCGTCCACCTCGACGACGAGGGCCGCGCGGTCGGTGCCGACGCCGGGGTCGACGACGACGAGGTGCGTCGCCGGCGGGAAGTACGGCAGCACCTCCCGGAGCCAAAAAGCCGTCGCGCGCACGTCCTGCCGCGGGAAGTCGTGGCCCACGTCGACGAGTCGGGCGTCGGTGCGTCCGAGTAGCACGCCTTTCATCGCCGCCGGGTACGGCGTCCCGAAGTCCGAAGCGAGCGTTATCATCGGATGGGGCCTCTCGCGCGCCCGGCATGTCGGTGTCGCTTCCGGAGCGCGCGGCCGCGGGTCGACATCTCGGACTCAGAAAAACGTCGCCGCCGCGGGCTCGAATTCGACGTCGAGGCGGTCCGCGTCGGGCACGTCCGGCGTCCGGACGACTATCCGTCTCCCCGCCCACCGGCAGTACAGCCGGGTCGTATCGCCGAGGAACTCCGCCGTCTCCACGTCGACGGTCAGGCGGTTCGGCGGCGAGGGGGCGTCCGGCGAGGGCGGGTCCGCCACCGACAGGCGCTCCGGGCGGACGCAGAATCGCACCGTCTCGCCCGCCGCGGCGTCGACGGGCGGCAGTTCGAACTCGGCGTCCGCGACGCGGGCGGCCGTCGACTCGGGGGGCGACGCCAGAACCTCGGCCTCGAAGACGTTGTTGTCGCCGACGAAGGAGGCGACGAACGCCGTCTCCGGCCGGCGGTATATCGCCTGCGGCGTGCCGACCTGTTCGACCCGGCCGGCGTTCATCACGGCCACGCGGTCGGAGACGGCCAGCGCCTCCTCCTGGTCGTGCGTGACGTACAGCGTCGTCACGTCCAGTTCCCGTTGGATGGCCTTGACGCTGCGGCGGAGTTGCTCGCGGAGTCGGGCGTCGAGGGCGCTCATGGGTTCGTCGAGGAGGAGGACGCGCGGTTCGGGCGCGAGGGCGCGGGCGAGGGCGACCCGCTGCTGTTGCCCGCCGGAGAGTTCGTCCGGGTCGCGGCCGCCCATTCCCTCTAGATTCACCATCGACAGCAGCTCGTCGACGCGTTCCTCCTTCGTGGTCCCGGCGGGCGGCCCGTCGAACTGCAGGCCGTAGGCGACGTTCTCGCGGACGCTCATGTGGGGGAACAGCGCGTAGTTCTGGAAGACGACGCCCACGTCGCGGTCCTCGGTCGGCACCCCGCGCACGTCCTCGCCGCCGAAGCGGACGGCGCCCGCGTCGGGCGACTCCAACCCGGCGACGAGGCGGAGCGTCGTCGTCTTCCCGCACCCGGAGGGGCCGACCAGCGTGAAGAACTCCCCCTCGGCGACCGACAGGGAGACGTCCGCCAAGGCGGCCGTTCCGGCGTACTCCCGGCGGACACCGTCGAGTTCGAGGTCAACCACGGGACGCCACCTCGCGGGCGGGCGAGACGACGCGGACGGCGACCCCGCGGAGAGCGTGGGGAGCGACCGGCATCGTCTCCTCTCAGTCACCAATCGGTGATATAGCCGTCGAATCACGCGCTCGGCGGCCGTCCGGCGGGGTCACGAGCGCGCCTCGGCGTCGACCTCGTCGTCGTCCGACAGGGCCTCGGGCGCGCTGGGAACGCTCGGGAGCCACTCCAGGTCGGCGTCGACGCGTCCCGAGAGGACGGCGTTGACGACGACGCCGACGAGGATGGCCAGTCCGCCGAGATACAGCCACGAGAGGAAGATGAGCGCCACGCCCGCGATGCCGTACAGTTGGACGCTCTCGGAGAGGCCGACGTAGACGCGGAAGACGAACCCCGAGACGGTCCACGCGGCCGCGGCCACGAGGACGCCCGGAAGCGCCTCGCGCGGCGATTGGTCGACGCCCGGGAAGAAGTAGTACATCGGAAAGAAGCCGACGACCAGGGAGGCGAAGATGAGCAGTCCGCTCGCCACCGACCACCAGCCGCCGAGAGCCAACGACAGGGCGACGGAGACGAACGAGACGACGATGAGCGCGATGGTCGTGCCGACGAAGACGAGTCCCGTGTCGCGTATGCGCCCCCAGAACGACGTGTGCCGGCGCGTGCCGTACACCTCGGCGAACGTGTCCTGAATCGAGCGGAAGCTCTTCAGCGTACTCCACACCATGATGGCGACGGCGAGCGACAGCGCCCGAACGCGGGCGTCGGTCTGGGCGCCGATCATCTTCAACACCCGCTGAAGCTGGTTCGGTTCGACGCTCGTGAGGCGGCCGAGTCCCTGCGCGATGGCGTCGACGCTGCCGAACGTGGCGATGCCGACGACCAACAGGAACACCGTCGGCACGAACGCGTTGAACACGTAGTACGACAGACTGGCGGCGAGCGTCGTCACGTTCTTCTCGCGACTGATGGCGACGACGGCTTTCGTCACTCGGACGACGGAATCGGCGCGGGACACTCGGCGTGGTAGGCGCCACGCCGGTATCAATCGTCGCAGCTGTCGGAATAAGTGACTGTCAATTCGAGGGCTACAACGGTTATGTGTCGAGAGAGAGTCGTCGAAACTGCAATGACAGCACTCACAGCGCTCACGACCGGTGCCGCAGTCGCGTCGACCGCGCTCCCCCTGCAGTCGGGAGGGCTCCTGACGCTCGCCATCGCGTTCCTCGTGCTCGCCATTCTGGCGGGTTTCGCGGGGTTCCGCGGCGTCGCGGGCCTCTCGATGAGCGCCGCGCGAATCCTCGTCGTGGTGTTCCTCGTGCTCGCTATCGTCACGTTCATCCTGTAAGGTGACGGGTCCGCAGGACGGTCGGACGACGCCGAGCGTCGACCGACCGCCACTCGAATCCACTCCCCTCGTGAACGTGTAGTTTCGCCCGCGCCCCGTCAGGCTTATTCGGCAGTTCTACGAACCGAACGGTATGAACCGGTCCCTCGCCGCTGTCGCCGGTGGACTCTCCGGAACCGCCGCGCTGACCGTTCTACTCCTCCTCTTCGAGGTCGAAACCCGGTCGCAGGTAGGCATGTTCGACGTCGTCGCGCGGTTCGTCGGCGTCCCCGGGAGTACGACCGTCGGATTCGTCCTGTTTGTCGCCGCCGGGACGCTGGCGTGGCCCCTCCTGCTCGTCGCCGTCGAGGACTCCGTCCCCGGGTCTGACCCCGCGATAAAGGGGATGGGAATCGGCGTGCTCCTCTGGATTCCGTTCCTCCTCCTCGGACGGGCGGAACTCTCGGGGGCCATCGTGTTCGCCTTCGCCGGCCTGACGCTCGTCGCCCACCTCGCCTACGGCTATATCACCGGCGCCGTCTACGCCCGTCTCACGGGTCGAACGCCGTCGGGCGGTACGCTCGGCGACGGTTCGGAGCTTCAGGGCTAACCCCGACATCTCGGCCCCGTTCGTCGGTCCGCCGCCCGACGGTTCCAAGATTCTGGGGACGGCCTCGTCACTTATGTGGGGACCGTCCTAAGTCGCTCTCACGCGCCTCTCGCGCGAGTTGATAATGTCTCTGCCGCTCGTTCCGCTTCTCGCCGTCGTCAGTGTCCTCCTCGGAGGCTGGGCGTACTGGCGCCGCCGCGAGTCGACGGACCCCACCACGACCGAATCGCCCCGACACCCCGCCTCGCTCCGGACGGACGGCGGCGAAGAACGCCCCGACGGCGGACGCCGGGTCGACGACCGACGGGTCTCCGAGGAGCGTCGAACCGACGGCGGCGAACGCAGCGCCGACTCCGGCTCCGAGAGCCGACTGCCCATGGTCGGCACGCTGTACGGCCGCGAACACAAGACCAGCAAGCCGTACGGGTTGATGCGATGGGTGACGAGCGTCGACCACAAGGACATCGGCATCCTCTATCTCCTGTTCGGCCTCGCGGCCGGCATGTGGGGGGCGACGGACGCGATGATGATCCGGACGGAACTGTTCACCCCCGGGACCGACGTCTGGAACGCCGAGACGTACAACGGCCTGTTCACGACGCACGGGTTGACGATGCTGTTCTTCTTCGTCACCCCCGTGTTCACCGGGTTGGCGAACTACTTCCTCCCCCTCCTCATCGACGCCGAGGACATGGCGTTCCCGCGCATCAACGCCATCGCCTTCTGGCTCTTACCGCCATCGTTCGTCCTCGTCCGCGCCGGCCTCCTCACCGAGGTGTTAGCGAAGGTCATCGACGCCGTCGGCCCGCGCGTCGAGTTCCTCTACGCCTTGGAACCGCCGACGATGGGGTGGACACTGTACACGCCGCTGACCACCCAACTGACCAACCCGCAGGTCGACCTGCTGCTATTGGGCCTGCACCTCTCCGGACTGGCGACCATCATGGGCGGCGTGAACATCATCGTCACCATCTTCACCGAACGCGGCGAGGGGGTTAGCTGGTCCACGCTCGACATCCTCACGTGGTCGCTCCTGACGACGAGCGGCCTCATCCTGTTCGCGTTCCCCGTCCTCGGGAGCGCCGTCCTCATGCTCCTGTTCGACCGCAACTTCGGGACGGCGTTCTTCGCCGTCGAGGCCGGCGGTCCCATCCTCTGGCAGCACCTGTTCTGGTTCTTCGGTCACCCCGAGGTGTACATCCTCGTCCTCCCGGCGTTCGGGCTGACGAGCCAGATACTGCCGAAGTTCTCGGGACGGAAGCTGTTCGGGTTCAAGTTCATCGTCTACTCGACGCTCGCCATCGGCGTGCTCTCGTTCGGCGTCTGGGCGCACCACATGTTCGCGACGGGGATGGACCCCCGCCTCCGCGCCTCGTTCATGGTGGTCACGCTCGCCATCGCGGTGCCGAGCGCCGTCAAGACGTTCAACTGGATGGCGACGCTCTGGAACGGCAACGTCCGCCTCGAAGCCCCGATGCAGTTCCTCGTCGGCGGCATCGGACTGTTCGTCATCGGCGGCGTGACGGGCATCTTCCTCGCCTCCATCCCCGTGGACGTCGTCGTCCACGGCACCTACTACGTCGTGGCGCACTTCCACTTCATCGTCGTCGGCATCATCGCCTTCTCGATGTTCGCCGCGTCGTACTACTGGTACCCGCTCCTGACCGGACGGATGTACAACAAGCGCCTCGGGACGCTTCACGCCGTCCTCAGCATCGTCGGCGTCAACGTGACCTTCATGCCCCTGTTCCTCATGGGCCTGATGGGACTGCCGCGGCGGTCGGCGCAGTACCCCGTCGAGTTCACGCTCCTCCAGCAGATTGCGACCGTCGGCGCGTTCGTTCTCGCGGCTAGCGTCGGCATCTGGCTGTTCAACATGGTGAACTCCTTCCGGACGGGACCGGTGGTCCGGACCCCCGACCCGTGGAACCTGAAGGAGTCCAACCAGTTCTCCCGCGAGTGGCAGTGGTTCGAGCGGCGGATGTCGGAGGACCTGTCGAACCCCGAGGCCCTCGCCGACGGCGGACGCGTCGCCGACGAGGAGGCGACCGACGCCTCGGACGGCACGTCCGACGACGTCGAATCCGACGTCGACACCGCCGAGAACTGAGGCGACCGCTCCGCCCTCGGTCGGTCGGCGATTCTCGTCGGCCTCCGTTCTGCGCCCGGAGTCGTCCTCGAAGCGGACGCGCCGCTCCGCGGGTCGAAGGTGAGGAGAGAACGGCGAGAACGGACGGTTCGGGGAGCGGAACCCGGATTAGCTCTGGAACGGTTCCTCGTCGCGGTGGTTGTCCGGGTTGTTCACCTCTTGGGCCTCTCGCTCCATCTGGTCGGTCTCGCGGTCCACCTCGTCGGTCCCGCGCCGGTCCGCGTCGGGGTGGACGTCGTCTTCGTCTTCGTCGCCCGCGCCCGGAACGCGGGATTTGTCGACGAAGCGCTGTCTTCCTTCGTCGCCGTCGTCCACGACGAACGCCACGTCCGACGCCTCGTACATCGAGGTGAACTCCTCCCAGTCGAGTTCGCGACCCTCCGCGTCCTCGTCGGTCGTGAAGCGGAGTTCCAGCGACCCCTCGGACGTGGCGGCGACGACCGGGCGCGACCCGGTCTCCTCGGCCCACGACCGCATCTCTTCGAGGTCTGAGAGCACTCGCTCCTCGTCCGCGTCGTTGTTTGCGCTCATCGCACTCCATACTCGCTACGAGCGCATACCCGTCTCACGCCTGCAAGTGCAGGGTTCGACCGGCTCCGGCGATGGATAAACGAACGCGCAGACGCAAGCAGAAAAGACGGGTCGTCGTCGGCCAAAGCTTATTGGCAGCGCTATCAGGCGCAGTTCGAGGTATCTGTCGCCCGTCGGCGCCCGGAGGGGCGGATTTCCGGGCTCCTCGGACGCTCTCGGGGCACTTTTCGACGGCTACCCGAACTCGCACCGGACGAACGCGGCCGTCGTCTTGAAACCGGCCCCCGACGTAGCACGGCCCGTGACGAGCATCGCCACACTCAGCGCCGACGCGACGGACTTCCTCCTCG